>JAQXPK010000105.1 GCA_029100605.1 Bacillota bacterium | reverse complement strand
ACCTGAGCAGTGCCTGGTTTTCGAGGACTCAGCCGCAGGTATCGAGGCCGCCCACCGGGGCGGAATGAAAGCCATCGGCATCGGAACGGCCCGGCTTCTCCCGGCGGCAGAGCTGACCATCCCAGGCTTCTCCGGCGTAATTCCGGACGCGCTTCTGGCGCAGCTGTTATAACGCTTTTATCAGATTGATACCGTGTATCGGGGAACCTCTGAACAGTTCTGTTTCGGCTGGACAGCGAGTCTTTAGTCCCAGCTGTGCAGCTCAAAAAATGGGAAAAATATCCGCATTTTCATACTGACTTTCATTCGTGAGGATGGAAATATTACTGTGAAAGCTCCGCATTCACAGTAATATTTCAAACAAATGCCAGCACCTCGCCCCTTGCGGGGCAACCGGTGCTGATGCATATAAATTCCCATGCGCCAAAGTCTTTCATAAATGGTAGCGCACTGCGAAAGCGCATGGGAATTTAATATGAAGATCATAATGAGACGGGTATCTATGATTTTTCATTCCGAAAATTACGGATGCCAGATTGGAACAGGAGCATGCCGAAACTATGCCCAGTTCAAATCCATCCGGGAGGATTCTCAGCAGCTTTGGAAAATTAAGGCAACACCGCATAATGGGGCAAGGAGATTCGGCGTGAGATTTTGACCCAAGCGAAAGTATGGAAAATGCGGAAATACTGGATGTATTTCCCATTTTTCATACTGCACGATTGGGGCAAAAGATCCGCCGAAGCCCGCAGCTCCCATTGTGCGGTGTTGCCTTAAATTCTATGTGGACTCTGCCCGCAAGAATTTTGAACAGGCGCAGCAGCACACATCTTCAAAACAGGAACAGGGAATCTGATTCCTTTATTCTGTCAGAAAAGGGATCAAAGCATAATTTCAATGGGCAGCATCTGTAATCTAACAGGTGCTGCCCATTTTTTATTTTGCTGATATTGCAAAAACTGCCTTTGGTAGTATGAGATAGGCAATAGCACACAAGAAGAATAAAAGCACTTTGTGCGACACACCGAAAAACCACGCATCAAAGGACACAGGGAAAAATTATCCTTGACAAATCCCGAGCCAGTGCGCACACTGGCGTGGCAATCCGTTCCCCGCAATGCACAGCATTGCGTCGGCCGTAGGCCGATCGCGTTAGGTGCACAAATTTCGATTTGTCGGGCAGATGAGGAAAACCGATAAGCACTTTCTTTTTTCTTCGCGGCGGCTCGCCGCCAAAGGGTAGTCCTTATCTGTCTTTTCCCTCCGTCAGAACTTTCCGCTTTTGCCGGAGAAGCCGTCGCTGCCTACGGTGGTTCCGCCGCCGGAGGCGCTGGGTTTCTCGATTTTCCGCCGGGTGCTGGTGGAGTGGGTATATAGATCCCGGCGGTTGGTGATGGTCAGGCCGCCGGTTTTCAGGTAGCTCTGTGCCTCCCGGCTCTCGGATACCTTTTTCTGCGCCACTGTTTTCCAGATCCAGCAGATCAGCCAGGCAACGGGGAAGGCCAGCGCCAGACTGAGCAGAAGTACGCTCCAGGTTTTTACTTGGGAGCCGCGGTCAAAGGGACTGCCGCTGCGCGCCTGGGACAGAAGGTCAGCGCAGGTGTCCAGATAATCCCGGCAGCCAGATGCCCAGTCGTTGTCGGCAAAGTCGTCCAGGAACCGCTCCGCCAGGTAATCCTTGCCGTAATCGGTGAAGGCGGTGTTGCCGTAGCCGTAGGCGATGAGGCTGTAATCCCGCTCCGCCATGGACAGCAGAAGCATCACGCCGCTTTTTTCCTCGCCCCAGCCCAGGCCGTTTGCCCGGTAGATGGCTTTGGCAACCTCGTAGACATCCCCATCGGCATAGTCGGTGTAGTCGTCCACGGTGATGAAGTACACGGCGCACTGGTACTGCCGGGAAATCTCCTCTGCCTGGGCTTCCAGGGAAGTCCGTTCCGTGTCCGTCAGAAGCGGTACAGTATCGCATATGTAGGGAACGCTGTCCGTCTCCGCCGCCTGGGTCGGCAGGAAGAAGCAGCCCAGCAGCGCCAGAACGGAGAGAATCAGAGCCATTCGTTTCATACGCCCCACCCCCTTACGCAAAGAGCGTCAGCAGCCATCGCGCGATGCCGCTGAAATAGAACAGCGCCGTCAGCAGGACGGTGGCAAGCCCCGTCAGCGCCCAGAACCGTCCCTTGGAAATTGGCAGCTCACCGACAAATTTCCCGGTCTGTCCGTTCATGGCGTACAGGTAGGTCTTGCCGTTCCAGCGGGTATTCAGCAGCCACACCGGCAAAAGGGCGTAGTGTACCGCCTCGTGCCGAATCTTCGCCCGCATATCCCGCTGCACCACCGTGGCATAGCCCATCACGTCCTGCCGCAGCAGGTCGGCGGTGGACTGCTGACAGCGCCGGTCAACCCGCTGGGCGCAGCTCTTTGCGTCCACATCGTACTTGTCTGCCAGATAGCCAGGCAGGTACGCCGTGGAGAAGGGCTTCATTGCGCCGTAGTCATAGGGCTCCAGGCTGTCCATATAGTCGTCCGGCATCTTTCGGGAGCCGTCAGCCGGGACACGGAGGAAGGATGCCGAGCCGCCCCGGGCAACGTCATAGTGGCTGGTGGTGGTGATCTCATAGTCGCCGCTGATCCGGGTGGAGACGCGGGTGGCGTGGTAGGCGGCGTCCCCCGTCACCGTCACATCGAAGAGCCAGAAGGGGACGTACACCCCCTTGATCTCCTCAATATGATTGTTTGCCGTAAAAACCTTGGGCAGGAAGGGATTGCGGCGGTAGTGGGCTTTCAGCGCCTGCTTCGCCGCTTCCTTGTCAAGCTGAAAAGGAATCACATAATCCGGCCGTAGCGTCCCGGCAAATTTCCCGGGTACCACGGTGGGATTGCCGCAGTAGGGACAGGCGGTGGCGGCGGTGGTCTGCTCACAGATCAGCTCCGCGCCGCAGGAGGGGCAGAGGTAAGCCCGCATTTTTCCGGCATCCTCGCCCCAGTCCGTGTTGAGATCCTCCGCCTCCGGCAGATCGTCCTCGCTGACGGTTTCGGCCTTTGGCGCTTCTTCCGGTGCTTTGCCTACCTCCGGCTTTTCTTCGGCCTCCAGCGCGGCGGCCGCCGCCTTCTCCTTTTCTTCGTAGAGCTTCTCAATCTCGGCGACCTCGAAGCTGCTGCCGCAGAATTCACACTCCAGCTTGCCGGAGCCGGCGGAAAAGTGGAGCGGCCCCGTACAGGCCGGGCATTGGTAGTTGGTTATTTTCGTTGCCATTTCCTGCCTCCTTTCCGGAAATCGCCCATGGGCGGCTGCTTACTTCAAATCTCCGTCGTCAAAGGGGTCGCCACATTCCGGGCAGAACTTGGGGGGATGCGCCGGGTCGGCAGGCTCCCAGCCGCACTTGTCGCATTTATATTGGGGAACGCCAGCGGGCTTTTTCGCCCCGCACTCGGAGCAGAATTTCCCCTTGTTCACCGCGCCGCAGCGGCAAACCCAGCCCTCCGGCTTGGGCTCCGGCTTTTTTGTGCCGCACTCGGGGCAGAATTTGCCGGTGGCAGCCGCGCCGCAGGTGGGGCAGACCCAGCTGCCTGCGCTTCTGGGTTCCGGCTTCTTCGCGCCGCATTCGGGGCAGAATTTCCCGGTCACGGTGGCACCGCAGGCGCACTTCCAGCTGTCTGCGGCAGGGGCAGGCTGAGGCTGCTGCTGACCCATGGCATACAGGTTCTGGGGATTCATTCCGCCTGCCTGATTTGCCATGCCCATGCCCATAAAGCCCATCATGGCGCCGTTTTCGTTCTTTGCGGCGGACTGCATGGCGGAGGCCTGGGCGCCCACCAGATGCGCCGCCGCCATGGTGGGATTCCGGAAAGCGGCGTTGCGCTGAAGCTCCTTGATCATGGCCTCGTCCTCCTCGGAGGCCTTCACGCTGGACACGCCGAAGGAGACGATTTCCAGACCCCGCAGCTCCCGCCACTTGGCGGAAAGAACCTCGTTCAGTGCCTGGGCCAGTTCCATGGTGTGACCCGGCAGAGCGGAGTAACGGATGCCCATTTCGGAGATCCGGGCAAAGGCGGGCTGAAGGGCGGTCATCAGCTCGGTTTTCAGCTGACCGTCGATGCTCTCCCGGGTATAGCTTTCCGTTACGTTGCCGCAGACGTTTTTATAGAAGAGCATGGGGTCGCAGATCCGGTAGGAATACTCGCCGAAGCAGCGGATGGAAATGTCCATATCCAGACCGATGTTGTTGTCCACCACCCGGAAGGGGACGGGGCCGGGGGTGCCGTATTTGTTGCCGATGAGCTCCTTGGTGTTGAAGTAGTACACCCGCTGATCCTTGGGCGGCTCGCCGCCGAAGGTGAAACGCCTGCCCATGGTGGCAAAGGTCTTTTTGATGCTGTCGCCCAGTTTGCCCGCGAAAACGCTGGGCTCGGTGGAGGCGTCGTAGGTAAATTCTCCCGGCTCGGCGCAGAATTCCGCGATCCGACCCTGATCCACGATCATCATGCACTGACCGTCGGCTACGGCGATGACGGAGCCGCTGGTGATGATGTTGTCGCTGCCCTTGGTGTTGCTGGAACGGCTGCTGGTGCGCTTTTTACCCTTGACCGCCAGAACGTTGGCGGGGAGGGCGTCACAGTAGAAATACTCCTTCCACTGGTCAGCCAGTACGCCTCCGGCGGAGCCCAATGCTGCTTTGATCAGTCCCATAGTCCATTTCTCCTTTCAAATTTGGGGGTGTTTTTTCGTGACAGCGGCGGAAGCTGCGCTGGCTGAGCGCGGATTCCAACAGAAGCGCACTCCGCTCACCGGCTTGTGATATTGTCATGTGCGCTGATCGGGATAACGCTGAAAAACGGGAAACCGGTCTTTTCCTGGCTTGCCAAGAAGATCACGATTGATCCCAACAGCCGAGCTAAGCCGACGGGCACAGTTCCATATTACCAGATATTTGCCGCCGGCGCAAGAGCGGAATTGTGATATTTGCCCGGATTGGGGTTGCATATTGCCGCTTTCTCCGGTATAATGGGAGAACGAACGGAGGTAGCAATATGGCGAAGCTCTATTTTAAGTACGGCGCGATGGGCTCCAGCAAGACGGCTCAGGCGCTGATCACCAAGTACAATTACGAGGAAAACGACCTGAACGTCTGGCTCCTCAAGCCCGGCACCGACACCCGGGACGGAGAAAAGATCCTGCGCAGCCGCATCGGCCTGCAGTCCCCGGCGGACGTGATCGCCCCGGAGACGGACATCTACCGCCTGTTTCAGGATACGCAGGAAGGACGCTGTGATGTCATCATTGTGGACGAGTGCCAGTTTTTGACGGAAGATCAGATCGACCAGCTTCGCAAGCTGGTGGACGATTACAATCTGCCCGTCATGTGTTTCGGGCTGCGTACCGATTTCCAGACCCGGCTGTTTCCCGGCAGCCGCCGGCTCATGGAGGTGGCGGACACCATTCAGGAGATCAAAACCATTTGCGACTGCGGTGCCAAGGCCACGGTCAACGCCCGAATCGACGGCGACGGGCATATCGTCACCCAGGGCGCGCAGGTGGTGCTGGGGGGCAATGACCGCTACATCGCCATGTGCCACAAATGCTACGTCCGGGGCATCCGGGAGCATAAGATCATCCGGCTCCACGGGCAGAATTGACAGATACGGAACAACGCGGAAAAATCCCGTGGGAGGGACATTTGCCCTCCCACGGGATGCTTTTTTCAGCCATTGGCCGTGTGGAAACGCCACGCCGGAATCGGCGGAGCGGTTACAGCTTCCCCGCCAGACCCTCCGGCTGGGTCAGCCGGAATGCCTGGTAGAGGATCCGGGCGGCGTCTTCCCGGGTCAGGGGAGCGTCCGCTTCCAGATCAAAACCGTTTTCCCCGGCGGCAGCCATGGCCTCCGCCGCCCAGGCGGGGACTTCCTCATCCGGTTCCACCGGAGCCGCCGCCGTCAGGTTCAGGGCGTTGGTCAGCATCACCCCGGCCTCCGCCCCGGTAATGCTCTCCTCGGCACCGAAGGCCTGCTGCTCCGGCAGCCCGGCGGTCAGACCGGAGCGAAGGGCGGCGGCAAGATAGGGCTGAAGCCACGCCGGTACGTCGTCATCGCAGACGGCGGCGGTCAGCTCCTCCTCCACGGGAAGCTCCAGCGTCTTGACCAGCATGGTGAGAAACTCTCCCCGGCTCACTTCCCGGTCAGGGTGGAAGCAGGCGTTGCCCGCTACGGTTTCCCCGACGAAAATCCCTGTGTTTTTCATCCACTCCGCCGTGAACCGGCAGTCCCGACCCAGGGTGTCGGTGTACTGGGTGGCGTCAGAGGGCTTGAGAATGGTAATGGTAACGGTGGCCTCCCGGGAGGTCTTTCCGGAGGCGTCCGTGGCGGTGAAGGTGAAGGAATCCACGCCTACCTTATTCTTCTTGGGCGTGTAGGTGAAGCTGCCGTCGGGGTTGACGGCGGCGCTGCCCCGCCTGCCCTGGCGGACGACGGTGAAGGTCATGGCCTCCCCCTCGGGATCCGTGACCTTCAGTTTGCCCTCCACCGCCAGATTCTGATAGGTCTCCACAGCGGAATCCTCGGCGACGGGGGCTTTATTCTCCTTCCCCCGGATGCCGATGGTCACAGCGGCGGAGGACGCCACCGAATCCGCCAGAATGGGCAGATACCCCACCTGGGCGGCGCTGTCCGTCTCCCGCAGACGGGGGCAGAAGGTCATCTGCGCCGCCTGTTCGGCAGTGAGAACATCCCCGGGCACCAGCACCCGGCTGCCCAGCATCACGCTGCCCACCGTCTTGTCCGGCAGCTCCGTGATGCAGATGCCCGTAATGGCTTCGGCGAAGTCATCGCCGGAAAAGCAGTAAACGTCGTCGCAGTCCACTTCGGCGGCGCTGGCGGCCCAGGGAAGCCCTGCCAGGCAGAAAAGTGCAGCCAGCAGGGCGAAGATCCGTTTTGAAAACATGGCAATCCCTCCATAATTGATTTGCGGTGGTATTGTTTGCCGGAAGTGGAAATTTTATGCATTTCCAACGGGACTTTTTTATGGCTTCCGGATGGGCGGGAAAACTGTGATTTCTTCCAAATACAGGATTGACTTTTTGGCAATTCTGCGGTAGAGTACGAGTAACGACAAGGGCGTCGTCCGGGAAGGACGGCGCCCATGCACTTTTTTGGGGAAAAAGAAGGAATGGGTATGACACAGCGGGAACTGACCATGCGCAACCTGGGGCAGAGCCTGGACGATCTGGCAAATCTGGATCCCAGAGGCTACGGCGTCTGCAAGATTCTGTACGAAGCCTCCCGGCGCTACACCGGCGGCCCTACCTCCATGAACGCCGCCCAGAAGCTGGCACAGACGGTTCAGGAGGGGGACACCGTCTATATTATGACGGGCTTCGTCCTCAGACCCTACAGGAAGGCGGAGATGGACGGCATCGTCAGCTCCGCTCTGCTGTGCCGGGCGCTGGTGAAGGCCTTCGGCGCCAAGCCCGTCATCATCTGTCCCCATGACAATCTGGAGGCCGTAAAGCACCTGGCGCCCTGCGTTGGCCTGCACCTGTTCGAGGATTTGGACGCCCTGCGGGAAATTCCTGTGTCCATGGGCGTTATCTGCTTCACCAGCGACAAATCGGAGGCGGAAGCCCAAGCGGATGCCATCCTCGCCCGGGGAAAGCCCGCCGCCGTGGTGAGCATCGAGTGCCCCGGGGAGAATGCCGTGGGGCAGTACCACAACGCCACCGGCCTGAACGTGACCGAGCTGGAGGCCAAGCAGGATGTTCTGTTTGAAAAGCTCCAGGCGATGGGGGTGCTGAACATCGCCATCGGCGACCTGGGCAACGAAATCGGCATGGGAACCATTTCCGACACCCTGGAGCGCTACATCCCCTACGCCGCCGAGGGAGCCTGCCGCTGCGGCTGCGGCGGCGGCATCGCGGTGCGCACCAAGGCCGACAACATCATCACCGCCACCGTTTCCGACTGGGGCTGCTACGCCATGATCGCGGCGCTGGCCTACCTGAAGGAGGATCCGGACATTCTTCACACCCCTGAGCTGGAGAAAAAGGCCATGGAGACTGCCAGCAGCTGCGGCATGATCGATATGTACGGCTGGCTGATCCCCGCCATCGACGGCTTTGGGCTGGAAACCAATCTGCCCATCGTGGCGCTGATGGGGGAACTGGTGAAGCACGCCCTGAGCCTGCGGGATACCTGCAAGACCTGGTTCGACCAGGTGGAGCGGCTGCACTACTTTGACGAGCACTGATATGGACGACATCCGTTTTTTGCCCTGCGGGGACTGCGCCGTCACCGTGGCCTTCCCCCAGGAGATCCGGGAGGATACCAACCGGAAAATCCGCTTTCTGGCGGAGCGGCTGAAAACCGCCCGCATTCGGGGTCTGCGGGAGACTGTTCCCACCTTTTGCAGCCTGACGGTGTATTATGACCCGCTGGCGCTCTCCGCCGGGAAGCTGGAAAAGCACGTCCGCGGCCTGCTGAGCCGCTACCGGGAGGATGCCGCAGGAGCGGGACGGGTATTTCGGATCCCCGTGTGCTACGAGGGGGAGTACGCCCCGGACATGGCGGACGTGTGTGCCCTCACGGGGTTGACGAAGCAGCAGGTCATCGCCCTTCATACGTCTGCGGATTATCTCATCTATATGCTGGGCTTCCTTCCGGGGTTTCCCTATCTGGGGGGCATGGATCAGCGGCTGGCAGCCCCCCGCTTAAGCAGCCCCAGAACCGTTATCCCCGCCGGCGCGGTGGGAATCGGAGGCAAGCAGACGGGCATCTATCCCCTGGCGTCCCCCGGCGGCTGGCGGCTCATCGGCAGAACGCCGGTGAAGGTGTACGACCCCGACCGGGCGGAGCCGATTTTGTACCGGGCGGGAGATTCCATCCGCTTTTATCCCATCAGCCAGGAAGAATTTGCCGAAATCGCCGCCAAAGGCGGTCAGCCGGAGGTGACGGGGAAATGAACATGACCATTCTGACACCCGGCCCGCTGTCCACCGTTCAGGACGAGGGGCGCTTTGGAGCCATGGATACCGGCTTTTCTCCCGGCGGCGCTATGGACGGGGAATCCATGGCGCTGGCGAATCTTCTGGTGGGCAACATTCCGGGAACCGGCGTGATTGAAATGACCATGGCGGGGCTTTCCGCCCGATTTGACTGCGACTGCGTCATCGCCCTGACGGGAGCGGATATGTATCCCAAGCGGAACGGCAGGGAACTGGAGCTGTACCGCGCCGTGGAGATGCGCCCCGGCGACGAGCTGACCATGGGGGCTGCCAAACGGGGGATGCGGGGGTATCTCGCTGTGGCGGGAGGCTTCGACCTTCCAATGGTAATGGGAAGCCAGTCCACCAACCTCAAATGCGGCCTGGGCGGCTTCCGGGGCAGAAAGCTCCAGCGGGGCGACGAACTGCCCCTGAATCAGAGCGTGACCCTGGCGGGTCTGGGCAGCCGGTGTCTTGTCCCCCGGAACGACTATCCCGAGGAAGTCACCCTCCGGGTCATTCTCGGCCCCCAGGACGATTTCTTCACCGACCGGGGAATCGAAACCTTCCTGGGCGGCGTCTACATCGTTTCGGAACAATCCGACCGCATGGGCATCCGCCTGGAGGGGGAGAAAATCGAGAACAAAAACGGCGTGGACATCATCTCCGACGGCATCGCCGCCGGCTCCGTGCAGATTCCCGCCTCGGGCACGCCCATCATTATGATGGCTGACCGGCAGACCACCGGCGGCTACGCGAAAATCGCCACGGTGATCTCCGCGGATCTGAAAAAAGCCGCTCAGGCCCGCCCCGGCAGCCGTGTCCGCTTTGAGCAGGTCACGGGATCGGAAGCCGTCCGGCTGCGCCGGGAGGAGATCCGGCAGCTGCGGCAGACCGAATACGAACTGCTTTCGTATTTTTGAAAGGAAGGATAACCAATGGACTATTCCAAAATGCTCCCCAAGGACGTTCGGACGCTGATCCGGCAGGGGAAAATCACCGGGCAGACCTCGGGTATGTGCGGCGGCTATGCCCAGGGAAACCTTCTGGTGCTGCCCCGGGAGCAGGCCTATGACTTTCTGCTGTTTACCCAGCGCAACCCCAAATCCTGCCCCATTCTGGAGGTGGGCGACGTGGGCAGCCGCCTGGTCAAGAAGATGGCGGCGAACGCGGACATTGCCACGGACATCCCCAAGTACCGGGTGTGGGAGAAGGGCGTGCTCGTGGATGAGCTGACGGACATCTCCCGGCTGTGGCGGGAGGACTTTGTGTATTTTCTCATCGGCTGCTCCTTCTCCTTCGAGGGGGAGCTGCTGTCCGCGGGCGTTCCCGTCCGGCACATTGAGGAGGGGAAAAACGTGCCCATGTACGTCACCAACATTGACTGCGAGCCGGCGGGCATCTTCCACGGCAAGCTGGTGGTGAGCATGCGCCCCATGGTGCCGGAGCAGGCCATCCGGGCGGTGAGCATCACCGCCTCCATGCCTCGGGTGCACGGCGCGCCCATCCACATCGGTGACCCGGAGAAGATCGGCATCCACGACCTGGGTAAGCCGGACTTCGGTGACGCCGTCACAGTTCGGGAGGGGGAGATCCCCGTGTTCTGGTGCTGCGGCGTGACGCCCCAGTCCGTGGTCATGAGCGCCAAGCCTCCCATTGCCATTTCCCACGCGCCGGGGCATATGTTTATCACCGACGTAAAAAATTCCCTGTTAAAGGACTGATGGATATGTACGCAATCGACTTGAACAGCGACCTCGGCGAAAGCTACGGCGCGTATAAAATGGGCAGGGATGAGCAGATCATCCCCCTGGTGTCCTCCGCCAACGTGGCCTGCGGCTTCCACGCGGGGGATCCCACCATCATGGCGAAAACCGCCGCTTTGTGCAAAGATGCCGGGGTCTGCATCGGCGCTCACCCGGGCTACCCCGATCTGCAGGGCTTCGGACGGCGAAATATGAACGTTTCTCCCGCCGATGTGAAGAATCTGATTCTCTATCAGGTGGGGGCGCTGGACGCCTTCTGCAAAAGCGCGGGCATCGAACTGCGCCACGTCAAACCCCACGGGGCGCTGTACAACATGGCGGCAAAGGACGCCGCCCTCTCCCGAGCCATCTGTGAGGGCATCCAGGAATTCAACCCCCGGCTCATTCTGCTGGGTCTGTCCGGGAGCGAAATGCTCCGCCAGGCGGCGGTCATCGGCCTGCCCTGCGCCGCCGAGGTCTTTGCCGACCGAGCCTATGAGGACGACGGCACCTTGGTCGCCAGAACCAAGCCCGGCGCCATGATTCAGGACGAGGACGAGGCGGTGCGCCGGGTCATCGGGATGATCAAAAACCACACGGTGACCAGCATCACCGGCAAGACCATCGAAATCTGCCCCGATTCCGTCTGCGTCCATGGCGACAGCGAAAAGGCGCTGCTGTTCGTGAAGAAGATCCGCGCCGCTCTGGCGGCGGAGGGCATCGCGGTCAAGCCCTTGCCCGAGATCCTGAATGTGGGATAGAAGGAAACCAAAAACACAGAAAAAAGGCGTGTGCCGCAGCACACGCCTTTTGTATTGATTTGAGATGGTATCAGCTGACCTTGGTCACGATCTTGGGGATCCGGGCGATCAGCAGGGAAGCGATGGCGGTGAGAACGATCTCCGGCACCATGTAGAAGCCGTTGTACACGATGGAGTACACCAGACCCAGTAGATTGGGGCTGAGGGACTGCACCAGGCTGGCACCCCAGGCAGGAAAGCCGTCCTGGGTGAAGAACCACTCCGCCCAGCCGGAGAACAGAATGTAGCCGGACAGAATGTGGGCAGCATACCGAGCGCCCAGAGCCACCAGCGAGCCGCACATCAAAGAAATGCCGGGATTTTTGATCTTGTTGCGAAAAACGCCGCCCAGACCCATCATGGTGTAGGCCACCAGGTAGTCCAGCAGACACATGAGGGTGGCGTTGAGGATCATGGTGCCGTCGCCGAAATAGCCGGGCTGGAAGGCGGCGGCGACGGTTTTCGCGCCCAGCGCCATCTCCAGCAGGGCGTAGCACACACCGGAGACAAAGCCCCACTTTACGCCGTGGCGGTAGGAGATCAGCACCACGGGGAGCATGGACACCAGAGTCACCTGCCCGCCGAAGGGCATCTCGGGGATGAAGGCCTTGGAGACCAGCTCCAGCACAATGGCAAGAGCCAGCAGCATGGCGCTTTCGGTCAGCCGTTTGGTTTTGGTTTGCATTTGGAAATCCTCCCAAAAAAATAAGTATCGCATTGCAAACCGTCCAGGTGCAATGCGATACGGGACGTATCTCATCTGTGCATCTTTCCCTCCGACGGTACTAGCCGTATCAGGTTCACGGGTCAGGGCGCTCACGCCCAATCTCAGCCGGCTACGGCCGGCTCCCCGAAGACTTATTTGTTTTGCGATCCATCGATAGTATAGCAAAAAACGGGAAGAAGTCAAGTGGAGATAGAAGATACGGAGATACAAGATCTGTGATGTAAATAGATGTGACCCATCTACAAGGAGAAAACTTTCGATGTGGTATATGACAGGTTGCAAGACGGACGTATCGTAAGATGCGTTCGGCTTGCAACCTTTGCCAAAGCCTTTAGGCTGCGGCCAGTTTTTCTTTCAGAAGCTCCAGCGGACTTTTCCCGCCAAGGGTGCGCATCGGC
>JAQXPK010000104.1 GCA_029100605.1 Bacillota bacterium | reverse complement strand
CCGCCTTGCCTCTCCCTATGGGAGAGGTGGCAAAAATCTTCGATTTTTGACGGAGAGGGTACGCTGTACCGAGATACCCTCTCAGTCACCTGCGGTGACAGCTCTCCCAAAGGGAGAGCCAAGGGTGCTGCCGCACCAGTACACCAAATTCCTATTTGCCCCCTTCAATAATACTGTACACACTGAGGTTATTATATGTATCATCGTTATATCGGCGACAAGGCGTTTTACCGCCGTGTCTTTGGAATCGCAATTCCCATCATTATTCAAAACGGTATCTCCAACTTTGTCTCCCTGCTGGACAACATCATGGTCGGGCAGGTCGGCACCGTTCCCATGAGCGGCGTGTCCATCGTCAACGGGCTGCTGTTCGTTTTTAATCTTTCCATCTTCGGTGCCAGCTCCGGCGCGGGGATTTTCACCGCCCAGTTCTACGGTTCCCGGGACGACACGGGCGTACGGCACACCTTCAGGTTCAAGCTCTTTATCTGCACGGCTCTATCCCTGCTGGGCGGTGCCATTTTTCTGCTGGGCGGCAGCGGGCTGATCGGCCTTTACCTCACCGGCGAGGGCGACGCCGCCATCGCCGCCGGGGCGCTGGAGTACGGTCTGAAATACCTGGCGATCATGCTCTGGGGGCTGCTGCCCTTCGCCCTGACCAACGCCTACTCCAGCACCCTCCGGGAAACCGGAGAGACCTTCATTCCCATGGTAGGCGGCATCGCGGCGGTCTGCGTGAATCTGGCGCTGAACTATGTGCTGATCTTCGGTCACTTCGGCGCACCGAAAATGGGCGTGGAAGGCGCGGCGCTGGCTACCGTCATCTCCCGGTATGTGGAGCTGGCCATCGTAGCCGGGTGGACCCATTCCCACCCCCTGCGCAACCCCTTCATCGTAGGGGCCTACCGCTCGGCCTATATCCCCGCCCGGCTGCTGAAAACCATCATCGTCAAGGGTATGCCCCTGCTGGTCAATGAATTTCTCTGGTCCTGCGGCGTTGCCATCCTGAACCAGTGCTACTCCACCTGCGGCCTTGACGTGGTGCCCGCCATGAACATCTGTAGCACGCTTTTCAATCTGGGCAGCGTGGTGTACCTCTCCATGGGAAATTCCGTGGGCATCATCATGGGGCAGATGCTGGGTGCGGGACACTCGGAGCCGGAGGTGCGGGATACCAACCGGAAGCTCATCACCGTTTCCGTCGCCTCCGGGCTGGTGTTCGGCATTCTGATGGCAGCGGTATCCGGGCTGTTCCCGGAGATCTACAACACAACCGATTCCGTGCGGCATCTGGCGGCCCAGCTCATCTGCATATCCGCCGTCATGATGCCCTTCGGTTCCTATCTCAACGCCACCTATTTTACCCTCCGCTCCGGCGGGCAGACCCTGGTGACCTTCCTGTTCGACAGCTGCTTCATGTGGGTGTGCTGCGTGCCTCTGGCTTTCTGTCTGAGCCGGTTCACCAACCTGTCCATCCTTCCCCTGTACGCCCTGTGTCAGAGCACCGACTTCATCAAATGCGTCGTGGGTGCGGTGATGCTGAAGCAGGGCAAGTGGATCCAAAATCTGACGGTATAAGCAAGGTAACAAACGCCGGGAACGGAAAATCCGTTCCCGGCAATTTGCTACTTACTGACTGGGCTGATGCCGGAGAAGGCATTGACCATGTCCTGCATATAGAATGCAGTGCTGGGTTCCCCGGAAGCATCGTCCATGCCGCCCGGAGCAAAGCCCTCCGGCGGCTCTCCCTCCGGCATGGTTTCCCCCTCGGGGAGTGTGGGACGCTCGCCCTCGGGAAACGCCTTTCCTTCCGGCGTGGCAGAGGTCTCGCCGTCAGGCCGTTCCGGGGGCTGTTCCCCCGCCGGGCGGGTGAAGTCCTCGGGTTTGTCCCCCTTCTGGGGATGTTCGCCGTCAAAGCCCTCCGGCTTTTCTCCCGCCGGGCGCATTCCGCCCATACCGCCCCGGGCCACGTCGGTGCCGGTGTATTGCAGCTGGGTGCCGCCGTCATAGGCTGTGACCGACGCATAAACGCCTCCGGTCTCCTCGCCGGTGACGGTGCCGTCCAGCCAGACGGTGTAGTTCTGCCCCTGAGCAAAGGCCGGGCAGGAGATCACCGCGCCCTGGAACCGGCGCATATTCTCGCCCAGCACCTCATCTTCGCTGGGGTCATAGGCGAAAATCACGTCCCCGTCCTCGTTTTTCACCACAATGGCGCTGCCGCTGGACTGGTAATCGGCAAACTGTAGGTTCATGGTGACCTGGGCGGAGTCGCTTTCCGCCCAGTCCATGGTGGAGCCCAGGGCAATGACTGTGCCGCCGTTGACGAAGGAGCCCTTGTCGGAGTCCAGACCGGCGTCGGAGGCGGGATTGGCGGAGGCCACCACGGTGCCGCCGTTGATGACCAGATAGCCGTTGGAGTCGATGCCGTCGCCCTCAGCACCCAGACCCGCGATGATGTGCAGATTTCCGCCGTTGATGGTGGTCACGGAGACGCCGTCCTCGTTGGTGTTGATGCCGTCGTTATCCGCACGAATGGCGATGTCCCCGCCCTGGATGGTCAGATGCAGCTCGGTGTCCAGGCCTTCATTTTCCGCAGTCAAATCCAGCGCGCCGGGGCCGTAGACGTTCATGGACATATAGGAATAGATGGCGCCGTCCTGCTTTACCAGCTTCTTTTCGCCCTCGGCGTCCTTGTAAATCTTGGCAACATAGGAGCCGGAAACCACGTTTCTGCTGTTTTCCGCCAGAATCAGGTTGGCACCGGCGTTGGCGGTGTCCACCGTTGCCTGGGCGGTCTCCGCGTCCCAGTCGCCGTCGCACTCATAGACGTTTTGAAAGAGAATGGCGGGCGCTACGGTGCAGGTGATGTCCGCCCCGTCCAAAATCAGCTCCACCACAGCCTCCGGGTTGGAAGCGGCATCCTCACCCAGGTCAACCCGAATCTGCCCGGCGGAAAGGGTGCCGCTGAGGCGGTAGGCTCCGGGGGCAGTGATGTTGACAACGGTGTGGGCGTCCGCCTCTTCGGCGGTGTGCATATCCCCTTCGCCGCCGTCGCCGTAGGGGTTGCCGCTGTCGTAGGCGGTCTTGTTCTCGTAATAGACAATGTCGTGGGAGGTGAACACGGTCTGCGTCTCCCCGCCGCCGTTGACGGTTATGCCGCCGTCTGACAGGACGATGGCGGTTTCGCTGTCAAACCGGGAGACATACGCTGTCCCGGCAGCCGGGGTGGTTTCCGGCGAAACCGTTTCCGTCGGCACGCTGGTTGCAGCCGTGGTCTGTACCGTAGGCACGGTTTCCGGGCTGGACGCGCAGCCTGTCAGCAGCAGCGCTGTCAGCAGAAAGGGAAGTAATTTCTTCATAAGAGATACCTTCTTTCACAGATTGCTTTCTATGGGTCACAGTATACACCCCACAGCTTAACAGAACCTGAAAAAGTGAAAAAATTTGCAGGGGAAGGATTTTCCTTCCCCTGCTGAAATTTGGAAGATTACTCCGCAACGGAGATGGCAGTGATGTGAGGGTTGACGCCCTCGTACCAGTACAGGAAGCCCTCGGCGTTGATAACGTCGCCCACCTTCAGCGCCTCCACAGCCTTGTACACATCGGTGTCCTGGCCGCACAGGTAGGACTCCACGCAGAAGTTGTAGGTCTGACCGTTCACGGAGACGTTGAAGTACAGGTCGTTGCCCTTCTCGCCGGAGCCGTCCCAGTTGTACAGGAAAGCGGCCTCGTTGCCGTTGGCATCGGTGCTGGGCTCCACGGTCAGGCCGGTGAAGGAAACAAACTCGTTCTGGTGCTTCTCCAGCTCATCGGTGCCCAGCAGATCGGTGACATCCAGCGCCTCGGCGATGTAGGTGTCTCCGTCGTCCACGAATTCAAAGGTGCCGTCCATGATCTCCACTTCGCCGGACCACTCACCCTTGTAGCCGGTGACGCGGATCTTGGTGCCGGGCACCAGCTTGGCGGCATCCTCTTCGGAGCAGGCCAGCTCGTACAGGAAGTAAGCGCCGTCGGGGCTCTGGCAGTACACGGTGACTTTGTTGTCCCACCAGGACTGGTGAGCCTGAACGTAGGTCTCAACCACGACCTCGGTGTCCAT
The DNA here is from genome assembly GCA_029100605.1 of Bacillota bacterium. Taxonomy (GTDB): domain Bacteria; phylum Bacillota; class Clostridia; order Oscillospirales; family Oscillospiraceae; genus Faecousia. The sequence continues at coordinate 17,683 of JAQXPK010000104.1, read as the reverse complement.
GTCGGCGGCAACGTAGGCATCGTGAGACATCACGGTACCGGCCTCTTCAGTCTCGGCGACAGTGGTCTCCGGCGCGGCAGTGGTCTCAGGTGCCGCAGTGGTCTCGGGAGCGGTGGTGGCGGCAGGCGTCTCGGTCTTGGCGCAGCCGGCGAAGGCCAGCACCATAGCCAGAACCAGAAGCATGGCAGTCAGCTTTTTCATATTTCGTTACTCCTTTTTCATAAATCGTGCGCTTGCGCACAGGCTCATTATACTACGGGATTTCCGGAAATCAATCATTTTCGGAAAAATTAACCGATTTTTCCTTCCGCTTTCCCGTTCCGACAGAGCGATTTTTGAATTTCTCCCGGGCAGCGTAGACGCCCATGACCACCCAGCAGGCCAGAAGGCCAAGGAGCAGCCCCTTGGAGGCAGCGGGCAGCGGACCCAGGTTTTGCTCCCCGGAGGCGGTGGTCTGAATCTGATCCAGGCGATACAAGGCGGTGACCTCGTCGTACAGCTGGGACAGATAGCCGTCGTTAATCTCCTGCTTGCGGCGGACGGACTTGTTCACGTTCTCGATGAGCTGCCCCGCGGCGCTGCGCAGGGAAGCGGAGCCGTTGAACACCGGGGTGACAAAGGTGTTGTCCGTGTTCGCCATCAGCAGCTGGGCGGCCTCGATCTTCACCCGGTAATGGGTGTCGTTGTCCTCGCCGCAGCGGCTTAAATAGTCCCGGTATTGGGGGCTATCCTGGGCTTTGGCGGTGACGGGAACGTAGCCCTCCGTCTGGGAATAGGCGATCTGCACGTCGTTGGTCAGCAGATACTGGGCAAACAGCCAGCTTGCCAGCACCTCCTGAGGATCCGTCTTGTTGAACACGCAGATGGAAGGCCCCTGGGAGATCATCTGCGGGTGCTCGGGGTCAAACTGAGGAATGGGCAGCACCGCCGTCTCAAAACTCACCAGCTTGTCCTCGGCAATGTCGATCAGAGGCGCATCGGAGCCCATCCAGGTAGCCCCGGCGGTAGAATCCACGGCAAAGATGCACTGTCCGGCGTTGAGGAAGTTGGCGGGATACCCCGCCAGCTTGAAGGTGTTGAACGCTCCGGTGGCGGCGTGGTCGGCGATGGTAGTCAAAAGCTGAGACGTGGTGTCGTTGAACAGGCGAACCTCCCCGTTGGCGGTGGAGTAGCCCGCGTCCAGCTGCCTGAGCATCTGGATCATCATGTTGTCCGTGGACTTGTAGATGAAGGGAATCAGCACCTTCTGCCCATTGACCAGGTAATTCCCCTGGGCGTCCTTCGCCATGGCGGCCTCGGAGACCTCCCACACGAAATCCCAGGTCAGCACCTCCGGCAGCTGGTAGCCCAGCTTCTCCACATAGGTCTTGTTGACATAGCAGGCCTCCGTGGAGCGCATATAGGGAATGGCGTAATAGTGCCCGTTTAAGCGGCACTCGCCCAAAAACTGGGGAATGATTTCCTCCTGGGTGGGGGAATCAAAGCGCAGCTCGCTGCCTCCCAGGCCGTATTTTTCATCGGTAAACAGGTTGTCCAGCGCCGTCACCGTATCCGCGCCGGTGAGGTACGTCGCGATATGGTCAGGATAGGTGATGCACACGTTGGGGGTGGTGCCGGTGGCGATGTTGGTGATGACATCGTTGTAGATTTTGCCGTAGTCCGTGTACAGCCGGAGATTGACGGTGATGTTGGGATACAGCGCTTCAAAATCCGCAATGGCCCGCTTGTAAATATTCACCTGGGTCATATTGGTGTCGTTTTTCGCCCAGAAGGTGATTTCGTAGTCCTTTGCGGTGTCGAAGGTGTCGGGGACGGTGAAAAGGCCGGCAGCGACCTCCTCCCCGGTGTCCCGTCTCCCGTGGCAGCCGGTGAGGGAAACGGCCAGGGCAAGGGCAAGAATCAGCGCAAGCCATCGTTTCATCCCTTCACGCCCCCTCTCGAAACGCCCTCCATAATCTTCTTCCGGAAAATCAGGAACAGCACGATCAGCGGCAGGGAAATCGCCACTACCGCCGCCATCATGGCAGGGATATTCTCCCGACCGAAGCCGTTTTCCCGAATCTCCTGGATGCCGTTGGACACCAGAAAATAGGCCTTGTCGTCGGTAACGAGCCGGGGCCAGACATAGGAATTCCAGCATTCAATGACCTTCAGAATGGTGATGGTGACGATGGTGGGACGGCAGATGGGAATCATCACCTTAAAGAGGTACTTAAGATCGGAGGTGCCGTCCACCTTGGCGGCGTAGTACAGTTCGTCCGGCACCTGGGCAAAGTTCTCCTTCAGAAGGTAGATATAGAACACCGAGGTGACAGAGGGGAGAATCAGGCCGGTGAAGGTGTTGCGAAGATCCAGGTTGGTGATGGTAACAAAGTTCGTAATGACCACCAATTCCGTTGGAATCATCATCAGAGACAAAAACAGGGTGAACACCAGCTCCTTCCCCCGGAAGTTCAGTCGGGCAAAGGCAAAGGCCGCCAACACCGTGACGATCAGCATGAGGGTGGTGGTGATCACGGTGAACACCGCCGTGTTGAGCAGATACCCGCCAAGAGGCACCTGGGTAAAAGCGTCCACATAGTTCTGCAGCGTGGGCGACAGGGTGTAGAGCTTGGGAATCCATTCGGAATTGTAGGCGCCGTAGCTTTTGACCGAGGTCAGCACCATCCAGTAGAAGGGAAACAGCACCATAACGCCCCAGACGGTAAGCAGGGTATAGGTGACGGCCTTCCGAAGGGTCTCCCGGCGGCGTGCTTTTTTCTCAATGGTCTCGTAATCCATGTCTGCCGCCTCCTTAGTAATGAACGTGCTTCCTGCTCACCAGCAGATTGATGCAGGTGATGGTCAGCACGATGGCGAACAGCAGCATCGCCGCCGCGGAAGCGTAGGAGGGGTAGCCGCCGGAGTCGCCGTAGAGCATATCGTAGATGTAGCCCACGATGGTGTTCATCCCGGCGGCGTTCAGGTTGGTGCCGAAGAGAGCCACCACGTCGGAATAAGCCTTGAACGCGCCGATGAAGCCGGTAATCACCAGATAGAACACGGTGGGCGAGATCATGGGCAGGGTGATTTTCGTGAAGGTACGCCACCGGGAGGTGCCGTCCACCTTGGCGGCGTTGTAATAGGTCTGATCCACGGAGGCCAGCGCGCCGGTGAGAATCAGAATCTTAAAGGGCAGCACTACCCACACAGTGTAGAAGCACAGCACGAACATCTTCGCCCAGTAAGGCCCGTCGATGAAGTCCACCGGCCCCGCGCCGAACCAGCTGAGCAGCAGATTCACCAGGCCGTCGGAATAGGGGGTTTTCTTGAAGAGAATCATGAACACCAGCCCCACCGCCAGAGTGTTGGTGACGTAGGGCAGGAAATACACGGTCTGGTACAGCTCCCGCAGTCCGCGGATGGAGCTTAAGCCCATGGAAATCACCAGCGCCAAAATGGTGGATACAGGAACGGTGATGGCAACCAGCAGCAGGGTGTTTTTCAGTGCCTGCAGGAAGTAAGGATCCCGCAGAACGTAGCGGTAGTTGTACAGTCCCGTGCCGAAGTAGGTCTGGGAGGCAAAATTATACCCTTCCTCAAAGGAGTAGGTCAACACATCCAAAAGGGGGTATACCAGGAACACCCCCAGAAAGGCGATGGCGGGCAGCAGATACAGCCAGCCCTTCCAATTCTTTTTTTCCATAGCCATCTTCCCCACTCAGCCGAACGCGATCCGCTCTTCCGTCTGTCTGTCGAACAGGAACACCTTGCCGGGCTTCAGGTCGAAGCGCACCGTCTTGGCCTCCGGGGGAACGGCGTTTTCCGCGCTGATGATGGCGCGGATGGTAACGTTCCGGGAGTTGGGATGGGTGGACACCACGCTGATGTCCCGGCCCATAACCTCCACCCGGCTCAAGTCGCAGCCAAGAGCGCCGGTTTCCGACAGGACAAATCCCTCGGGGCGGACGGCGGCGGTGACGGCCTGATCGGCGACGCCGGGTACGGGCAGCACCGCCTCGGAGCCGATGTACAGCGTCTCCCCTTTCACCTCGCCGTCAAAGACGTTGATGGGGGGCGTACCCAGGAATTTTGCCACGAACAGATTTTCCGGGGAATCGTACACATCCTGGGGTTTTCCGGTCTGCTGGATGACGCCGTCCTTCATGACCACAATGAGATCGGAGATGGACATGGCCTCCTCCTGGTCGTGGGTGACAAAGACGGTGGTGATGCCGGTTTTCCGCTGGATCCGGCGGATTTCCTCCCGGGTTTGCAGCCGCAGCCGGGCATCCAGGTTGGAAAGGGGCTCGTCCAGCAGCAGGATCCGGGGCATTTTCACCAGCGCCCGGGCAATGGCAACCCGCTGCTGCTGGCCGCCGGACAGCTCCTTGGGCTTGCGATCCATGAGATTCTCAATCTGCACCAGCTTCGCCGCCTCCAGCGCCATATCCGCCATCTGCTGCTTGGTGAGCTTATCCTTGCCCTTCCGGTTCTCCAGAGGGAAGGTGATATTCTGCTTCACCGTCAGGTGGGGGTACAGGGCATAGTTCTGGAACACCAGTCCCACCCCGCGGTTCTCGGCGGGCAGGTTGGTAACGTCGTCGTCCCCGAAGAAAATCCGTCCGGAGGTGGGCATTTGCAGTCCGGAAAGAAGATTCAGCGTCGTGGACTTGCCGCAGCCGGAAGGCCCCAGCAGTCCCAGCAGCACGCCGTCTGGAATCTCGAAGGTGAAATCATTCACCGCCACCACGTCCTCGGGCTGCTTTTTGTTTCGGCTGGGGAATTTTTTTGTCACATTCTGCAAAGAAACTTTCATGGGACCAGGTCCTTTCCAAAGCAATGCTACCATTATATGTCACAGTTCTCCGCTTTTCAAGAAAAAAGCGAGGATTCCCCCGGATGCGGCTTATCCGGCGGAAGCCAGATAGATTACAGTTTGCGGGGATGCCCCCGCTGACAAATTCCTATTTGCCGGTTTGCTGAGTTAAGCCGATATGCACATTTCCTTTTAACAAAACGCAGGAAGCGCGTTTCCCGCGCTTCCCGCCGGTTTTCGTATCACACCTTGCCGTAGGCCAGTTCAGGGTGCGCGTCCTGCAGGGTTTTCAGCAGCTGCTCCGCCTCCCGGCGGACATCGTCGCCGATGTGGATGTCCACTTCCGTCCCGTCGGTGAGCACCAGCACCAGCCGCTCGATCTCAAAGCTCCTGCCCCCGCAGCAGATCTTGCCGTAGACGGGAATCACCCGGCGGAAAATCCGCTGCACCCGGCTTAAGGGGATGGCGTACAGCCGCAGGCCGGAGCGCCAGAATACGGTGTCCGCGCCCACGCGCACCTTCCCGAATTTCTGAGCGGCGGCAAACTGGGCGTCCAGGGCGGCGTCCGCGCCCTTTGTGTAAAGATAGGGGGTAAATTCGTTCATACGGTTCTCCTTTCCCATGTTTGTTTCCCGAAACGATTCCCCTCTAGTTTACCGATATTCCCCGGAAATGTCAATGCAAAACGGGAAATTCTCCCATCAAATAAGCCTCCGCGCTGCGGGCTGCCGCCGCGCCGTCCGCCGTGGCGGTGACGATCTGCCGCAGTGTCTTTGTCCGCACGTCTCCCGCCGCGAATACACCGGGCACCTCCGTTGCCGTGGATTCCCCCGCCGGGATATAGCCGCTCTCGTCCAGCCGCAGCTGACCGCGCACCAGGTCGGTTTCCGGCGTCATGCCAATGCTGACGAACAGGCCGTCGCAGGCCAGTTTGGTTTCTTCGCCGGAAAGTCGGTTTTCCACCCGCACGCCGGTCAGGCGCTGGCTGCCCAGCAGCTCCTTAACGGTGCTGTTCCAGCAGACCGACAGGTTTTCCGCCTTTTGCAGCGCCGCGATTTGGCTTCTCTCCGCCCGGAGGGTATCCCGGCGGTGGATCAGGATCACCTTTTCGCACAGCTTGCTCAGGGTCAGGGCAGCGGCGGCAGCGGCGTTTCCTCCACCCACCACCACAACGGTTTTCCCCTGGTAGAACATCCCGTCGCAGGCGGAGCAGTAACTGACGCCCCGGCCAACCAGTTCTTTCTCGCCGGGCAGCCCCAGCTCCCGGTGCCGTGCTCCCGCAGCATAGACCAGCGTTCTGCCCCGGAAAGTTCCCTCGTCGGTATCCGCTTCCTTGACTGTGCCTGCCAGGCGGAGCGCCGTTGCCTCCGTCAAAACGGTTTTGGCGTCAAACCGCTCCGCCTGGGTGCGGAGATTCTGCCCCAGGGTGAACCCGTCGATCCCCTCCGGGAAGCCGGGATAATTGTCAATCCATGTGGTCAGCGCCGCCTGTCCCCCCGGCGACATTTTTTCCAGCACCACCGTATCCAGCCCCGCCCGGGCGGCGTACAGGGCGGCGGTGTACCCGGCGGGGCCGCCGCCCACCACCACCATGTCGTAAAGGTGTCCGGTTTGGGATTCTTGTTTCATACGCAGCACTCCTTCGGCTACAGTATGCCCCTGTTTCCCGGAAAAACGCGCTTCCCAGGCAGGAAGCGCGTTTCGGTTCAGATTCTCGCCACACCGGAAGCCCGGGCGGCGTCTGCCACGGCCTTTGCCACGGCGGGGCCGACTCTGGGGTCGAAAGCGGCGGGGATGATGTAGTTTTCGTTCAGCTCCTCGTCGGTGATGAGACCCGCCAGAGCGTTGGCGGCGGCGATCTTCATCTCCTCGTTGATGTCGGAAGCCCGCACGTCAAAAGCGCCCCGGAAGATGCCCGGGAAAGCCAGCACGTTGTTGATCTGGTTGGGATAATCCGAGCGGCCTGTGGAGACCACCTTCGCGCCGCCGGCCTTGGCCTCGTCCGGGAAGATTTCCGGCGTGGGGTTGGCGCAGGCGAAAATGATGGCGTCGCGGTTCATGGTCTGGACCATCTCCTTCGTCACCATACCGGGGGCGGACACGCCGATGAACACGTCCGCGCCCACCAGCATATCGGCAAGGGAACCTGCCTTATGCTCCAGGTTGGTGACCTGAGCCATCTCTTCCTTGATCCAGTTCAGACCCTCGCGCCCGGCGTAGATCGCGCCCTTACGGTCACACATGGTAATATTTTGGAACCCGGAGGACAGCAGCAGCTTGACGATGGCAATGGCTGCGGCGCCGGCACCGGAGGTGACGATCTTCACGTCCTCCTTCTTCTTTCCCACCACCTTCAATGCGTTGGTCAGCCCCGCCAGGGTGATGACGGCGGTGCCGTGCTGGTCGTCGTGGAAGATGGGAATGTCGCATTTCTCCTTCAGCTTCCGCTCAATTTCAAAGCACCGGGGGGCGGAAATGTCCTCCAGGTTGATGCCGCCGAAGGAGCCGGAGATCAGATACACCGCGTTGACGAATTCGTCCACATCCTTGGTCTTGACGCACAGCGGAAATGCGTCCACGTCGGCAAAGGCCTTAAACAGGGCGCATTTTCCCTCCATGACGGGCATGCCCGCCTCGGGGCCGATGTCCCCCAGACCTAAGACGGCGGAGCCGTCGGTGATGACGGCGCAGAGATTGTGCCGTCGGGTCAGCTCATAGGACTTGTCAATATCCTTCTGGATCTCCAGGCAGGGCTGAGCCACGCCGGGGGTGTAGGCCAGAGACAGATCGTCCTTGGTTTTGCAGGGCACGGTGCAGGTCACTTCAATTTTGCCGCCCCACTGCTTGTGAAGCCGCAGGGATTCTTTCGCGTAATCCATGGTCGGAACCTCCTGATGTTTTCTCCCTCTATGTTACTACATTTTTTTCCGTTTGGGAAGCGGTCAGCGCAGAAAAATTTCCGGAGCCGGATTCGGAAAAGGGGACGCTTGCATTTCCGGGAATTGTGTGATATTCTAAGGAAGTTCTGATTCGATCGGCGAGAGCTTTTGGCTCACCGGAAGCTTTGGAAAGCAGAGGGGGATTGGCATGGCTCTTCGGGAATCCGGGGAAATGTATCTGGAAGCCATTCTGGTATTGGAAAAGAAAAACGGCTTTGTCCGTTCCATTGATGTCAGCGAGTATCTGGGGTATTCCAAGCCCAGCGTATCCCGCGCCATGGGCATCCTGCGGCAGGGCGGGTATCTCACCGTGGAAAAAGACGGTGCCCTCACCCTGACGGACGCCGGTCGGGCGCGGGCGGAGACCATCTATGAGCGGCACACGGTGCTCTCTCAAATGCTGATGCACCTGGGAGTTCCGGAGCAGACCGCCATTGCAGACGCCTGCAGGATTGAACACGCCATCAGCGACGAATCCTTTCAGGCCATCAAACGCCACGCCGCAGGGCATGGAGAATAAGCAAGGGCGGTGCCTCGCGCACCGCCCTCCGTATATCAGCCCAGCAGCTTTTCGATGTCCTTTTTCGGCATATAGCCGATGGACTTATCCACCACTTCGCCGTGCTCCATGACCACAAGGGTGGGGATGCTGGCAACGCCGAATTCCATGGCAAGCTCCACTTCCTCGTCCACGTTGATCTTGCCCACGGCGATGTCCTCCCGCTCCTCGGCAATCTCCTCCACAATGGGACCCACCATCCGGCAGGGGCCGCACCAGGGCGCCCAGAAATCCAGCAGAACAGGCTTGGGGCTGGCCTTCACCAGCTCGTCAAAATTGGCTTTGGTAATGTGCATGACAGACATGATTTGATTCCTCCTCGGTATGTTTTCTTCTCTACAGTATACCCTAATTTGGGGAAAAGCGCAAGGGGAATTGCACTCTCCGGAATGCTGAATGCAAACCCAAGGTATTTTCTTCGCCAAATTGGAATTTGGAGGCGCAGCCGCCTTGCCTCTCCCTATGGGAGAGGTGGCAAAAATCTACGATTTTTGACGGAGAGGGTACGCTGTTCCGATATACCCTCTCAGTCACCTGCGGTGACAGCTCTCCCAAAGGGAGAGCCAAGGGTGCTGCCGCACCAGTACGCCAGACTTCATTTTTCCGCCCGGTAACGAACCGAGCAATGCCCAATGGCGTAGCGACTACAACCACCCGGGCACGCATTGCCCGCGGGGGCATCCCCGCCACGCATTGTCAGCGGCGACTCGCCGCCAAACTGCAAGTTGACATTTTATCCCCCATTTGTTATGATTCTGTGAAGCAATAAGGAGTACGGACATGGGTAAGTGTGATTCCTGCGGCGGGAACTGCGCCGCTTGCTCCGGCTGCGGCCGGGAGCTGGAGCTTACGGAGGCCGAAATCCGGTTTCTTGACCGTCTGGGGCAGTGCGCCTTCCTGCCGGTCTGCCGAAAAACAGAGGAGCCGATCTTCCCCGAGGAGCCGGACACGGCCCTTCTTCTGCAATGTCTGGAGAAAAAGGGGCTGATCTCCCTGGACTACGACAAGCCTCTGAAGGGCTACCACAATCCCGTATACGATGCCTGTCCCATCCGGGGCAGCATGGCGCTGACCCAGCGGGGGCAGGCCGTTCTGGAGCTGCTGGAGTACCAGGGCGCGGAGGTCTGAGCGGCAACGCCGAATGCAAGGTGGGTTTCCCCCTCGGGACGAACATAGAAAGAAATCAGGTTGATAACATGAATTGGGAAGAATACCGGGTGGGCGTCAACCGCGGTCTGCCTGTGGGAATGGGTTATTTTTCGGTGAGCTTCGGCTTCGGTGCCATGGCGGTGTCCCAGGGGGTGAAAGCGCTGGACGCGGTTCTGATCTCCGCCACCAACCTCACCAGTGCGGGGCAGTTCGCGGGGCTGACCCTGATCGTCGCCGCCGCCACGCTGTGGGAGATGGTGCTGACCCAGCTGGTCATCAACAGCCGCTACGCGCTGATGAGCCTGGCTCTGAGCCAGCGAATGGGAGAGCGCATCGGTCTGCTGCCCCGACTTTTCATTGCCTTTTTCAATACCGATGAAATTTTCGCCCTCGCCATGGCGCGGGAAAAGCCCCTGACGGTGCCTTTTCTGCTGGGGCTTGGCACCCTGCCCTTCCTCGGCTGGACTCTGGGCACCCTGTGCGGCGCGCTGGCAGGATCGGTGCTGCCGGTGTCCATCCGGACGGCGCTGGGGGTCATGCTTTATGGTATGTTCGTCGCCATCGTGGTGCCTCCCGCGAAGCAAAACCGGGACATTCTCGCCGGGGTGGTGCTGGCACTGATCTTCAGCTGTCTGTTTGCCTGGGCGCCGGGGCTGAAAACCGTCTCCCCCGGGCTGTCCATCGTGATCTGCACAGTGGCGGCTGCCGGTATCTGCGCGGCGCTGTTCCCCATTAAAGATGAGGAGGCGGCGGCATGAGCATCTATGCGTACATCTTCGCCATGGCGCTGACCACCTATCTGATCCGGGTGCTGCCCATGACCATCTTCCGCAAGCCCATCAAGAGCCGCTTTCTGCGCTCGTTTTTGTACTATGTCCCCTACTGCTGCCTGACGGCGATGACCTTCCCCGCCATCCTCAGCAGCACCGCCTCCATGCTCAGCGGCGCGGCAGCGCTGGTCGTGGCGGTTTTCCTGGCCTACCGGGGCAAGAGCCTGATCGTGGTCGCCCTCAGCAGCAGCGCCGCCGTGCTCATCACGGAGTGGATTCTGGCGCTGGTTTAGGGTCAAGTGAATCATAGAAAGTGGAAAGTTATGGCATCGCTTCGGAAATGCCCTAACTTTCCACTTTTTCTATTCAGTTTTCCTCTTTTTTCGTCAGCCACACCGCCACGGCGATGGCGCTGACGCCTCCTGCCAGCTTTCCTGCGATCATGGGGCCGATCATCTCCGGGGCGAAGCCCGCCGTGAAGCCCAGGTGGTCGCCAAAAACAAAGGCCGCCGACACCGCAAAGGCGATGTTGATAACCTTGCCCCGCTCGTTCATGTCCTTCACCATGCCGAAGGTGGCGATGGAATTGGCTAGACTCGCAATGAGTCCCGCGGCGGCGGCATCGTTGATCCCCAGCCACCGGCCCGCCGCCATCAGAGGCTTTCGCAGCAGCTTGGTGACGACGAACACCAGAGGAAACGCCCCCGCCAGCACGATGGCGATGGTGCCAACGGTGGCAAACCCCTCTGAAATGGGTGCCATGCCGGGGATCATGACAAATCCTGTCAGCGCCTCCACAATGGCAGCCGCAAGGCCGACGGTCACCACAATAACCACAAATTTACCGAACACCTCGAAGCCTTTGACCATTGTCTTCTCCGCCCGCCATAGTCCCAGGGCGATCAGCGCCGCCAGAATGACGATGGGAACCAGGTTGCGCAGCACCATCCCCGCCGGAAATCCCGCCGTGAGGCCGCCCGCCAGTACCCCCACAGGGATGGTCACGATGCCGCAGAGGATGCCCTTTGCCATGGCGGCTCTGTCCCGCTCCTGGAGAATGCCCATAGCCACAGGGATGGTGAACACGATGGTCGCCCCCAGCATGGAGCCGGTGAGCACGCCCCCCAGCATGGCGGCCTGGGGATCGTCGGTCATCTGCACCGCCAGCGCACCGCCGCCCATGTCGCAGGCGAGAATCGACCCGGCGAACATGGCGGGATCCGCCCCCAGAAAGCGGTAAACCGGCACGATGGCAGGCTTCAGCAGATTTGCCAGCACCGGTGCCAGGGACACGATTCCCACCATCGCCAGCGCCAGGGAGCCCATGGCGAGAATCCCGTTTTCAAACTCCTTCCCCAGCCCCCAATGGTCGCCAAGGATACGGTCGAGAGCGCCCAGTACCGCGAAGCCCGCCATGACCGCGATGAGTATTTCGTGAAATGACATTGTATTTCCTCCCCGGGACGATGTTGTAAATGTGGAATGCTGAAAGCAATTTGACTGTCTGTTGGGCGTTTCAAAGCCTTCCCCTCTGGGCGGTGCGCCCGCAAATCAGAGATTTCTGTAAGCGGGAGCCTTTTGTACTCCGTTCCGAACCGAGCCTCACCCAATGGCGTAACGATTCAATACCACCTGCGCACGCATTGTCAGCGGCGACTCGCCGCTATTTCTCGTCCACAATCGCCACAACAGCAGCATCTACCGGGGCGTCCATGCAGTATTTGCTGGCCACCGTTCCCGTAGCCAGCAGCACCCGGTCACCCTGTCCCGCTCCCACCTGATCCGCCGCCACGATCTTCTCGCCGCCGCTTTCCACCACCAGAAAGGTCTGCCCCTGGAGGCACGCCGCCTTCCGGGTGGCCCAGATGGCTCCTACCACTTTTCCTACCTTCATTTTGTCCCCTCCATGATTTCCTTCGCCAGTGGCGTCAGCACCGCGCCGGGGCTGGGCATTTGACCGGCAGCGCGGAGCGCCCTGGCCTCCTCCGCCGTGATCAGCTTCTTCCTGCCCCCGTCCGTGAACAGCACGCCCCAGTTCTTCAGCTCCCGCTGGGCGGAGGCCAGGCTGCCGGAGAGCATCCGGTTTTTGGGCGACTCCGGCAGACCGGGGGTGTAGAGATACACCGGCTTTCCCTCCGCCAAAGCGGCGAGCACCCGCTCCTCCCGGAACCGGAGCAGCTGGGACAGGGTCAGCGACCCGATGACAACTGCGTCGTAGGGTTCCCCCGTCACATAGGTATACCCCAGCTCCGCCATCGGCTCCCGACCAATCAGCAGCGCCCGGGTCATGGCAGGATCCTCCCCAGATCGCCTTTGCGAAAGCCGCAGGCGTTGGCCTCGTCGTAGTCCAGATGCACGAAGGAGGCAAACTCCGGACTGACCCGCACCGCCACGTCCTCAAACACCACAGGCCGGGCGGTGTAGGTTTTGAGCTTCACCGTCTGCTTGTCCCGGACGTCGAACCGGGCGGCGTCCTCCGGGGTCAGGTGGATATGCCGTTTCGCGGCGATCACCCCCTGGGTCAGGGCAAATCGTCCACACGAACCTACGATCTCGCAGCCGGGACTGCCGGACACGTCCCCGGACAGCCGGACAGGAGCGTCGATGCCCAGCGTCCGGGCGTCGGTGAGGGAGATTTCCACCTGGGCTTCTTTCCGCTCCGGCCCCAGCACCGCCACGTTCCGAAATTCCCCCTGGGGGCCGATCACCGTAACCCGCTCGTTAGCCAGATACTGCCCCGGCTGGGACAGAGGGCGTTTTGGCGTCAGGGGATGCCCGAACAATTCCTGAGCCTGCTGCGCCGTCACATGCACATGCCGCCCGGAGGCTTCGATCTCCACAAATATCCGCCCGGCAATTGCCTCCGCCAGCGCGGTCAGTTCCCTATTCTCCATGCGTTTGCCTCCCTATGGCTCTCAAGGCTTCCCCTGGGGGAAGCTGGCAAAAATCTTTGATTTTTGACTGATGAGGGTGGGGTACGGCGTTCCCAAAGTCGAGATGTTTCGGCGAATTCGTATCCGGGCATTCCCTCATCCGTCAGCCCTTCGGGCTGCCACCTTCCCCAGAAGGGAAGGCTTTTGGCTGCCTATTCTAACCTTTGCAGAATCTTCTGCGTCAGCAGCTCCACCAGTTCGTCGTTTGGCGTCACTGCCGGCCTTTTTGTTTCCTCCATGTCCCACGCCACCCGGCGGATGTTGATGAGATCCAGGGGAGAAATGTTGTTGGAGGAGCTGCTGCCGCCCACCGCGCCGCAGCCAAGGGTCAGCGCCGGGAACAGTCCCGTAGTCGCGCCGATGCCCCCCAGGGCAGCCGGAGTGTTGACCAGGAAGCGGGATACCGGGATCTTCAGAGCGAACCGCCGGATCACCGCCTCGTCGGTTGCATGGATGGCGAAGGTGTGACCGCTGCCCTCATGCCGAAGCACCTCGATGCACTTATCCAGTACCGCTTCCTCGCTGTCCATAACGAAAAACGCCAGCACGGGGCAGAGCTTTTCCATGGAGTAGGGACGGGTCGGCCCCGCTTCCTGCTCCCGAGCCACCAGCACCCTGGTATCCAGCGGCACCGAAAAGCCTGCCATCTGTGCCAGCTTCCCCGCGGGTTTGCCCACGATTTCCGGGTTCAGCGTCCCGTTGGGGCGGAAGAGCAGCTTTGCCAGGGCGTTTGCCTCGGCGGTGTCCATGAAGTAGAACCCCTGCCGCTTTCCCTCCGACCGAACCCGCTGCTCCATGGTCTTTTCGACAATGATGCTCTGCTCGGAGGCGCATACCGTGCCGTAGTCAAAGGACTTGGACTTCGCGATACAGGCCAGGGCGTGGGCAACGTCGGCGCTGTGGTGGATATAGGCCGGGCCGTTTCCCGCGCCCACGCCGATGGCGGGCTTGCCGGAAGAATAGGCCGCCTTCACCATGCCGGGGCCGCCGGTGGCAAGAATCAGCCGCACCGGCTCCGCCTTCATCAGCTCCTGGCAGCCGTCCAGAGACGGGATGCTCAGGCAGGCTACCGCGCCCCTGGGCGCTCCCGCCGTCTGAGCCGCTTCGGCAACGATCTGCGCCGCCTTACGGGTACAGGCAATGGCCTTGGGGTGGGGAGAAAAGACGATGGCGTTGCCCGCTTTCAGGGCAATCATCGCCTTGTAGCACACGGTGGAAGTGGGATTGGTGCTGGGGACGATGGCAGCGATAACCCCCACGGGGACGCCGACTTCCCACAGCTTTTTCTCCGGGATTTCCCGGAGAACCCCCACGGTTTTCATGCCCCGTACGGCTCCGGCTACCGTTTGGGAGGCAAAGAGATTCTTTTCGGTCTTGTCCTCCACGTTTCCGAAGCCCGTCTCCCGCACCGCCATATCCGCCAGCATGGGTGCTTCCTTGGCGAAGGCTTTCGCCACCGCTTCCACGATGGCGTCCAGCTGGCTCTGGGACATTTCCGCCAGCTGTTTCTGGGCGGTTTCCGCCTCCCGCGCCAGTGCCCGCGCCTCCTGCCGCGCGGCTAAATCCTTGTCTAATTCCATATAACCTCCATTGGTAAATGATCGTTTCTGTTTGAAGCAATGTGTATTTTCAATGGCAAGGCGAAACGATCAGTTCCCGTCTAAAACAACAAACTCGAGCCGTCTCCGGCCTTCTTCGTCAGCTTTCCGTTTTCCACAAAGCCCATCTTTTCCAGCCAGCGCTGGAATTCGGGAATTGCCGTCTTGCCCGTGATCTCCCGCAGCGCCGCCGTTTCCCGAAAGCCGGTGGTCTGATAGTTGAGCATGATGTCGTCGCCGTGGGGAATGCCCATGAAATAGTTGCATCCCGCCATGGTCAGAAGGCTGGCAAGGTTCTCGATGTCGTTCTGATCCGCCTTCATGTGGTTGGTGTAGCAGCAGTCGCAGCCCATGGAAATACCCGTGAGCTTGCCCATAAAGTGATCCTCCAGCCCTGCCCGGGTCACCTGCCGGGCGTCGTAGAGATACTCCGGGCCGATAAAGCCCACTACCGTGTTGACTAAGAAGGGCTGGAACCGTTTGGCAAAGCCGTAGCATCTGGCCTCCATGGTCACCTGATCGGTGTCAAAATGGGCGTTGGAAGAAAGCTCCGAGCCCTGCCCCGTCTCAAAATACATGACGTTCGGCCCCTCGGCGGTGCCCTGCTTTAATAGCAGCTGCCGCGCCTCCTCCAGCGTGGCGGCGGAGAAGCCGAAGGCCTCGTTGCCCTTCTGGCTGCCCGCGATGGACTGGAAGATCAGATCGCAGGGGGCGCCTGCCCGGACGGCTTTCATCTGCGCCGTCACATGAGCCAGCACACAGATCTGGGTAGGAATCTGCCAGTGCTCTTTAATCTCCTGAAACCGGCGCAGCACCCTGCCCACCTGCTCCGGAGAATCCGTCACCGGGTTCAGGCCGATCACCGCATCCCCCGCGCCGAAGCTCAGCCCCTCCAGGGTGGAGGCGGTGATGCCCTCCGGGTCGTCGGTGGTGTGGTTGGGCTGTAGGCGGCAGGACAGGGTGCCCGGCAGACCGATGGTGGTGTTGCAGTGGGCGGTGACGGTAATTTTGCTGGCGGCGTAGATGAGATCGAGATTGCTCATGAGCTTGCACACCGCCGCCACCATCTCCGCCGTCAGCCCCCGACTTAGCTTTCGGATGTCGTCGCCGGTGGTATCCTCGTCCAGAATCCACTCCCGGAGATCGGACACCGTCCAGCCCCGGATTCTGGCGTACACGGCTTCATTCACATCGTCCTGGATGATCCGGGTGACCTCATCCTGCTCATAGGGCACCGCGGGGCTTTCCCGCAGGTCGCCCAAGGTCAGGGCGGAAAGCACCACCTTGGCGGCGACCCGCTCCTGGGCAGACTCCGCCGCGAGCCCCGCCAGACGGTCGCCGGTCTTTTCCTCGTTGGCCTTAGCCAAGACCTGCTTGATGTCCCGAAATGTGTATGTCTTTCCCAAAAGGGTCGTTTTCAGCTTCATATTGTTCATCCTTCTGTGCGAAAGTTGCAATTTGCTGTATCAAAACCTTCCCCTTTGGGCGGTGCGCCCGCAGGGAATTGGCATAATTATGATTGCCAGTGGCAATCCTACCATAATTTATAAGGTGGCAGCCCGAAGGGCTGCCGGATGAGGGATGCCCGGGCACGAATTCGCCGCAACGTTCCGATTATCGGAATGCAGTACCGCACCTCATCCGACTCGCCTTACGGCGAGCCACCTTCCCCAGAGGGGAAGGCTTTGAGCAGCTATCCTACAATTTTCCCTTCCATTGAACCATCAAAATATAGAGCATACTGCTCATCCGGTTCATGGCCCTCAGTATATCCACCCTGGTGGGGTTTCCGTCCCGATCCCGGAAGGCCGTCACCGCCGCCAGCTCCGCCTCCCGGGCGGCGCAGCGGGCGCGGTTGAGCCGGGCGATTACAGCGCCGTCCTCCGCCGAGGGCGTGAAATGGGGCTGACCGTAGTAGTCCTGGGGGAAATGGCTCCGTTGGCGCTGCTCCTGCTCCGTCAGACCGCAGAGGGTGCCTGGAACGAGAGGTTCGTCCAGCACCTCGCAGCGGATGATCTGCCGCGCCAGCGCCAGAATCTCCCCCACAGGCGCTTTCAGGGCATCGTCCGCCAGCTGGCAGAGAATCAGCTCCGCCTCCAGGGTGTCCAGCTTGCCCCTGAAAACGATTCTGGGGTGATCCTTCACCACCAAAACCTCCCCGTTCAGGTGGGTCATATGCTCCGGTTTTTCTCCGATGGTACCGCCCCCCAGCAGGCGGTATTGAGAAACCTTCGCCTGCTCCCCGGGGAGAATGTCGATCCGCTCCCGCTGAAGATAGTCCCGGGCGGAGCTTGTAAGCTGGTCGCCTTTGCCCAGGTAGAACACCCGCTTCCCCTCCCGGTTGCGGATGTTCGCCCGGACGGCTTCCTCATTGTAGAGCATTCCTTACTTCCCGGCGGGCGGAGTCTGGGTGCCGCGCCCCTTGGGCAGAATGGCGTCCACCTCCATGTGGGGCCGTGCGATGACGTGGACGGAGATCAGCTCCCCCACCTTTTCCGCCGCCGCAGCACCGGCGTCGGTGGCTGCCTTGACGGCACCCACGTCGCCCCGTACCATGACGGTGACCAGGCCGCCGCCCACCTGCTCCTTGCCCACCAGCTGCACGTTGGCAGACTTGACCATGGCATCCGCCGCCTCAATGGCGCCGACCAGTCCCTTTGTTTCGATCATACCCAGAGAATTCGTATCCATCGTGTTTCATCCTTTCAAAATTATATGGCTTTGATTTCAAATCCGGAGCGTAGCGCCCAAGGCTTCCCCTCTGGGGTGGTGCTCCGCGCAGCGAATCAGAAATACTATGATTGCCGGGGGCAATCATACCATAATGTCCGCTGGCAAAAATCTTTGATTTTTGACTGATGAGGGGCGGTACTGCGCCTCAAAAGCCCTGGGCGTTTCGGCGAATTCGTGCCTCGGTATCCCCTCATCCGTCTCGCC
>JAQXPK010000103.1 GCA_029100605.1 Bacillota bacterium | reverse complement strand
GAGCTGCTTTTGCCCGGATTTCTCCGGAATTGCCGGTATTCACCCAAATTTACATTGCGTAGAATCCAACGTCGTCGGCGGGGTCATGACATAAGCCCTACGAAACGGGTGCCAGATAAACTGCAACTTGCCGGTTTGCTGCGTTAAGCCGATATGCACATTTTATTATACCGTCCCTTGCGGGAAATAGCAAGGAAAAATAACACCCCGGAAGGAATCTTCCGGGGTGCGGATCGGTTTTCATCAGTCAGCGACGTAGGGCAGCAGGGCGATCTGACGGGCGCGCTTGATGGCGGTGGTCAGGTCACGCTGATGAGCGGCGCAGGTACCGGTGGTACGGCGGGGCAGAATCTTGCCGCGCTCAGACAGGTAACGGCGGAGCTTCGCGGTGTCCTTGTAATCGATGCTGGTCACCTTGTCCACGCAGAACGCGCAAACCTTCTTGCGCTTCCGGGGACGCATACGCTGTTCGTTAGCCATGGATGTTCCCTCCTTGTAAGTCTTATAGAAAAGTTCCAAAAAATCAGAAGGGCAGCTGGGCGTCGTCGTCCTCCAGCATCGCGAAGTCGGATGCGGGAGCGCTGGCGGGAGCGGAATAACCGCCACCGTAGCTGGGCGCGGGCGCGGGAGCGCTGTAGCCGCTGTTTCCGCCATAGGCGCTGCCGCCGTAGGAAGAATTGCCGCCGTCGTTATCCCGCTTGCTGTCGCCGAAGTAGGCATTCGCCACAACAATTTCAGCGGACGTGCGCTTGTTGCCATCCTTATCGGTCCAGTCCCGCATTTCGAGACGACCGTCCACAACGATCATGCGTCCCTTGGCGAAATACTTGGAGATGAACTCTCCGGTCTGACGCCAGGCAACGCAGTCGATGAAATCGGCCTTTCTCTCGCCGCCGTCCTTGGGCACAAAGTCCCGATCGACAGCCACGCGGAAGCTCGCTACCGCGACACCGCTACCGGTGCGCCGCAGCTCCGGGTCGCGAACCAAACGACCCATGATGACAATGTGGTTGAGCATGGTGTTACGCCTCCACAGCGGTGGTCAGGCAGCGCATAACGCCCTCGGTGATCCTCATCACACGCTCCAGCTCCGCAGGGAACTCGGGCTTGCTCTCGAAGTTCATCAGGACGTAGTAGCCCTCTGCCATGTCGTTGATGGGATAGGCCAGACGGCGTTTGCCCCACTCATCGACAGAAGTCAGAGTACCCTCCGCCTCCACCATTGCCTTGAACTTTTCCACAAGTGCCGCAGTGCTCTCCTCGCCCAGGGTGGGGTCAATGATGTAGAGCACCTCGTACTTACCGGTGATCTTAGCCATGTTGATTGCACCTCCTTTTGGACTTTTGGCCCCCGGTCGCGCCGGGAGCAAGGATACGTCCGCATTCGCAGACTAGTTTATTTTACAGGAAACCCGCGGAAATGTCAAGCATTTTCTAACAGTAATGGCAAAGAAAATACGAAATATCTGGCATTCCGGCCCCAGCCAGATGAATTTTCCCGATCTTTCCTGCGGTTGGGCTGGCTCGAAACGATTTCTGTTCTGCCGCCGTTTACAGCTCGTACACCCGCACCACTTCCGTGGGGCCTTCCTGAAGCAGGGAGGTCACGGTTCCGTTTTCCCCGCCCACGGTGACCTTCAGCGTGCCGCCCCGGTTGTGGGTGGTGAGGACATTTTCGGGCAGCTGCTTCTTGGCCCACAGGACGCAGGCCACGGAGCCGCAGCCGGTGCCGCAGGCCAGGGTATAGCCCTCCACGCCCCGTTCAAAGGTCAGCACCCTTACCTCGCCGGGGCGCAGCACCTGATAGTAGTTGACATTCGCGCCCCTGGGAAACACCGGATCATTGCGCAGAGCGCGCATGCTCTCCAGCAGGCCGTCCGCGTCCCCCCACAGATCCCCCCGATACTCCACAACCGCGTGGGGCAGTCCGGGCTTTCCCAGCTCCACATAGGCGACGTCGCCCTTGCGGTGCAGCTCCAACGTGGTGGGGCTGTTTAATTTCACCCGATACCGGTTCTCGTCCAGCCGCCAGCCGTACACCAGCCCCGTGTCGGTTTCCACGGTCACGGCGTCTCCGGCGATGCCCAGATCGTGGGCAAAGCGGCAGATGCACCGGGCACCGTTGCCGCACATTCCTGCCCGGGTACCGTCGGAATTGTAAAAATGCAGCCGAAAATCCGCTTTGTCCGAATGATCCACCGCCATGAAGCCGTCCGCGCCGGTGACGGCGCAAAATTCCTTCGCCAGCTTTGAAAAATCCAAATTTTTGCCCCGGGCGTCGATGACCATGAAGTCATTGCCCGCGCCGTTCATGTAGGTAACCTTCATTTTTCTCTCTCCTCAAACCTTGAATCGGTTAAAATACGCGTACAGCGGCGTCAGGGCTTCAAAGAAGTCCGCCACCTGGTCTTTTAGCCCCGGGCTGAACAGGGCATCTCCCGCGTCCTGATGCCGGATACAGCCGATGTCTCCCTTCCAGGCGAAATAGGGCGCAAGGTCGGGATTGTCCGTTTCCTTGGGGCGCTTGTACAGCTGAGCCGTGACGCTCTGCCCCGCCGCCTGCTCCGTTGTCCGCATCAAGCGCAGAAAGTCCTCCGGATGGGCGGAAATGTCCCGGCGGAAATCCTCCATGGTTGCCGTCCGGGGGTGCCAGAGGGAGAAGCCGTAGTCCGCGCCCTCGGGGTTCAGTTCAAAGAACAGGCAGGGATTCTCCGCCCACCAGTCCACATCCTGGCGGATGCAGATCCAAAGGCTTTCCTTGTAGGGCTCCGGTGGGTGCAGCCGGGCGTCCCGGTAGATGCGGCTGACCTTCAGAATATTGCCGGGCCGATCCAGAAAGGGCTGAAACAGCGCCTGCCCCAGAGCCTTCATTGGCTCGTACAGGGTGTCCACATACTGCTTTTTGTGCTCCAGGAACCAGTCCCGGTTGTTGTTCATTCGGATGCCCCAAAGAAAATCAATGGTCTCCGGGGTAAAGCCGGTAAACATACGGATCGCCTCCAAATGATGCGGGCAGAGCCGCCCCTGGGTGCAGACGGCCGAAGCCGGAATCAGATTTTCGTATGAATGTTCAACGCCAACTGCTCTCAAATTCTGTCCGCAAAGCAGGCAGCTTCATCCGGCGTTTTGCATTCAGCGCCTCCCCCATTATACCCAAAAGGCAGGGCGGCTGCAAGTGCCGTCCCGCCTTTTTTCGGGTCAATCGAAAAAGTCCTTCAGATTGTTGAGAAATTTTTTCCGCTTGGGGGACTGCTCCATGGTGCCCTCCAGCTGGCGCAACAGATCCTTCTGCTCCTTGGTCAGCTTGGTGGGAGTCTCCACCACCACAGTGAATCGCTCGTTGCCCCGGCGGCGGGTGTTGCCCACCTCGGGAATGCCCTTCTCCCGAAGGATGAACTCCCTGCCGGTCTGGGTGCCCTCGGGGATTTCATAGTCCATCTTGCCGTCCAGAGTGGGCACCTGAATGGTAGCGCCCAATGCCGCCTGGGTAAATGTGATGGGCACCTCGCACAGCACATCCGTGCCCTGCCGTGTGAAGATGGGGTGCCGCTTGATGGACACCTCTACCAGCAGGTCGCCGCTGGCGCCGCCATTGCTGCCCACGCAGCCCTCGCCCCGGACACGGACGCTCTGTCCGGCATCCACACCGGCGGGAATCTTGACCTTGACCCGGTTGGTTTTGCGCACCTTGCCCTTGCCCTTGCAGGTAATGCAGGGGTTCTTGATTACCTTGCCCCGACCGCCGCAGGTGGGGCAGGTGGTGCTGGACTGCATCTGCATCCCCATGAAGTTCTGCACGGAGCGCACCTGACCGGTTCCGTGGCACTGGCTGCAGGTCTCGATCACGCCGTCGGCGCTGCCGGTGCCCTTACAGTTGGGGCAGTTCTCAATGCGCTGGGCAGCGACCTCCTTTTCACAGCCGAAGGCCGCTTCCTCGAAGGTCAGCTCCAGACTTGCCATCACATTCTCGCCCCGGCGGGGTACCGACTGCTGAGAGCCGCGGCCGCCCCGGCCGCCGCCGAAGAACTCGCCGAAAATATCTCCCAGATCGCCGAAGCCGTCAAAGCCGCCGAAACCGGCGCCGTAGCCTGCCCCGCCGGCTCCCGCGCCGAAGTTGGGGTCGACACCGGCAAAGCCGTACTGGTCGTACCGGGCTCGTTTGTCCGCGTCGGACAGCACCTCGTAAGCCTCACCGGCCTCCTTGAACTTTTCCTCGGCGGTCTTGTCGCCGGGATTGCGGTCGGGATGGTACTTCATGGCGGCCTTGCGGTAGGCTTTCTTTATCTCATCGGCGCTGGCGTCCTTGCTGACCCCCAGCACCTCGTAGTAGTCACGTTTGTTTTCTGCCATTTTCGCTCACCTCATGTAAGATACAAGATACGAGATACGAGATACAAGATCGGTTTCCGTACCATGCGCTTTTCTCTTGTATCTTCTATCTGATATCTTGTATCCGAATACAATATGCCAACAAGGGGCGGCGGAACGCCGCCCCTTTCAGACTGTCGAAAAACCATGTCATTCCGAGCCAGTGCTCTTTACTGGCGTGGGAATCCCCCCAGTTTTCAAACATTTTCCATGCAAAACATGAAGTTTTTCTGTAGTTTTAGGGGATTGCCACACCAGCCTGCGGGCTGGTTCGCAATGACATCGCTATTATGGGACTTTTTTGACACGCTGCAAGGGGCGGCGGAACGCCGCCCCTTTTATCGGGCTTTCCTTAGTCCACGGACTCGTAGTCAGCGTCAACCACGCCGTCGTCGCCGGGCTTCTGGGTATTGCCGCCGGGCTGTGCGCCGCCCTGGGGGTTCGCCTGCTGGTAGAGCTTCTCGGAAACCTTGTAGAACGCCTGCTGAACCTCGTCGGTGGCCTTCTTGATGGCCTCGATGTCGGTGCCCTTGTTGACCTCCTTCAGATGGTCAATGGCGGACTGGATGGAGGACTTTTCGGAAGCGTCCAGCTTGTCGCCCAGCTCGTTCAGGGTCTTTTCGGTCTGGTAGACGGTCTGGTCAGCGGCGTTGTGGGTGTCCACCTCATCCTTCCGAGCCTTATCCTCGGCGGCGTACTGCTCCGCCTCCCGGACGGCCTTGTCGATGTCTTCCTTGCTCAGGTTGGTGGAAGCGGTGATGGAGATGTTCTGCTCCTTGCCGGTGCCCAGATCCTTGGCGGAGACCTTCACGATGCCGTTGGCGTCGATGTCGAAGGAAACCTCGATCTGAGGCACGCCGCGGGGCGCGGGGGCGATGCCGGTGAGCTGGAAGCGGCCCAGGGTCTTGTTGTAAGCAGCCATTTCCCGCTCGCCCTGGAGGACGTGAACCTCAACGGAGGTCTGACCGTCGGCAGCGGTGGAGAAGATCTGGCTCTTGTGGGTGGGAATGGTGGTGTTCCGGTCGATCAGACGGGTGAACACGCCGCCCATGGTCTCAATGCCCAGAGACAGAGGGGTGACATCCAGCAGCAGGATGTCCTGCACATCGCCGGTGAGCACGCCGCCCTGAATGGCAGCGCCCACAGCCACGCACTCATCGGGGTTGATGCCCTTGAAGCCTTCCTTGCCGGTGATGGTCTTAACGGCATCCTGCACGGCGGGGATACGGGTGGAGCCGCCAACCAGCAGCACCTTCTGGATGTCGGAGGCGGACAGGCCGGCATCGGACATGGCCTGACGGACGGGCTTCATGGTGCGCTCCACCAGATCGGCGGTCAGCTCATTGAACTTGGCCCGGGTGAGGGTCACGTCCAGGTGCTTGGGGCCGGTGGCGTCGGCGGTGATATAGGGCAGGTTGATGTTGGTGGAGGTCACGCCGGACAGCTCGATCTTGGCCTTCTCGGCAGCCTCCTTCAGCCGCTGCATCGCGACCTTGTCGCCGGAGAGGTTGATGCCCTCGGCCTTCTTGAACTCGTCAACCAGGTAGTCCATGATCCGCTGGTCAAAGTCGTCGCCGCCCAGGTGGGTGTCGCCGGCAGTGGCCAGAACCTCGATGACGCCGTCGCCGATGTCCAGGATGGACACATCGAAGGTGCCGCCGCCCAGGTCGTAGACCATGATCTTCTGCTCGGATTCCTTGTCCAGACCGTAAGCCAGAGCGGCTGCGGTGGGCTCGTTGATGATCCGCTTGACCTCCAGGCCGGCGATCTTACCGGCGTCCTTGGTGGCCTGACGCTGGGCGTCGGAGAAGTAAGCGGGAACGGTGATGACGGCCTCGGTGACGCTCTGACCCAGATACGCCTCAGCGTCCGCCTTCAGCTTCTGCAGGATCATGGCGCTGATCTCCTGGGGGGTGTAGCCCTTGCCGTCGATGGTGACATGGTAATTCTCGCCCATGTGGCGCTTGATGGAAGAGACGGTGCGGTCGGAGTTGGTGACTGCCTGACGCTTTGCCACCTGACCCACCATACGCTCGCCGGTCTTGGAGAAGGCCACGACAGAGGGGGTAGTGCGGTTGCCTTCCGCGTTAGCGATGACAACAGGCTCGCCGCCTTCCAGAACGGCAACACAGGAATTGGTAGTACCAAGGTCAATACCGATAATCTTAGACATAATAATTTTCCTCCTAGTATATTGAAAGATCAATTTTTACAAAGTTTGAATTAACAATTAAAAATTGACAGTTGACAAATTGTGGTATCGCCTCCGGCGATGATTTCAATTCTGTGCGCGAAGCGCACTCCTTAATTGTCAGTTGTTCATTGTCAAGTGTCAATTAGTTTGCCACCTGCACCATGGCGAATCTGACGATTTTGTCGCCCAGCTTGAAGCCCTTCTGGAACACCTGGGTGATGACGTTCTCGTCATGCTCCCCGCTGTCCAGGTGCATCACGGCGTTGTGCAGATTGGGGTCGAACACATCCCCAGGCTCTCCGAAGATTTCCACGCCCAGGCCGGTGAGAATCTTCACCAGCTCGTTCATGGTCATCTCCACGCCCTTTTTGTAGGCCGCGTCCTCGGTGGGCTGGTTCAGCGCCCGCTCCAGATTGTCGTAGATGGGAAGCACCTTTGTTATGGCGTCGGCCTTGCCGTTGCCGTAGGAGGCTTCCTTTTCCTTTGTCGTGCGCTTGCGGAAGTTGTCGTACTCTGCCGCCAGCCGCAGCCGGGCGTCATGCTCGGCGTTGTATTTTTCCTCCCAGTTGACCTCTGGCTGCTTGGGCTTCTCCGGGTCTTTCTTCTCCGGGGACTGCTTGGGCGCTTCCTGAGATGCGTCCTTGGGGGTGTCCTTCGGGGCCTCCGCCGTCTCCGGCGTCTGCTCCGGCTTCACTTCTTCTGTTTCCTTTTTTGCCACGTTTGAGACCTCCTGTCACTTACAGGGTGGGGAAAAACTTCCGCTTTCCGGGCGGGGGCTTTTCCCTGCCCTGCGGGTTTGCATCTATGTTTCCTTCTCCGGCGGCTCCGGCAGCTTGGGCTGCTGGGGCGACTCGGGTTTTCCGAACATTTTACTCAGGCTTTCGGCGAAATAACTCAGGCGGGCGGTGATCTTGGCGTAATCCATGCGGGTGGGGCCAACCACGCCGATCATGCCCTGCATCCCGTCGCCGATGTCGAACTTGGTCACGACCACGGAGGAATCCTTCAGATCGTTCACCACATTTTCAGGGCCGACCAGCACCTTCGTGCCGTTGGCGCCCTCCATGACGGCGGGGAGATTGGCGAAGGCCTCCTCGTCGATGGAATCCATCACCCGCTGGGCTTTGTCCACATCCCGGTACTCCGGAAGGCTCAGGAGCTTTGCCTGACCGGTGACTGCCACGCTGGTGGCGTCGCTGTTTTTCAGGGTCTCCTGGGTGAAGTCCAGAATCACCGGCACCAGGGACGCGGCGGCTCCCGCGGAAGCCATGACCTTGTCCATCAGCTCGGCGGTGAAGCCCGTCAGCGGAACGTCCGTCATGGTGGCGTTGAGCACCGCGCTGAGAATCTTCAGATCCGCTTCCGTCACGTTCAGGGGCAGCTTGATGAGCTTGTTCACCACCTGATCGCCCTGGAGCATCAGCACCAGGATGATGCTGCCCCGTCCCGCGAGGATCAGGTCGAACCGCTTGACACAGGCGCTGCCCGCCCGGGAAGCGGCGGAGATGGCAGGAAGATCAGTGGCCTGGGATACCAACTTTGCCACCTTTTCCACCATTTTATCCACACGCTGCATTTTTTCCTCGATGGCGGTGTTGATGGATTTGGTCTCGTCCACACTCAGGCGGTAGTCCATCATCAGCTCATCCACATACAGCCGGTAGCCGGCGGCGGAGGGGATACGCCCCGCGCTGGTGTGGGGCTGCTCCAGATAGCCCATGGTGGTCAGTTCCGCCATTTCGTTGCGGATGGTCGCGGAGGAATAGTTCATGTCCGGCAGGGCGGTGATGGCCTTGGAGCCAACCGGCTCCGCCGTGCGGATATACAGGTCAACCACAGACCGCAGGACCTTCTTTTTTCGCTCCGTCAGTTCCATGAAATCCCTCCTTTCGCTTTAGCACTCCATCTCTCTGAGTGCTAAGCACACTATACCGCAGAGTGCCAGAAAAGTCAATAGGTCGTTTTTGAATTATTCTTGAACATTTGCGGCCGGTGGCCGCTGGCAATGCGTGGCGGCGAGTCGCCGCTGGCAATGCGTGCCCGGGTGGTCTTAATTCGTTACGCCATTGGATACCGCTCGGCTCGGTACGGCGTGTCAAAGGCTTCCCCTTTGGGGAAGCTGGCAAAAATCTTTGATTTTTGACTGATGAGGTGGCGGTACTGCGGAGCAATCATCCGGAGCGTTTCGGCGAATTCGTACTGCGGCATTCCCTCATCCGTCTCGCCTGACGGCGAGCCACCTTCCCCGAAGG
Source organism: Bacillota bacterium (assembly GCA_029100605.1). Taxonomy (GTDB): domain Bacteria; phylum Bacillota; class Clostridia; order Oscillospirales; family Oscillospiraceae; genus Faecousia. The sequence goes on along the minus strand of JAQXPK010000103.1, from coordinate 5,247 downwards.
GGAAGGCTTTGGCGGCCAGTGGCCGCCGACAATGCGTGCCCGGGTGGTCTATGGTCGTTCCGCCATTGGGTGGACATTAAGGTATGATTGCCCCCGGCAATCATGATGATTTCGATTCGCTGCGCGGAGCACCACGCTCGGTTCGTTACGGAGCACCACGCTCGATTCGTTACGGAGTGCAAAATTCCCCGCACCGGTTCCGGTGCGGGGAATGCTGTCTGTAAGTATGCTTCCGGCTGAGATTACAGCAGGGTAGCGAAGTGCTTGATGGTGCGAACCATCTGAGAAACGTAGGAGTTCTCGTTGTCGTACCAGGAAACGACCTGAACCTGGCTGGTGCCGTTGCCCAGGTTGATGACCATGGTCTGGGTGGCGTCAAACAGGGAGCCGTAACGCATACCCACGATGTCGGAGGAGACGATCTCGTCGGTGTTGTAGCCGAAGGACTCGGTGGACTCGGCCTTCATCTGGGCGTTAATCTCTTCCTTGGTGGGGTTGCCTTCCACGACGGCGTTCAGGATGGTGGTGGAGCCGGTGGGGGTGGGCACACGCTGGGCAGCGCCGATCAGCTTGCCGTTCAGCTCGGGGATGACCAGGCCGATGGCCTTGGCAGCGCCGGTGGAGTTGGGCACGATGTTCACGGCGCCGGCACGGGAGCGGCGCAGATCGCCCTTACGCTGGGGGCCGTCCAGGATCATCTGGTCGCCGGTGTAGGCGTGGATGGTGCACATAATGCCGGACTGAATCTTCCAGCCGTCGTTCAGAGCCTTCGCCATGGGAGCCAGGCAGTTGGTGGTGCAGGAAGCGGCGGAGATGATGTTGTCTTCCTTGGTCAGGGTGTTGTGGTTGACGTTGTAAACGATGGTGGGCAGGTCATTGCCGGCAGGAGCGGAAATGACGACCTTCTTGGCGCCGGCGTCGATGTGCGCCTGAGCCTTGGCCTTGGAGGTGTAGAAACCGGTGCACTCCAGGACGACGTCCACGCCCAGCTCACCCCAGGGCAGCTCGGCGGCGTTGGCCTTGGCGTAAATGGTGATCTTCTTGCCGTCAACAACGATGTTGTCCTCGCCGGCCTCGACGGTGTGACCCATAGCGGCGTAATTGCCCTGGGTGGAATCGTACTTCAGCAGGTGAGCCAGCATCTTGGGGGAAGTCAGGTCGTTGATAGCGACGACTTCGAAGCCCTCGGCACCGAACATCTGACGGAACGCCAGACGACCGATCCGGCCAAAACCATTGATTGCAACTTTAACAGACATGGTAATTCCTCCATTTTTCATTACTGCGATTCGCAGTTTTTTAACTGATCGCGCACGGCAATTCGATACCGCCGTACGGATTTATTATACAATACAGGGCACCTATTGTAAAGTGTCATTTTTGTAAAATTCCGATAAGTTTACCGAATTTTTCGGTGCAAGGTGCTCATTCACTGGGCGCAGCAAAGCCCGGAAGCGGGTCTGCCTCCGGGCTTTGGCGGTTATTCGTATACGACGGGGGATTCGGGGGTGCAGATGGCGATATAGCTGTTGCCCCGGCCCAGCTCCAGCGGCTCGCCGCTCTCGGTGAAGAAGCGGAAGGGCTCCTTGTCGCCGTCACAGCTCCAGGTAATGGGGATGAGCTTGCCGCCGCAGGCAAAGTAGCCGGTGCCGCCGGCATTGAAGTCCGCGATGTGATAGATGTCGGTGGTGGTGATGTCGGCGTACATGACGATAACGTTCCGGAAGGCCTCCACCTCGTCCGTCAGCAGATCGGTCATAACCTTGCCGTACTGGTTAAAGGTGTACTTGCCCAGGCTCTCGTCATAGACCATGCGGGTTTCCTTCTTGGCGTTGCCGTAAACCAGCGTGATGCTGATGTCCTTCGCCTCCGTGCCGTCGGCGGGGGTGCCGTCATCGGTGAAGGAAAGGCCGTAGTCCCGCTCCAGCGTCATGGGGTAGCCCTGGGCTTCGGCATAGGCCTTGATGCCGGAGCCGATGCCGTAAAGGGTATTTTCGTAGGCACGGTTGTGCTCCTTATCCCGGTAGGAGGCGCCGGTTTCGGCAACCGCCCAGGAGTCAATGTTGAAGTTCTCCACGCCCCGGGACTCCACATCCCTCAGCGTCAGCTCGGAGCCGCCGGCATGGGACAGAATCAGGTCGTAGTGCTGGGCGATCTGGTTGAACATGGGGCGGGTGGAACGGGTGGAGCCGATGGCCTGGACATCCGCAATGTCGGTATACAGGGCAAGGCAGCGCACGATGCTTTCCCTGTTGACAAAGCACTCGAACAGGATGTCCGCCTGGGTCACGCCTACGTGGGGAATGTTTTCATACATATTGCTCACCGTATTGGCAAACACGCGGCCGGTGAAGGGCGCGTCCAGGATCTCACCGTTCAGGGGGTTGATATAGACCTCCGGCTCGGTGGGCTCGGTGGTGGGTTCGGTAGTGGGTTCCGTAGTAGGCTCGGTGGTAGGCTCAGTCGTGGGGGCGGTGGTTGCGGGCACAGTGGGCGCTTCGTTCTTCCCACCGCAGGCGCACAGCAGCAGCATCAGCGCCAGGGTCATTGCAATGACACGTTTCATGGTTTTCTTCCTTTCCAAATGTGAATGATAAAATATGGGAAATCCCGTTTGGATGATCGCGTGGGCAGGGGATGCGAAAGATGTCAGCTATTATCCCCGGAGACCTTGCAGCCTTCCATGGTCTTGCCCAGGGAGTAACAGAACACGTTGTCCCGGGCGGGGGTCAGATCGCTGAGCAAGCCGCGCTTGGCATAGATGGCGTAGTAGCCGAACATCACGGGGATGATCCGTCCGTCGTCCGCCACCAGCTTGTGCAGGTTATAGTAGTTGCCCCGATCTGCCAGGGACTGGTTCACCATGTTGTAGATGGTCTCGTTGTTCAGGCCGCCCCAGCTCATATCCCCCCAGGGTCGGTAGAATTCCGACAGATCCATGGTAGTGGGCAGCTTGGTGATGCCAAGGTAAATGTCAAAGTTGCCCGCCGAGAGCATGGCCTCATAGGTAGCGGTTTCCTTTTCCACGGTTTCACAGGCCAGACCCAGCTCCGTCAGCGTGGCGGCGATGGTTCGGGCGCAGCGCAGGCGGGCGGAATCGTCGCTGTTGACCAGCAGCTTCAGCGTCCGGGGAATGCCCTTGTCGTCGGTGGGCACCTGGAATTTACTGGCGGCATCAATGAAGCGAACCTCGTCGTATTCATAATTCGCCGCCAGGCTCTTGCTGTAGTACGGCGACATGGGGGAGGCTGCCAGGGTCACGGGCAGAGCCAGGCCGCCGTAGTTATCCTCCACCAGCGTCTGCCGGTCGATGCCGTAGGTGAGGAAGGTGCGCAGCGTGCCGTCGTCAAAGAAGGAGCTCCAGGTGACGTTACAGCCCACATACATCATATACCCGTTGTCAATCTCCCACAGCTCATAGTCGCACCGATAGTCGGCGTAGGAATCGGTCTGGGGGTTGGCGCAGACAAGGCTCACGTCGGAGAACTCAAAGGCGTCCCGGATCTGGGCGGGAGATTTGGCCTCCACCAGGGCGATGGAGGAATCCGTCGCCGCGAGCTTGGTGCTGCCGCACCACCAGTTCACCACCCGCTGCAGATGCTTGCCCCCCACGCCCTCCTCCAGAGAGTAGGGGCCGGTGCCCAGGGGGAAATCCGCCGTCACCTCCGAGGCCTTGACGATGGGAATGTCCAGCAGCAGCGCCAGGTTCTGGTAGGGGGTGTCCAGGAAGAAATCCACGCCCCCGTCGGAGGACAGCTCAATGCGGGCGATGTGGGTAAAGCGGCCTTTGTAATAGACGTTCTGCCGCGCCTGCTCATAGGAGGCGATGACATCCTGCACCGTAACCCGGGTGCCGTCGGAGAAGGTGGCGTCCGGCTCCAGGTAAATCGTCCAGGTGCGGTTGTCCGGGGTGACGTGGTACTGGGAGCACAGGATGGGGATGGTGTTATACTTGGAATCCACCGCGAACAGCCCCTGGTACATCAGAGACATCAGCACCCGGTTGGTGTAATCGCTGCCGTAAAGGGGATTCATGGAGCGGTCGGGGTAATAGGCCAGGGTCAGATCCTGGGTGTCCTCCTGCTCAGGCAGAATGTCCTCCGGATCCTGCCCCTCCATCAAGATGGCGTCTCCGGTGGCGACATAGCCGGAATTGTCAATGGTTCTGCCGCAGCCGGAAAGGCAGCCCAAAAGGAGAACCAGCGCCAGAAGAAGGGAGATTCCCTGTTTCATTCCGTCACCTCCTGACAGACGATCACCGCGCCCTGGGAGCCTCGTTCCCCCCGGGTCGCCCGGTGAGACCAGAAGCGGTCGCAGCTGCAAACGGTGCAGTCCTGGCTGATGTCGATGTGCCTGACGCCGCAGCGGCGCAGCAGCATCGCGTTGATCTGCTTCAAATCCAAATGGTATTTTTCGCCCCGCTTCTCGATGTACGCCTCCACCTCCGCGCCGAAGGCGGCGCGCATGGCGTTGGGAACGTCGGCGTCGGTTTCAAAATGGCACATACCGATGTTGGGGCCGATGGCGGCGCGGATATTCTCCGGCTTCGTGCCGAAATTCTCCGCCATTGCCCGCACCACCTTTTCGCCGATGGCCTGAGCCGTGCCCCGCCACCCGGCGTGAGCCGCGCCCACCGCCCCGGTGACCGGGTCATAAAACAGCAGGGGCGTACAGTCGGCGGTGAACACCAGCAGGGCAACGCCGGGGGTATTCGTCACCAGAGCGTCGCACTTGGGATAATCCCGGTGGCAGAGACTGATATGGTCGGCCTCCGTGACGACCCGTACGATGTCCGAGTGCACCTGAAGGGTCATCACCAGCTTCTCCGGGTCGAACCCGATGGCGCGGCCCAGGCGGCGGAGGTTTTCCTCCACGTTTTCCAGGGTGTCTCCCCGTCCGACCGCCAGATTCAGGCTGGACTGGGTGCCGGTGCTGACGCCTCCCAGGCGGGTGGTAAAGCCGTGGGGCACCGAGATGCCCTCGGCGGTGAGATATTCCAGAGTTCCTTGTTTCTTTATCAGTATCATATATTGTGATAGGAGGTGCTTATCGGGATAACGCAGCAGAGCGATCAATTGCAGTTTGGCGTGCCAAAGCCTTCCCCTCCGGGGAAGGTGGCTCGCCGCCAGGCGAGACGGATGAGGGGTGCCCGGTACAAATTCGCCGCAGCGTATCGATTCCCGGAGTGAAGTACCGCCCCTCATCAGTCAAAAATCAAAGATTTTTGCCAGCGGACATTATGGTATG
>JAQXPK010000102.1 GCA_029100605.1 Bacillota bacterium | reverse complement strand
CATACCATAATGTCCGCTGGCAAAAATCTTTGATTTTTGACTGATGAGGGGCGGTACTTCACTCCGGGAATCGATACGCTGCGGCGAATTTGTACCGGGCACCCCTCATCCGTCTCGCCTGGCGGCGAGCCACCTTCCCCGAAGGGGAAGGCTTTGGCACGCCAAACTGGAATTTGTTGATTTGCTGAATTAAGCCGATCAGCACGATTATTAATACCATTCTCCTGAAGGCTTTTTTGCCTATGGCATGTACACGTTGATGTCCACGTCTCCCGGTATGCCGGGCACCTTTCCGGTGCAGGTGTACTGCCACATTTCCACCTTCCATGGGAAGCTCATCCGATCCTGATACATGGCAAGCCAGAAGGGGTAGTCCTCCAGTTCGCTGAGGTAGTACAGGTTTTCCGACTGGTGCCAGTTGAAGTAGACCATGGGCTGATACCCCAGACTCTTCATCTTTTCGCAGAAATAGCGCTGGATGTCCGTCAGGGTGCGGGCGTCCATGTTCGCCGTCCGGGCGTCGGCGGCGGGAATCTCCCAGTCCAGGACAACGGGCATATCCAGCCGGTAGTCCCCCAGAATGTCCAGCATGAACTGGATCTCCTCCTCCGCCTCGTCCATGGACAGAGCCTGGGAGAAGAAGTACGCGCCGATGGGCAGCCCCGCCTCCGTTGCGCCTTTTAAGTTTTTCTTCGCGTAATCGTCCTCCACCAGCTTGCCGCTGCCGTAACCCCGGTAGCCCAGGCGGATGATGGCAAAGTCAATGCCGGAACGGGCGACCCGCGTCCAGTCGATGCTGCCCTGAAAGGCGGAAACGTCCACGCCGGCATAGCTGTCGGTTCGCAGACAGGTCAGGTAATTGTTATGGTTGTACTGAAAATCCAGCCGCCCGTAGGGGTTGGGATCCGGCGGGATGGTGGGCGGAACGGTTGGCTCCGTCTCCGGTGGCTCCGGTTCCGGCTCCGGGAGATCCTCCGGCTGCGTCAGTTCCTCGGGGTGGTGCCGCTCCACCAACGCCTCCGGGTCATCCGTCGCCGCGTAATAGGGGCGGGAAAAGACCGCCACAACGATCAGCAGCATCGCCGCCGCCAGGGCAATCAGCCCCAGAATCCACTCCGGGCGAAGCCGCCGTTTGGGAGGCGCGGGCGGGTAGACTTCATCCAGAATCGCCACGGTTTCCCCGCCTGTCGATTGCGGCCTGTCAACAATCAGCTCCGGGAAATGCTCCGGTATTTCCTCCGGTTCCAAGTCAGGATTTCCCTCCGAAAATGTATCCATCGTATCCATAGTCCGCCCCCTTTCCGGTTATTTTTTCAGTATACCACAGTTTTTGCTGTTCGCCAAGAGGAATTATCCGGATTTCCCGGCTTAAGGCATTCTTAAACAATCCGTTAATTTTGCCCCGGAGCGGTTGCATTCGGCAGGTTTTTCAATATAATAAGTTTACGCAGCAGTGTGAAACCCTTTGAAAGCCGGGGCATTTCGCACCTGTCGATCCCATTGATGACTGCCTGAATTCATAAATCATGGAATGACATACCTTGCGGTGTGGGAATCAGCAGGTACTATCATGAGGATAATCTTACGCTTGGCAAAGGTGATCGGCATGAATCAAATCAGCAGCTGGTTTCGGCGGTTTACCGCAAAACTGTCCATGGGACTGCGCAGTTTCATGTCCGGGCGGTATGGCACGGATCGACTGAATATGGTGATTTTGTGTGCGGGCTTGTTCTGCAGTCTGCTGTCGGTGTGGGTCAAGGTCGTGCCTCTGAATCTGATATTCTGGGCGCTGAGCTACGGACTGATGATCTGGGCGATTTTCCGCACCCTGTCCCGGAATACCTACAAGCGGTATCAGGAAAACCGGAAATTCCTACAGTTTTTCACCCGGCTGAAGGATCGCCAGAACCGCTATTTTAACTGCCCCAAGTGCCGCCAGCTGGTGCGCGTCCCCCGGGGCAAGGGCAAAATCGCCATCACCTGCCCCCGGTGCGGCGAGAAATTCATCCGCAAAACCTGACAAACGGCCGCGAAACCAACTTGGTTTCGCGGCCTTTTTGCGGCAGTCCCATGCTCCCATAAACGAAGAGGGCGGGAGGCTGCTGCATTCAACATTTTTACACGCTCTGGAACAGTTCGTCCAGGGTGCCGAAGCGGTAGCCCGCTTCCTCCCATTTGGTCAGCAGTTCGTCCAGGATTTCCGCGTTGGTTTTGGAGGTGGAGTGGAGCAGCACCACCGCGCCGGGATGGGTGCGGGGCAGGAGCTTGGCGAAGGCCTGCTCCCTGGTGGGCTGGGAATCGTTGTTCCAGTCCACGTAGGCCAGGCTCCAGAACACCGTTTTGTATCCCAGCTGCTGAGCCATCTTCAGGTTGTCCTCGCTGTAAATGCCCTGGGGCGGGCGGTAGTATTTGGGCAGGTCGCTTCCCACCGTGTCCTTGTACAGCGTCTCCAGATCCTTCAGCTCTTTGGAAAAGGCGTCAAAATCCGCCAGCTTGCTCATGTCATAGTGGTGCATGGTGTGGTTGCCCACGGTGTGCCCCTCGTTCACCATCCGCCGCACCATGTCGGCGTTTTTCTCGATGTAGTTTCCCACCAGGAAAAACGCGGCCTTGACGCTGTGCTTTTGCAGGGTGTCCAGAATCTTCTCCGTACAACCGTTTTCGTAGCCCGCGTCGAAGGTCAGATACAGCACCTTCTGAGACGTGTCGCCGATGTAGGCGGCGTCATACTTTTTCAGCTGGTCGATTCCCGCGTTGCCCACCGGGGGCGCGCCCTCCTGCCGGAAGCTCAGCCCCCAGGAGCCGGTGGGCAGCGCGCTGCCGGAAAACACGCCGAAGGCCGTCACCGCCGCGGCGGTCAGCGCCGCCAGAAGAATCAGCAGATCCCGTTTTCGCATAAAAACATCCCCCTTCTCTGGGACATCCTATGCCCGGGAAGGGGGATGTATGCAGTTTACTGCCCGCCGTGGAGGTACTTATAGTCCCAATCCAGGTCGAAGAGCTTGTTCCCCTTTTCCATGGGGCAGCCGGTGTACAGGTCGTCAGCCAGTTCCCGGAGCACCTCCGCCGGCTCCAGGCACTCGATGTAGAAATCCGGTAGGGCGGCCTCTCCCAGCTTCGCGCCCAGAATGGCGCCCGTTACCGCGCCCACGGCGGCGCTGCGTCCGGAGTGGTTCACCGCCGTGATCATGGCGCTGTCAAAGTCGCCGCCGCTGCTGAGGCAGGCGTACACCGCCCCTGCTAAAACCTCCGCTGCGTTACCGCAGCCCAGGCGCTCCATGGCGTCCACGGGGCTTAAATTGGGGGTATCCGCGTAGGTAAAGGCATGTCGGATCAGGGTTGCGATCTCAAAGGCCTGGCTGTACTGGTGGGCAAACTGCTCCTTCATGGTTCCCACCGCCTCCGCCACCAGCTTCTTCAGGGGCAGCCGGGGCTGACGGATCAGGCGGCTGATGATATGGGCCAGCACCGCGCCGGAGAGAAACGCGGAAGGGTTCCCGTGGGTCAGCGCCACGGCCTCCGCCCCCAGCAGGTCGGTTTCCTGCTGGCTCATGCGATCCTCATGGTAAAACAGCCCCACGCCCACGGCGGTGGTGATGCCTCCGGGGCCGTCAAAATTGTTGGCGGGGGTCTCCGGGGTGCCCAGCCGGGGCTTGTCCAGGGTGTCCAGCATCCGGGTGTCCATGCACCGGCGGCGGCACAGCTCCGGCTTTCGCAGCAGCCAGCAGTAGTTCCGGGTAGGTCGTCCCCAGGGGCGCTGGGAGGCCGCCCACTCCCGGCTGCTCATGCCGATGTATTTGATGAAGGGTGCCATCTTCCCCACCATCTGCCCCCGGGTCAGGCCGAGAAGCAGACCATTGCAGGTGAAGGCCGCCAGCTGGGTGTAGGAGGTCACGTCGGCATAGCCGTTGACCAGGTCGTAGCCCAAAAGGCCGTTGGGGCCGTAGTCCTCCTGGATCTCCTGCCAGCAGCGGTTGTCCACGGTGTAGCCCATGGCATCTCCCACTGCCAGCCCCAGCAGGCAGCCCCGGTAGGTTGACTGCAAAGCAGCCATGCGCTTCCCCTCCTCACCCATCGATTTAATGCTTATCGGTTTTCCTCAGCTGCCCGACAAATCGGAATTTGGCGGCGAGTCGCCGCTGACAATGCGTGCACAGGCGGTCTATAATCGTCACGCCATTGGGCATTGCTCGGTTCGTTACCGGGCGGGAAATTACAGTTTGTGCACCTAACGTGATCGTCCTACGGCCGCCGCAATGCTGCGCATTGCGGGGAACGGATTGCCACGCCAGTGTGCGCACTGGCTCGCAATGACATACCGCTGTAATGTTCCACTGCGTAAGGATAGAGAGAAAACAGAAAACGATGTCATTGCGAACCAGCCCTCAGGCTGGTGTGGCAATCCGTTTTCCCCGGCATTCGCAGAATGCCATCGTTCCGAAGGAACGATAAATTCCAATTTGCCGGTTTACTGCGTTGAGCCGGTATGCAC
>JAQXPK010000101.1 GCA_029100605.1 Bacillota bacterium | reverse complement strand
CGCCGCTGGCGGCCTGGGCGATCAGCGCAGGATAAAATGGTATTCACCATTTTATCGAGAAATCGTATGATGGGACACAGACAAAAGAGGTTATCCCATGAAAAGAATCCTGTCCCTGTTTTGTTCCCTGCTTCTGATTGGGACGCTCCTGTCGGGCGCTGTGATTGCCGCAGACGCATATACGCCGGGGGAGCCCTTCCGGGCCGACCTTTCCCAGCTGATGCATAACCCCGATCGCCGCCGATATGTGGAGATGATGACGGATTACTACGTCAGAAACAATGCCGCCGTCCGCAAAAGCCTGCGCGATGGGCTTTGCGCCATGTTCCTGTTTGAGGGCTGCTCCGACAATCTGGACGACGAAACGCTGTCCGATCTGTCCTATTACCGGGTCTCGGCGGTGTGCTTGGTGGTTCGGCTGGACACGGCGGGCGAGCCCTACATCTCCTATTTTAACCAGAACTGCAGCACCATCCCCGACCGCCCACTGGAGTACGGAGCCTGGGAACTGGAGGGCGTGGGTCAGGTCGGCCCAGCCACCGTGCGGGACGGCACCTATGAGCTGTATTCCGTGAAGCACATGGGCGCGTATGAGGCTCTGCATTTGCGGGACAGCGAGGATGACGGCGAGATCTCCGCCGTGTACATGACCCCCGATGGTTTCACCACCGCCGATGCCGACTGCATCAACATTCACACCCGCACCGGAAACCACACCGCCGGGCGGGGAATGTGGTCGGCAGGGTGTATGCTGGTGGGCGACGGGGACTTTGGACAGTTTGAAGAGCTGATGGAATCCACCTATTATACGCTCTACAGCGATTTTGACGTTGGTCGGAGGGTGGGCACCGTGACCATCAACCGGCAGAATATGACGCGGAAGCTGTACAGCCTCTACAAAAGCAAGGCGGCGGTGAACCGAATTCTGGAAAGCTCTGCCAGCGAGGTTCCGGAAACGTACCTGGCGGACTGCACCATGGAAGCTGTGGAGCCGGAAAACCGGGGAATGCGGACGGTGGAGCAGACGGAACTGATGAGCCTGCCCTGCAGCAACGAAACCGACGCACGGTCGATCCCGATCCAGTCCGTCCCCAAGGGAACCAGACTGGAAGTCTCGTCCACCATCCGCAACAGCCGGGGCAGCGTGTGGTACGAAGTCTGCTACGGTGTGGAAACCTGCTACGTATACAGCGGAAACGTGGAGAAATCCACCTGGTTGAACCGTTTCCTCGACTTTTTCACCCGGTGAAAGGAGCGCGTATGGACAATCCAGAATTGGAAATCATCACCTGCCGCATTGACCGGCTTCTGGCAGAACGGGAGCGCGTCCTGGTTGCCATTGACGGAAGCTGCGCGGCGGGTAAGACAACCTTGGCTGGACAGCTGGCGGAGCGGTATGACTGCAATGTATTTCATATGGACGACTTTTTCCTCCGCCCGGAGCAGCGTACGCCGGAGCGATATGCCCAGGCCGGCGGCAATGTGGATTACGAGCGCTTCCGGGAGGAGGTGCTGCTGCCGCTGAAGGCGGGGAAGATTGTTTCCTATCGCCCCTTCGACTGCAAGACCTTCACCCTTTCCGACGCCGTTTCCGTTGCGCCGAAAAAGCTGAATATCGTCGAGGGCAGCTACAGCCTCCACCCGTATTTTGGGGAAGCGTACGACCTGAAAATCTTCCTGACCGTTTCTCCGGAAATTCGCCGGGCACGGATATTGGAGCGCCCGGAATTCCTCCATAAGCGCTTTTTCCAGGAGTGGATTCCCATGGAAGAGCGGTATTTTGCGGAATTCGGAATTGAGAAGCGGTGCGATCTGGTGTTTTGACCGGGAAGACCGCGCAAGCCGGGATGGCGCGGGAACGGCAGCGCCCTACAGCAGCGCCTTCCAAAAAAGGGAATTTGCTGTCACAAAACCGGCCTAACAGCCGATTCTTGCCAGGATGTAATCCGCGACCTCTTCACTGCTTCGGTGGGTGGTGTCGATTCTCTCGCCCCGGATTTCCCGGTGAAAGGCATGGATACAGCGGTCAATCTGCTGCTCTGCCCAGGAATTCTCCGGTTCTCCTCGGCGCGTCAGGCGTTCCATGATCGTATCCTTCGGCGCGTCCAGAATAAAATGACGCACGTCCACGCCGTCACGGAGCAATCTGCCGATGATCTGATCGAAATAGTCCGGGTTTACCAGCGTCATGGGAACCAGAATGTGACCGGAATCGCTTTGGGAAAGATATTTGATGATCTGGTAGTTCATGCTTCTCCAAAGCTCCAGATCCTGGAAATCCCCCTTGCGCTTGAGCGGCTCCGGAAAGGCATCCCAGAGAAAGGATCCCACCAGTTCGGGATCGTATATATAGGAATTCTCCAATCGAAGATGCAGCTTGTTGGCGGTCTCCGTTTTTCCCACCCCAAAGCTGCCGTTCAGCCATATAACCATGCTCTGACTCCATTTTGATACAGATTGAAAGAACTGCCCCTTTGACCGGGATCCCGGCTGAAGGGGCAGTTATGCTGTCTACTGTGGAACGGGAGGATCAATCCACGTTTACCAGGGTGTATTCCCGGGTGCCGTAGCCCAAAGCGGCAGCGGCCTCGATGGTATGCACGCCATGGCGGCTCTCGATACGCTCGATGAGGTGGGGACGACCGGGGTCGGAGCAGGCGTACACCAGATCAATGCAGGCCTGATCAATGGCTATCGGGTCGGTGGAGGCCAGAATACCGATGTCCGCGATACAGGGATCCTCCGCGACGGCGCAGCAGTCGCAGTCCACGCTCATGTTCTTCATCACATTGACGTAGACCAGGTTGCCGTGGAAGAAATCCACCACACTTCCCGCCGCGTCCGCCATGGATTCCAGGAAAGCGTCATGGTCAGCCGTCCACAGGTTCTCCGGCACGCCGGCGCCATGGATGTAGGCCTTGCCGTAGGAGGAGGCGACACCGATGGACAGCTGCTTCAGCGCACCGCCGTAGCCGCCCATGGGATGTCCCTTGAAGTGGGACAGCACCAGCATAGAATCGTAATTCAGAATGTCCTTGCCCACGTAGTTTTTGTGGATTACCTTGCCATTGGGGATGGGCAGCTCCAGGTCGGGGCCCTCGGCATCCAGCAGATCCACGGGGTAATATTTGCTCCAGCCGTGATCCGCCAGCAGGCGGCGATGCTTTTCGGTGGTGTTCCGTTCGCCGTCGTAGGCGGTATTGCACTCCACCACGGTGCCGCCCACATGATCGATGATCGGCTTCCAGAATTCCGGACGCAGGAAATTCTGATTGCCCTTCTCACCGGAGTGGAGCTTGATCGCTACCTTTCCGGGCAGCGGCTTGTTCACCAGCTGAAAAAGCTCCAGAACCTTCTCCGGGGTGATAACAGGGGAAAAATACACGGTTGCAGACATAGCCCAATACCTCCTATAAAAGCCAGAATTCGCGGAATGATGCAGATCGTATTTTCGGTAAACCGAACGATATGACCATTATAGCCTGAAATCTTCCGGATTTCAAGTACCGGTTTTGACGCTACGTTTCCGGCATAGGCGGAACGTTCAGTTTGCCGCGGTCTTTTTCAGGGACACCAGCAGGAGGATGATCCCAACGCCGGTCAGAATGTGGCCGATCCCCGCGATGCCTGAGATGGCGGCGGAGGCACCGGCGGTCAGCGCCAACCCCAGCACCTGGCACACACCCCGGACAAGGAGCATGACAGCGGTCAGCGGGACGCCGAGGTTGTAGACCCACAGAAATACCCGGAAAGACTTCACTTTCGTCAGATCGTTGTGGGCGGCAAACAGGGCGATCACCAGGAACATCAGCATCCCCAGCAGAAACAGATGGGGATGTACCTTACCCAGAGCCGTCACTCCGGTAAAGCCGTTGTACTTGGTGAATTCCCGGTAGAACACGCCGCCTGCCATCCCGGCAATGGCATAGACGAGGGATAGATTCAGATACTTTTTCATACTTCATTCTCCTTTTTCATAGCATGATAGCCAATCCATACCGTCCAGACATAGGCACAGGTTTTGGGAATCATCAGCATTCCCACTGCCGGAACGGCATCCGCGAACAAAACCACCGGGATGTAACAGGCAAAGCTCAGAACCACCGTCAGCCACAGGTGCCGGAAGGGCGCATCCTGCGTTTCCCGTGCGCTGCGGTAGAACAGCACCACGATCAACCCGCCGAGGATGGCGAAGGGAATGTTCCGATAGATGCCCCAGGAAAGGGGCGCGGCGGCACTGGTCCATGCGTTCTGGGGGAAGAGGCACAGCGCTGCTCTCGCCAGAGACAGCGCCCAGACCGCTGCGGTGACACCCTTGCGACCGCTGACCTGGTACCGGCTGCGCCAGACGTAGTACAGAAGCACATAGAATGCCGTCATGGTGATGGAGGTGATGAGTTTTCCGATGCCCAGGGCGGCGGTGTAACTGGCAAGCCCGGTGGTACACAGAGCAACCGAACGGGGAATCAGGTGGAACGCGTCGCCAAAGCCCAGCGTGACCGCCATGGCTCCGAAGAGTCGGTACTGCTTTCGTCCCCGGCTGTTTCGGAGCATCCGAACGCCCAGGGTGATGACCGTTACCAGATACACCAGGTCAAACAGAGTTTCAAAAATCGCTTGCATACAGTTCCTTCCTATCTCAATATAATTGGAAAATCACATCCTACCGGTAAATAACCCGGCGCACCAGGGTCGTTAGGGCTTCGCAGTCCGGCGCCTCCTTCACAAGCAGCAGAAGAAGGCTGTCTACGACGAAATCCACGAAGGACGCCTGGGTCAGCGCGCCGGAAAACGCTTCCCGGTCAACCTGGGGGTCGGCACGGAGAACCCCCAGCAATTCGGTTTTCATGTGGGCGAAGCACCGCTCCATGGCGTCTTTGGCCTCGCCCTTTCTGCTGCCGGCAATGGCGATGGAATGGGCAGCCAGAAAACCGGGGTACGCCGCCGTGCCGCTTCGCACGCGATGGAAAAGCGCCGTTACAGACTCGGGGAAGGGAAGTACCCCGCGCTGAGCGTCGTCCCGGTGGAAAATATCCTGCCATACGCTTTCTACGGTGGCAAGGAGCAGCGCGTCCTTGTCGGAATAGTAATGATACAGAGTTCCCAGGGCGATTCCGCACGCCTGAGCCACCGCGCGTGTGCTGAGCGCCGAAAGCCCCTGCTCCGCGGCGATCTTCCTGCAAACCTGTAAGATAGCCTCCTTGGATGTGACCTCCCGATTCATTTCCATCCCTCCAACATGAACAGCGTTCATTATAGCGCGGACACAGCGGATTGTCAATGGATTGTCCGCAATTTCACCGAAAAGACCCGCATTTTCTGCCTGGGGCAAACAGAAAACCCACAGGCTCCGCCTTCCTGCGAAGCCTGTGGGAAAACCTCTGCTCGCGGCAAACTGCCTGACGCTCAATAGATGATCCGGTTTCTTCCTTGCTCTTTTCCGATGTATAGCTTTTCGTCCACCTTCTTGATCAGATCGTTCAGATCGGACCTGTAGTCACTTTCTTCCAGACCAAAGGTCATGGTGATGTGCTCCTTAACATCTTTCCAGACGAAGCCGGTGTGATCCACATTGATCCAAAGCTCGGAGACGATCTCATTCGCCTGGTCGCCGTTCATAGCCGGGAAGAAGAACACAAATTCCTCGCCGCCCCAGCGGCAGTACTTGCCTCTTCCCTGAATGACATCGTGGAACATTTTTGCCAGCCAAACCAGCACCGCGTCGCCGCAGTCGTGACCATATTGGTCATTGAACCGCTTGAAATGGTCAATATCGCCCATGGCGATGACATAAAGGGCATTGGGATTCTGCGCCTGGAACTGGTGGATATAATTCAGCATGGTACGGCGGTTCCACAGCCCGGTGAGCGGATCCGTGGAGGCCTGCTGCTCAAGCCGCTTGTTGTATTCCACCAGCTTTTTCTCGGCGGATTCAATGTTCGAGCTAAAGGTGCCGAACAGAATGCCCAGCTGAAGGAACAGGAACAGGGTGTTGCAGACCTGAAGAATCATGACAAAGGAACCGGACAGCGGAACCAGAGGGTCAAAGGCCTTGCAGAAGAAATACATACCAAGGCGCAGCAGGAACAACAGCACCGTGACGACGATCTTCACGGTCAGGGTGTCATAGATGGAAAAATAAACCAGAGCCATCAGCACAAAAATAAAGTGCTGCACGCCGCTGTCCCATCCATACAGGTAGACAGAGCTGATAATCCACGCCAGTTGGACGACAACGCTGGTGATCAGATTTGCCCGGATTCGGAAATGATAGGTGCACATCAGGGAAACCCCGACCACGATCATGGAAATAACGCCCAGCCAGGAGAACCGATGGGATCCTCCGAAAAACATTAAACACTGGAATATCAGAAGGTAGCACAGGAAAACGAGA
Organism: Bacillota bacterium; assembly: GCA_029100605.1. Classification (GTDB taxonomy): domain Bacteria; phylum Bacillota; class Clostridia; order Oscillospirales; family Oscillospiraceae; genus Faecousia. Next base: position 20,959 of record JAQXPK010000101.1, on the reverse strand, counting down.
TAGAACCAGCGCAGCATAACCAGCATACGCCGGGATTCGTTCTCATATTTTGAGTCTTTCTGGATCAAGGCCAGAAGCTTTTTGAATATGTTCACTGTTTACTCTCCAAATCTGTGTCCGCTTCCAATGAGGCCGCTCTGCCACAAGGGGGCGCGCGGCTTCCAACGGATGCGTCTTTCGTCTTTGCAGAAAGGACTGCTAACTAAGGTGTGCTGCCCGGAGACCTCCCGTATCTGGGCATTACACCGCTCTATACGGACATAGTATACACGCAACGTACAAAATTTGCAATAGCTCTTGGGGAAATTTGTGACATTTTTCTGCTAATTAGGGGAAAATGGCGATGGAAGGAGGAATTCCGCCGCTCTTGAATTGTGGAAGAACACGGCTTTCCGGCCTTCCCGGGGAGATAGAAGGGGCGGCATGATCCTTTTCATCCCAAAATCGAAAAAATATCCCCCAGGGGGGCTTACAACGGGGATTTTGCGCTGGTATAATAGTGCCATCTTAAGAAAGAAGAGGTGCATCTCGATGCATATGGCAGACGCATTGCTGGCTCCGGCTGTTGCCGCAACCATGTACGCTGCTTCCGCAGTCACCGTAGGCGCATCCGTAAAAACTCTGAGGAAGGATGAAGCCACCGCAAAGCTGCCCACCATGTCAGTTACCTCCGCTTTGGTTTTCGCGGGGCAGATGATCAACTATACCATTCCCGGCACCGGCTCCTCCGGTCACCTGTGCGGCGGCATGATGCTGTCCGCCCTCTTAGGACCCCAGGCAGGCTTTTTGTCCATGGTGGTGATCCTGACAATCCAATGCCTGTTCTTTGCCGACGGAGGACTGTTGGCCCTGGGGGCAAACTGCTGGAATATGGCGTTCTACGGGTGCTTCGTTGGGTACTACTTACTTTGGCGACCCATCATGCGAAGCAAGCTGTTCGGCAAGCTGGGAACAAAAGCCGCAGGCCGGATCAAGATCGTTCTGGCATCCATTCTGGGCTGTGTCATTACCCTCCAGCTGGGCGCTTTCTCCGTGGTACTGGAGACTTCCCTTTCCGGCATCACCGAGCTGCCCTTCGGCGCGTTTGTTGGCATCATGCAGCCAATCCATCTGGCTATCGGTTTGATCGAGGGCCTGATCACTTCTGCCGTGCTGGTGTTTGTCTATGAAGCCCGTCCCGAACTGCTGATGGATGTCAGCTGCGATAACGGGGTGAGCGGTCGCTGCTCCCTGAGGACTACCCTGGTGGTTCTGGCAGCGGCGGTGGTCGTTGTGGGCGGCGGACTGAGCCTGCTGGCAAGCTCCAACCCCGATGGCTTGGAATGGTCCCTGTTTGGCAACACGGAGGCCGGATACAGCCAGAACATGGGGCTGGACGAGGAAAGCTACGGTGTTTCCAGCGGCGCTGCGGAGGCAGCCGAGTCCATTCAGGAGAAAACCGCCTTCCTGCCGGACTATGCCTTCGCGAACAGCGACAGCGCGGCGGGCACCACCGTTTCCGGCTTGGTAGGCTCCGCCGTTGTGGCGGGTGCCGCGGTTCTGATCTGTGCCGCGGGCGGCTTCTTCCGAAAGAAAAAAGCTGCTGCAAAAGCGTGAAAAGTGTGCTATACTGTCAGAGGCATCCTGGGGGTGCCTCTGAACGTTTTTTGTAGGGACAGGTAACTTGCGATGGATAAACTCTCTCAGGCCCAGTCAGAGCTGCGGGAAATGGACGCTCTGGCGGCGGAAGATTCCCCCGTTCACCGGCTGCATCCGCTGTGCAAGCTGCTGGTGACGATTTTCTACATTGCCACGGTGGTGTCGTTTCCCAAGTATGACCTAACCGGACTGGTGGTCATGGTGCTGTATCCCGTGCTGCTGTTTCAGGCGGCGGGCATTTCGGTGGGACTGTGCTTTTATCGGCTGCGCGTCGTGCTGCCCCTGGTCTGCGCCGTGGGTCTTGCCAATCCGTTCTTGGATCGGACGGCTCTTTTGCAGCTGGGAAACATCACGGTGAGCGGCGGCGTCGTCTCCATGGTCACGCTGATGCTGAAAGGGGTGTTTTCCCTGATGGCGTCCTTTCTGCTGATTGCCACAACCCCAATCGATTCCCTGTGCGCTGCCCTGCGAAAGCTCCATATCCCATCCATCTTAACAACCCTTCTGCTGCTGACCTACCGCTATATCGGCCTGATGCTGAAGGAAGTCTCGGTGATGAGCCAGGCCTATGCCCTTCGGGCTCCCGGACAGAAGGGAATCCATATCTCCGCCTGGGGGTCGTTTCTGGGGCAGCTGCTGCTGCGGAGCATGGATCGGGCCCAGGAGCTGTACGGCAGTATGCGTCTGCGGGGTTTCAACGGTGCGTTTGAGTACGCCCGGGTGCCCAGGTGCCGCTTGTCCGGCGTGCTGTTTACCATCGGCTGCGGGGCGGCGTTCTTCTGCGCGAGATATGTGAATATCGCGGGGCTTCTGGGAAGCCTGATTGTGAGGTGAAGGAAATGATCACGTTTCAGAATGTGTCCTTTTCCTATGAAAAGGGCGTCTTTGTGGTGGAAGATTTGAATTTCACCATCCAAAAGGGAGAGACTGTGGGTCTGATCGGGGCAAACGGCGCGGGAAAGTCCACCATCATGAAGCTGCTGCTGGGACTTCTCGCCGGCACGGGGGAGATCCGTGTGGACGATCTGCCGGTCTGTAAGGAGAATCTCGCCCGGATTCGGCGGAAAGTCGGTTTTGTCTTACAGGATTCCGACAACCAGATGTTCATGCCCACCGTGTACGAGGACATGATCTTCGGCCCCCGGAATTACGGCCTGACCCGGGAGGAGGCGGACAAGCGGGTGGACGAGGTGCTCCACTCGCTGGGTCTGACGGAGCTGAAGCACCGCTACAATCACAAGATTTCCGGCGGTGAAAAGCGGATGGCAGCCATCGCCACCATTCTCGCCATGGAGCCGGAGGTGATTCTGATGGACGAGCCGTCCACAGCTCTGGATCCGGTGAACCGGCGGACGGTGATCAACACCATCAACCGGCTTCCTCAGACCAAGCTCATCGCCTCCCACGACCTGGACATGATTCTGGACACCTGCCAGCGGGTAATTCTGCTGTCTCACGGACACATCGCGGCGGATGGCGACGCCCAGACCATCCTTCGGGACGAGGCGCTCTTGGAGGCGAACCGCATGGAGCTGCCGCTGTGCCTCCAACCGGCGCGGAAATAACATACCGAAACCCCGGAAAACGCAGACGCCGTTTCCGGGGTTGCTTTCTATTTGGAAGTGTGATATGATAACACGAGGTATATTTCCCGGTAAATACGTCATATTTGGAATAAAGGACGTGTCAGATAGAGATGAAAAAACTGAGTCGCAGCGCCTATGAGGATACCAAGGGGTTCGTTCGTGCGGCGGAAACGCTGCTGGAAGTGGTTGCCATGACCCTGATGTACTATGCCGCTTTCCGAATGGGGTATGATCTTTCATACTATGTTTACAAGGGCAAATATGTGCTGATGGGCATCTATGCCGTGCTGCTGTATGTGTTCTTCCTGAATTCGGACTGCACCCTGTTCGGTCAGCTTCACCGGGTGGATCTGATGATCGGGCAGATCGTTTCCCTGTTTGTGGTGAACTTCATCACCTATTTCCAGCTATGCCTGATTGCCAACGCCATGATCTCGGTGGTGCCCATGCTGCTGCTGTTTCTGGCGGAGGTGCTGGCGGCGGTTGTGCTGATTCTCGTTTACACCGAGCTGTACTACAAGCTGTATGCCCCCCACGATATGCTGCTGGTGTTCGGCAGCGAGCGGGGCGTGGGGTTGAAGATCAAAATGGATTCCCGCCGGGACAAGTACAATATCAGCAAGCTCATCTCCATCGAGGAAGGCGTGGAGACGGTGTGCCGGGAAGCGCGGAAACACGATGCGGTGATCCTCACGGACATCCCCGCCCAGATGCGCAACGATATTTTGAAGTATTGCTACCGTTACCGGATTCGCACCTACGTTTCCCCCAAGCTCACGGACATCATGCTCCGGGGCGCGAAGAACAACACCCTGTTCGACACCCCCTTGCTGATGGTGAAGGGCACCGGCCTGACCCCCATGCAGCGGGTCATCAAACGCGCCATGGACCTGGTGCTGTGCGGCATCGCCATGATTCCGGCGGCGCCGATCATGGCGATTGTGGCGGCGGCGATCAAGCTGGAGGACGGCGGCCCTGTGTTTTACCGGCAGAAGCGGCTGACCCGGGGCGGCAGGGAGTTTGAAATGCTGAAATTCCGCAGCATGATCGCGGACGCGGAGAAATACGCCGGGGCTGTGCTGGCGTCGGAGGACGATCCCCGGATTACGAAGGTGGGAAAGGTTATCCGCGCCATGCGCCTGGACGAGCTGCCTCAGCTGCTGAACATCCTGAAAGGCGACATGAGCATCGTCGGCCCCCGGCCGGAGCGCAAGTGCCTGGCGGATGAGATTGCCCGGGAAATTCCCGAGTTTGACTACCGCCTGAAGGTGCGGGGCGGCCTGACGGGTTATGCCCAGATCTACGGAAAATACAACACCAGCGCCTACGATAAGCTGCGGCTGGATATGATGTATATTGAGAATTACTCTCCTCTGCTGGATGTCAAGCTGATTATCCTGACCCTGCGGATCATGTTCACCAAGGACAGCACCGAGGGAATTGACGTGGCGGAGGAAAACGAGCGGCGCGCCAACGAGCTGTTGCAGAAGCTGGAGCAGCAGAAGCATTCCGGCGAAGACGCGTGAACAGGCAGCCGCCCCAGGCGGCTGTTTTGCCTTTCGGGAAAGGAGAGAACCATGCGCAAGGAACATAAACGCAAGCGCAACAGCATTTCACGGCTGCTGTTCGTGGGGCTTGCCATCGTCATCCAGGTCGCCTGGCTGATCGTGCTGGCAGTCAAGCTGAATGCGTATTCAACCTGGATTTCCCTGTTTACCACGGTGTTGAGCATCCTGGTGGTGCTCCGACTGTCCGGAAAGCACACCTCCACAGCCATGAAGATGCCCTGGATTATGCTGATTCTCGCGGTTCCGGTGATGGGTCTGAGCCTGTTTCTGCTGTTCGAGATTTTGGGGGATCCGGGAAAGGCGGGAAAACGGATCCAGGTCATCCGCAAGTCGCTTAAGCCGTATCTGCCCCAGAACCCGGACGCCATCCAGCACCTGGAAGAGGAACGGGTGTCGGATGCCAACCAGTTCCGGTATCTTTCTGACCATGAGCAGTGGCCCGTGTACGAAAACACCGCCGTGCAGTATTTCGGCGACGGCGCGCAGACCCTGGAGGCCATGAAGGCCGATCTGGAAAAAGCGGAGAAGTTCATATTCATGGAGTACTTCATCGTGGCGGACAACTCCTCCTTCCGGGAGATCCGGGAGATTCTGGTACGCAAGGTTCGTCAGGGAGTTCAGGTGCGGCTGATGTATGACGACATCGGCAGCATCGGCTTTGTGAACATGAAGTTCGCCGAGAGCCTGAACGAGGACGGCATCTGCTGCCGGGTGTTCAACCCGGCTGTGCCGCTGCTCAACCTGTTTCTCAACCATCGGGATCACCGGAAAACCACAGTTATCGACGGCAAGGTGGGTTATACCGGCGGGTACAATCTTTCCGACGAGTATTTTGGACGCGCCCAGCCCTACGGTTTATGGAAGGACACCGGCGTCCGGCTGGAGGGAGAGGCGGTGCGGAGCCTGACGGCGTCGTTTCTGGAGCTGTGGGGCGTGACCACCAAGTCACAGGAGGACTGCGGGCCCTACTTAAGCATCGACTACAAAGTGAACGCGCCGGGCTTTGTCCAGCCCTTTAACGATAATCCTTTGTCGGAGGAACGGACGGCGGAGAACGTCTACCTGAACCTGATTTCCCAGGCGGAAAAGACCCTGTATTTTACCACCCCCTACCTGATCATCACCGACGAGATGAGCCGCGCGCTGCGCCTGGCTGCCAAGCGGGGAGTTGACGTGCGGATCATCACACCGGGTATCCCGGACAAGAAGGTGGTCTTTGCCATTACCCGTTCCTACTACGCGGGTCTTGCCCGGCAGGGCGTGCGGATCTATGAGTATACCCCCGGCTTCTGCCACGCCAAGCAGTGCCTGTGCGACGGCAGGATTGCCTCCATCGGATCGTCCAACCTGGACTATCGGAGTCTGTATCACCATTTTGAAAACGATGTACTGCTGTGCGGCTGTGATGCCATTGATGAGATGGCAAAGGATTTTGACGCCTTGTTCGCCCAGTGTACGGAGGTGACGGAGAAGTATTCCACCGGACGGGGCGCCATGCTGCGCATCGGACAGTGCATCCTCCGCCTCTTTGCGCCACTGGTGTAGGGGACGCTGGGTCATAAATGTACAGACCGTGAACATTCCTTGGTTCTTCTGTGAATTTTAGCACTCTACCCTTGACAGTGCTAAAATGTGTGGTATAGTGTAGGCGTACCAAAAAGAGGGGCAAAAAACGGAAGCCCCTCAGCAGGGAACATAGCAAATGGAATGGAGGAATGACTTATGTTACCCAGCATTTTTGGAGAGAACCTGTTTGATGATTTCTTCACCAATCCCTTTGGCCTGATGGACACCTCCGAGGTGAGCCGTCATCTGTACGGCAAGAACGCCAAGAATATGATGAAGACCGACGTAAAGGAGAAGGCACAGAGCTATGAGCTGGCCATTGATCTGCCCGGCTTCAAGAAGGACGAGATCAACATCGACCTGAGAGACGGCTACCTGACCATTCAGGCTTCCAAGGGCCTGGACAAGGATGAGCAGGACAAGGACGGGCGCTATATCCGCCGGGAGCGCTATGCCGGTTCCATGAGCCGGAGCTTCTACGTGGGAGATGTAAAGCCCGAGGATGTGTCCGCCAAGTTTGAGGACGGTATCTTGAAGCTGACACTGCCCAAGGCCGGTCAGGTAAGGCTGCCGGAGAACAACCGGATCTGCATCGAATAACAGAAACGCGCGGGGCTTCCCATCGGGAAGCCCCGATTTTTTCGGTTTTGCCGTTGAAAATCAGGGAAGGGAGGCGTATAATGGGGAAAAAGAAGGAGGGTTTTCCATGAGCATTGTAAAAAACGAACCGAAACACAAAAATGGTGTCCTGCAGGCCATCCGCACCCAGCTGGAGCACCGGGCTTTCTGGCTGTATCTGCTGTGCGACGAAGCCGCCAAGCGGGGACTGGATCCCAAGGACTTCGGCAGCGCTGCGGTGCGCCGCTGCGGGCTGTCCCAGGGGGCTGACCTGGTGAAAAAGGGCAATACCGACAGCCTCAAGGGTCTGAAGAAGACGCTCTTCACCAAGCCCGCCCAGATGGTGTTCGAGATGGACGTGCTGAATAGCACCGACGACGAATTGGACATTGATTTCCACTACTGCCCCCTGGTCAAGGCGTGGCAGAAGGCTGGCTGCACCGACGAGGAAATCGCCATGCTCTGCGACATCGCCATGTGCGGCGACCACGGCATCGGCGAGTGCTACGGCAGCACCCTGGAGCTGCCCAAGTGCATTGCCAAGGGCGACGACGTGTGCAGTCTGCGCTACCGCAAGATAAAATAGTTTTGGGAAAAGCCGCCGGTTTTTCGGCGGCCTTCGGCTATTTTTCCCCCTGAACCAGTGTACGCAGGATGGGAATGCGTTTGATGAGGGCAATGAGGGACGGCAGAAGCACGGCGAGGGCAATGGGCAGGAGCAGATACATGCTCCAAACCGGCAGGTGGAACCATTGGTCCATTGCGTAAGCCAGCAGTGCCAGCAGGGGATAATGCAGAACATAAAACCCGAAGCTGCGGCCTGCCAGGCAGCGGGTAAAGCCCGTTTCCCGATCCATCCAACGCTTTCCGGCGCCCAACACCGCCAGACACCCGAACCAGGCGTAGGCATTGGTGAGAAAGGCTTTCAGATTGGACATGGCGGCGTAGTTTTCTCCCCAGAAACGCAGGGTATAACAGACCGCCAGAACGCTGCTCACGATCAGCAGAACCGGCGCCCATTTGGCGAGCAGATCCTGAACGCGGTCGTGGGAGAAAACCGCGTAGCCTGCGAGAAAGGCGAATAGGTAGAACCCGTTGCGATAGATTTCCAGCAGGGGCGTGTTGAGAATCTGAGCGCTGCCCCAGAGGGCAAACACCATCAGACAGAGCACCGGAAGGTTCGCCCTTCCACCCAGGCTCCACAGCCGATCGGTTTTATCCAGTTTCCGAATCAGCACCAGCACCCCTTCGCACAGCAGCAGCTCATGGAGAAACCACAGCGGCCCGATGCCGGATAGGCACCAGATCAGATATTTGGCAAAGCCGGAGATCAGACTGCCGTTTCCGCCAAATATATCGACATACTGATTTGTCACCCAACCGGAGGTCCATCCGATGAGGAACATGACGGCGATGGAGGGAAGCAGCTGACGGCGGAGCTTGGATTTGAGATAGGCTTTGCCTGTCTGCTTTTCCAGACTGTACCGGGCGCAGATGCCGGAGATCAGAAAAAGCGTCGCCATGAACCAGGGATACAGCACATACAGTACCCCGTCCAGCACCGGAATCCCGGGAATGTCCACGTTGCGGATAACGCCTACGCTGTTGAACAGGTAGAAGACGTGGTAGATGATGACCAGCAGAACGATGGAATACCGCAGATTATCCAGAAATGGCTTTCTCATAGGTTACCTCCTGAAAGCCGGTCGTTGATGCGGCGGGTTTTCCGGCGGATGGAAAGATAGACAAAGAACCAGATCAGCCCGTAGCCCAGCACAAAGCAGAGGGTGAAAATGCCGACAACCTTCCAGCTTCTTAGCAGCCAGTTGTTCAGCAGATAGATCAGCAGGTAGTTCAGATACAGCACCCCTGCGTGAATCAATGTGGCACTGAGCAGGGGAAGACGCTCAATCTGATATACCACGCTGACTCCCGCCGCGATAAAGGCCAGCAGGGTTACCGTAAGAATGCCCATGCTGACTTCCCTGGGGGTGAGGGCGGTTACTGCCCCGGAAGCGCCCAGAATGGCGTAGATGACGGCAAGGATCACAGGCCCGCCGGCGGCTGCCATCAGTCCCCGCTTCAGGAATGTAACGAAGTATTGTTTCATTTGGAATCGTACCTCCTTTTGATTTCCGCGAAGCAGCGGCGGGAAACGTACTCCCGGTAGCCGCTTTGGAAGACCGCGTCCACCGCACCGTTAAAGGAGGCGGTGAAGCGCACCAGGTGTGTCTCGTTGGCAATGGCGGATTTGTTGATGCGGATGAAGGACGCGGGGAGTATGGCTTCCAGCTCGTACAGCCGCAGTTTCAAGCGGCACCGTTCGCCGGCGGGAGTGATGGCGTAGGTTTTTCCGTCCAGAACGGTGATGCATTCGATGTCCGAAAAGGGGAGCATCCGCATACCGTCCTCGGTGTAGGCGCTGACTCGGTCGGTTCCAGCGCTGCGAAGCACCAGGGCCTCGATTTCGTCCGTCAGAGCGCTCCGTTCGTGGACGGTGGCGATGACCGCTTCCTCCTGAGATTTGTCGAGAATCAGTTTGAATTTCATGTGGCACCTCCTTGTGACCACATCATAGCATATCCCAACACAGAAATGTTGCAAATTAGCCTAAACGGTCGTTTTTCCTCATCAAGCGGCAAAAAACCGGAGGCAGCACTGCCTCCGGTTTCCTATCTGTCCCTGTCTGCCCCGGATCAGCCGCCGGATTTCCCGGTCAGCTGCCGCAGCAGCATCTCATCCGCCTGATGATAAACCTGTCCGTCCCATTTGACGTTCGGCCCCTTGCCGCACATACGCATACACGGCACAAATCGGACGGTTATGCCGCTGCCGCGCAGGGTCTCGCAAAACGCCGCAAGGCCGGTGCATTTGCCGCAGTTTGGCCCCGAGCAGACCTCCAGCAGGTGGGTGTCCGCCAGGCGAAGCCGGGGAATCCGCTTGATGACGGCAAGAAGGTAGGTATCCTTCACACCACAGGCCGCCGCTACGACGGGCAGAACCGACTTGGGGATGGCTCCGCCGCTTTCCTGCTGCACCTCCTTCAAAAGGCTGACCAGGGCGCTTTGATCCTGCGGGGCACCCAGGGCGCGATAATGGGAAATCGCTTCTTCCAGATTCCAGGACATGAAATATGCTCCTTTGCGGTAGATTCTCCTTCATTATACCACGAAAAACGGAAATGCGCAACAATCGCCAAAAAACGCGCCATGGTCATTTCCCATTCGAAAGCATCCCCGGGACGCGGTTTGGCGTCCCGGGGATGCTTGGCATTATGAAATGGCTTGCGTAATGGTGCCGCCCCCAACCACCAGGTCGCCCTGGTACACCACTACCGCCTGTCCCGGCGTGACGGCGCGCTGCGACGCATCGAATTCCACCCGGGCGAAGCCATCGGCTTCGGGGTACACGGTGCCGGGCTGCTCCGACTGGCTGTGGCGGGTTTTCACCGTGACCTTCACCGGCTCCGTCAGCTCCGGGAAGGGATACCAGTTCCAGTCCTTGGCCCGCAGGGCAGAGGAATACAGCGCCTCGTTCGGCCCCACGGTTACGGTGTTTTTCTCCATGTCCTTGCCGCAGACATATACCGGCGTGCCCATGGCAAGACCCAGACCCTTGCGCTGACCCAGGGTGTAGCACACCGCACCCCGGTGCCGCCCGACCACGTTTCCCGCTTCGTCCAGAAAGTCTCCGGCGGGGTAGTGCTTCCCGGTGTAGCGCTCCAGAAAAGCGGTGTAATCTCCCTCGGGGACAAAGCAAATGTCCTGGGAATCGTGCTTCCGGGCGTTGACGAAGCCGTTTTCCGCCGCGATGGTACGCACCTCCTGCTTTGTCAGACTGCCTAGGGGGAACTGGGTGTGGGCAAGCTGGTACTGATTCAGGCAGGCGAGAAAGTAGGTCTGATCCTTGGCTCTGTCCGCCGCCTTATATAATAGGTAGCGCCCTGTGGGCGCATCCCGGCGAATCTGGGCGTAGTGACCGGTGACGACCCAGCTGCAGCCCAGCTCCAGCGCCCGGCGGAGCAGACGGTCGAATTTCAGGTGCCGGTTGCAGTCGATGCAGGGGTTGGGAGTGCCGCCGCATTCATAGCAGCGGACGAATTTGCGGATTACCTGCTCCTCAAAGTCGTCCTTAAAATTGAATACATAGTGGGGGATTCCCAGCCGCCGCGCCACGCTGCGGGCATCCTCCACGTCGTCCAGGGAGCAGCAGGTGTTGGACGCCTCCTGTCCCAGCATTTCGTTGTCGTACAGACGCATGGTGGCGCCGATGCAGCTGTAGCCCGCCCGGAGCATCAGCAGCGCCGCGACAGAGCTGTCCACGCCGCCGCTCATGCCCACAAGCGCCTTTTTCTCCTCCAAAAGAATCCCTTCTTCCTTATTTATTATGGAGTATAACAGTCCCAAAGGGGAAAGTCAACGGAGAAATCCTGGCAGAGGAATGGGGGAATGACATACTTTCTGCCGAAATATGACGAATTTTGCGGAAATGATGACAGAATGGAGCGGTTTTGGCGGATGCCTTCCCTGGATAGTCCTTCCTGTCAAAACAAAGAGTAACAAAACTGTAATTTTTTTCAAAAAAGGGGTTGCATTTTGTAAACACCTCTGTTATAATACGGTTACTTACATAAGAGCAAAGGAGTAAGCGGTTATGAAAAAGAGATTTGTTTGCTTGATGTTAACTCTGATCATGCTGGTCAGCCTGGTGCCCGCCACCGCCCTGACCGCATCTGCCGCTACGCTGAAAACCAGCGAGAGTGCGATCACGATTATGAAAAAGCTGACGCCCTTCAAGGGTACCTGCTATCAGGTGGGGAATACCAGCGAGTTCCGCATCGGTTACGGCACTGTCTGCAATGAGAAGCACGATGTTTCTTATAAGGGTGGTACGGTCACCGATAAGACCAAGGAACACCATACCATGAACCAGACCCAGGCCGACAAGGCTCTGCGGAAGGTTATTCTGGATCTGGAAGCGAAGGTCAATTCCTTCGCCTCCTCCAACAAGGTATCCCTGTCTCAGAACCAGTTTGACGCTCTGGTGCTCTTTACCTTTGACTGCGGCGATTCCTGGATGAAGGGCAGCGGCGTGCTGAAGAGCGCTGTCGTCACCGGCGCGGACGCCCCCGCCATTTTGACCGCCATGGAGAAGGTGGCTGGCAAGACGGACGATCGTTTCAAGATTGAAGCGAATATGTTTGCCAACAACGTGCGCTCCGACGTTGTTCCTACCTGCTTCGGTCAGGTTACTTACAATGCCAACGGCGGTTACATGGCGCAGGGCAGCCCTTACACTATGTACTTTGATACGACCAAGACCACGAACCACATTACCTCCCCCAGCAAAGATGGCTATAAGTTCATGGGCTGGTATACCGAAGAAGCCGGTGGCTCCCGGGTTTACAGCCTGACAAGCAGCTGCAAGGGAAAGAACCTGTATGCTGCCTGGCAGTCGAACGATGTCACGGCTAATAGCGAGACCGGTGCAATGCACGCTATCGCCGAAAACCTGAGCACGTCTCAGCTGGCCAGCAAGGATGTTTACAGCAAACCCAGCACCAAGGACGGCACTTTCGTCCGCACCATCGACACCAGCAAGGAAACGACCATCCGTGTGAAGCGGGATTTCGTCGATGCCAGCGGCAACAGATGGTGCAAGATTGTCGATAAAGATGAATGGGTTCTAGTAAATGCTTCCGGCACCAGCACAAACACCGGTGCTGCCAGCGAGGGCTTCCATCTGAGAGTGACCGTTACCAACTCCTATGTCAACCTTCGGGAAAAGCCCACCGCCGCCAGCACTTTGAAAGGCTCTTTCAAGTACGGTGACAGTGTGAAGATCATTGCGACCAATGACGCCAAGACCTGGGGTCAGGTTCAGGAGGGTAGCAGTTACGTGGGCTGGATCGCCCTGATGTACACCGACTGGAATACCGCTTACGCGAAGTATAAGGAGACCATAGCGGCGAACACCCCCGCTTCCGCCGGCACCCCCGTGGCTACCGCCATTGTGACTGCCAACGGCTATCTGAATGTGCGCAGCGATCCCGGCGTGGGCAACAGGATTGTGGGTTCCTATGCCAAGAGTGAAACGGTGGATGTCTTTGAGATCCGCACAGTCAACGGTCACCGCTGGGGTCGTACCGAGGCCGGCTGGATCTGCCTGACCTTTACCAGCGTGAATATGCTCACCAACAACGTGACCGACTCCGGCGAGGCGGATTTCGCCTTTGAGGTGAATACCCCCAGCACCGAGATTCAGACCTATTCACAGCCCGATGAGAATTCTGCCAAAGCTGACAAGATCGCGGCGGGTACCACCGGTGTGAAGATTGCCAACACCGCAAAGGCTGGCGAGGTTACTTGGGTGAAGGCCTACTGGTCCGTCAAGGAGAAAGATAAGGACGGCAAGGACAAGACCGTTGCCAAGTCCGGCTGGGCAAGGCTTAGCGATTTCACCATTGTTCCCACCAAGTTCACCGTTGTCAGCGATACGCTGAACATCCGGGAAGAGGCAGGCAGCGACAAGAACTTTGTGTTCAAGCTCACCAAGGGCGTGGAAGTTCAGGTCACAAGTCTCAAGCTTGTGGGCGAGGAACTCTGGGGCAAGGTTGAAGGCTATAAGGATGCTGGCACGTCGATCAACTATGACGGCTGGATCAACCTGGCTTCCAATTATGTGAAGCGTTCCTCCCAGATCACCATTGACAAGGGAACCTCCGGCAGCACCTCCACCGCGCCCGCTGCCATTGGCATCGGCACCGTCGTCAATGCGGATACCGTCCGGGTTCGCGCCTCCGGCGCTCTGTCCGGCAAGCAGGTCGGCAGCATCAACCGGGGCACCAAGGTCAGCGTCCTGGCGGAGAAGGATGGCTGGTATAAGATCGACTACGATGTGGATAACGACGCCGGCACCGAGAGCTGGATGTATGGCCGCTATCTGGACGTGAAGCTGGGCGCAACGGACACCACCGGTGTCGTGAAGCCCAACGCCACCGGCACCGGCATCATTGCCAACACCTACAGCGGCGTCAATGTCCGCAACGGCGCGGGCATCGGCAACGCCATCGTGGGCAAGATCCTCAACGGCACCCAGGTTGAGATTCTGGAAGTGCAGCCCGTGGGCACCACCAAGTGGGGCCGCGTGAAGCAGGGCTGGATCTGCATGGACTATGTGACCATGATTTCCTATGATGACATTCCCTCCGGCAACACCGGCAACAGCACCAACACCGATCCCAGCAAGGGCACTCCGGTGGATTCCTTCGACAACGCCCAGAAGACCACCACGACTGCGGTCTACACCGGTACGGTTGCGGGGAGTGTTCAGGTGTGCAAGGAACCCGATCCGAATCTGGAGAACAATGTAATCCGTACTACGACTGCCAATGAAAACGTCACCATCCACGAGCTGATGGTTGTGACCAAGGAAATCTACGACGGTGAAAAGGAAGATTCCGGAAGCGGTAATGACGTGCAGACCGTTGTCAAGCAGACTACCTACTGGGCGCGCGTCAACGACGGCTGGATTCAGGATCCCCAGACCAACATCTCCCTGGATGCTCTGGACGAGGAGACCCATACCGTGACCGGCTCGACCACGCTGAATGTCCGCAAGGGTGCCGGTACTAGCAACGAAAAGGTGGATCTCCTGAAGAAGGGCGACCAGGTTCCCGTTACGGATGTGAAGATTGTGGCGGATAAGGACAGCAAGACCCTCTCTGTCTGGGGTCGTGTGGAGACCGCCGACGGTATCGAAGGCTACTGCGACCTGAGCTATATGTCCGAGGGCGCTCTGTACGAGAAGAAGGAAGAGGCAACGACCCCGACCACCGCTCCCACTACCCCCTCCAAGCCGATAGGCAGCACCGGCAACACCGGTGACGGCGGCTTCGTGGGTACCGGCGGCTACAAGTACACCGGAAAGGTCATCAACACCGAATCCCTGAATGTCCGGGTCACGCCGTCCACCGGCGCAGGGAAGGCCACCACCCTGAAGAAGGGCGCGAACCTGGTGATTTACGAGACCAAGATTTCCGAGGACATGGCCTGGGGCCGCTGCGATGCAGGCTGGGTTTACCTGTACTACGTGGATATGACCCCCGCCAGCGGCAGCGCCATTGACGCCCGGGTGGTGTTCAACGACAACACCCTCATCTACTCCGACAACGCGTGCTCCTCCGTGGCTGGCACTTACGCCCGGATGGCCGTCATCGATGTGTATGAGTACGTTGGCGACATGGCTCGCACCGATCTCGGCTGGGTCAGCACCGCAAATCTGCTGTAACAGCAGCCAATATCCCCGCAGGGAAACCTGCGGGGATATTTTTCTTGCCAGGGAAACGGGAATGTGGTATGATACCCTCAAAAAAGGGAGGTAGCACCCATGAGCTATGCCGATGAAGTCTACAAGCAGAATTGCCGGGACATTTTGGAAAACGGCTTTTCCGACGAAAACCTGGAGGTTCGTCCCCACTGGGCGGACGGAACGCCAGCCCACACCATCAAGAAATTTGGCGTGGTGAACCGCTATGACCTGTCCAAGGAATTTCCCATCATGACCCTACGGCGCACCTACTGGAAAAGCGCCGTGGACGAGCTGCTGTGGATCTGGCAGAAGAAGTCCAGCAACGTAAACGATTTAAACAGCCACATCTGGGACGCCTGGGCGGACGAAACCGGCTCCATCGGCAAGGCCTACGGCTACCAGCTGGGGGTGAAGCACCACTACCCCGAGGGGGACATGGACCAGGTGGACCGGGTGCTGTTTGACTTAAAGCACAACCCCGCCTCCCGGCGCATTCTGACCAATCTCTATAACCACCACGACTTAAGCGAAATGGCCCTGTACCCCTGCGCCTACTCCATGACCTTCAATGTGAGCGGCAAAACCCTGAACGCCATTCTCAACCAGCGCTCCCAGGACATGCTCACTGCCAACGGGTGGAACGTGATGCAGTACGCCGCCCTGGTCCACATGCTGGCCCAGGTCTCCGGCCTGGAGGCAGGGGAGCTGGTCCATGTGATCGCCGACGCCCACATCTACGACCGCCATGTGCCCATCGTGGAGGAGCTCATCAGCCGTAAGCCCTTCGACGCTCCCGTGTTCCGGCTGGACCCCGCCGTGACGGATTTCTACGCCTTCACCCCCGACAGCGTGACCCTGGAGGGGTACCAGTGCCACCCCCTGGACCAGCCCATCCCGGTGGCAGTGTAAGGAGGGAGCAGCCATGAACGTCATCGTAGCCGTGGACGAAAACTGGGCCATCGGCAAGGACGGGGACCAGCTGTGCTACATCCCCGCGGATCTGAAGCGGTTTCAGAAGCTGACCACCGGCCACCCGGTCCTCTTAGGCCGCAAGACCCTGGCTACCTTCCCCGGGGGCCGTCCTTTGAAGAACCGGCGGAACCTGATCCTGTCCTCCCAGCAGGACTTTGCCCCGGAAGGGGGCGAGGTGTTCCATACCCTGGAGGCCGCTCTGGCAGCCGCCCCGGCGGACACCTTCGTCATCGGCGGTGAGTCAGTGTACCGCCAGGCCCTGGACCGGTGCGACACCACCTATGTGACCAAAATCCAGAAGGCCTTCCCCGCCGACCGGTACTTCCCCGATCTGGACGCCGACCCCGCCTGGATCATCGCAGAGACCGAGGGCCCCTATGAGCACGAGGGCCTGACCTACTTCTATGTCACCTACCGGAGAAAATAAGATCAAGACAGCAGGCCGCCCGCTGGTTTTCAGCGGGCGGCCTGCATGAATTTATATGAGGTAAGCGAGCAGCACAGAAAGGAAAAACCGGATCTCGTTCTGCTTGTATTGTACCGGCCGCCGTGCCCTGTTTCAATTACCCGCCCTACGGAAAATTCTAATTTCTTTTGCGTAAGACTACCGCACATGAAGTAGGAATTGCTTGTATTTAAGCAGAAATGGGGGAGAGGACCCACTTGCTTTCTGGCGGGGGAGAGGCTAAACTGAAACAAAGCCACCCGTTCCGGAAAGGAGGCGCCCATGGAAAAGAACGATTTTCTGCTGTGCAACGAGGTGATCTACCATATCCACACCTGCGGGGACCTGGACGAGCTCAAGCGCACCATCCTGGCCCAGGTGAAGCTGCTCATTCCCTATACCTATGCCAGCATCATCGCCGTGGAGATCGACCCGGAGACCAAGGCCATCCACCACAGCGACCCCTTCTGCCTGCCGGACAGCTTCACCGCCCTGGAGCACGAATGGATTGCCCGGGATTACCAGGACGAGAGCCTGTGGGTGAGCCACGCCCCCGAGTCCATTGTGGTCCGGAACAGCGAGATCATGGGAGAGGAGAACCGGCTGACCTCGCCCATTTACCGGGATTTGTATGTAAGGTATAACATCTACGACTCCCTCACCATGAACCTGGCCTATAACCACCAGGTCATGGCTCTCATGACCCTCTACCGCACCCGGGCGGACGGCGTGTTCACCGACCAGGAGGCCTTTTTCCTCCGGGCCCTGTCCCTGCACGTTAACTACGCCTACTTCATGATGTCCCGCCGGGAGAACCGGCGCGCTTCTGCCAGCCGGACCCTGGAGGAGCTGACGGCGGCGTACCGGCTCACCCGCCGGGAAGAGGAAATCCTGGGGATGGTTTTCCGGGAGCAGAGCAACGACGAGATTCTGGACCAGCTGGCCATCAGCCGGCACACGCTGCACAAGCATTTGCAGAATTTGTACCGGAAGTGCGGGGTGTCCTCCCGCCTGGGCCTTCTGAAGCTGCGGACAGGGTAAAATAAGAGGCCTGCCGTAAAAAGCAGGCCTCTGACTGTGTTACCCACCCTTGCTGGGGCGGTCTGTGACCGCCCGCTCCCAAAGGGGATCAACCCACGTTATGCGCGCCCCACCAGTGGGCGCGCGTTTCCTGTTACCGCTTCTCCGGCAAAATCTCCAGAATATGTCCGTCGGGGTCCTTGATGAAGTAGATCCCGCTGGCCAGTTCGTCAAACACAAGCCCCATGGTCTGGTGTTTGGCCTTGGTTTCCTCAAAGTCCTGGGCCACCAGGGCCACGTGGGGGGTGTCGTCCCCCAGAACATAGGGCTGGGTGCGGCCGGTCTCCTGGCACAGCTCCAGCTGGAAGCCGGTCACGCCGTCCCCCAGAAAGACCAGCTGCCAGCCCCGGTCGGGCATGTCCACGGTCCGCTGGGGGGTCAGCCCCAGGGCATCCCGGTAAAAGGCAATGCTCCGGTCCAGGTCCAGCACATGGACGCAGACGTGTTTCATGGTAATCATTGGAAAGTCCTCCCTGCAATTGTCATTTTCTCCATTTTAACACGGGAAAATGGGGAGAGCAATGGGTGAAAATTTCGAAAAATGAGAAAACCCCTCTATGCAAAGAGGGGAAAATAGGGTATGATAACAAAGTGTTCATCGAAAAAACCAACGCCCCGGCGCTGCTTGCTTTCGGCGCCGGGGGCATGCATCCAGGGAGGGGTGTGTCATGAAACTAACCTTTTTCGGGGCCGCCAAGGCGGTCACCGGCAGCTGCCACTGCGTGGAAGTGGGCGGCAAGAAGATCCTCATCGACTGCGGCCTGCAGCAGGGGAAAGACGAGCGGGACAATACCGTGCTGGACTTTGCCCCCAACTACATTGATTATGTGATCGTGACCCATGCACACATCGACCACTCCGGCCGAATCCCTCTGCTGGTCAAGCAGGGCTTCCAGGGTCAGATCTTTACCACCCGCCTCACCGCCCAGCTCATGTCCATTATGCTGCGGGACTCCGCCCACATCCAGGAAATGGACGCCCAGTGGAAAAACCAGAAGGGCAAGCGTGCCGGCCGGGAGCCGGTGGAGCCGCTGTACACCGTGGCCGACGCGGAGCAGGCCATCGAAAAGCTGGTGACCTTTGAGTACGGCCAGATCGTGGAGCTGTGCGAGGGGGTCAAGATCCGCTTTGTGGACGCCGGCCACCTGCTGGGCTCCGCCTGCGTGGAGATGTGGCTCACAGAGGACGGGGTGGAGCGGAAAATCCTCTTCTCCGGGGACCTGGGCAACATCAACCAGCCGGTCATCCGGGACCCCTCCTTCGTGAAGGGGGCTGACTATGTGGTCATGGAGAGCACCTACGGCGACCGGAACCACGAGCCCATGGTGTCCTACACCGAAGCCCTGGCCAAGATCATCGACGACACCTTCTCCAAGGGCGGCAACGTGATCATCCCCTCCTTCGCCGTGGGCCGCACCCAGGAGCTGCTGTACTTCATGCGGGAGATGAAGCGGGACGGCATGGTGAAGTCCAACCCCAACTTTACGGTTGTGGTGGACTCCCCCCTGGCCAACGAGGCCACCAAGATCTTCGCCGGTGACCTGCGGGGCTACCTGGACGAGGAAGCCCTGGAGGTGGTGAAGGACGGGGAAAAGCTCTTCACCTTCCCGGGCCTCACCATGACCGAGAGCGGCGAGGAGTCCAAGATGCTGAACATGGACAAGTCCTCCAAGGTCATCATCTCCGCCTCCGGCATGTGCGACGCCGGCCGGATTCGCCACCACTTAAAGCACAACCTGTGGCGGGAGGAGTGCGCCATCGTCTTCGTGGGCTACCAGGGTGAGGGCACCCTGGGCCGCCACCTGCTCAACGGCGCCAAGCAGGTCCGCCTCTTCGGCGAGGACATCGCGGTAAACGCCACCATCCATAACTTCAAGGGCCTGTCCTCCCACGCGGACCGGGACCACCTGCTGGACTGGATCGACCATGTGAACGACCCCGCCCCCAAGCAGGTCTTTGTGGTCCACGGCGACGCCCAGGTGACGGAAATCTTCGCCAACACCCTCCGGGAAAAGGGCATGTCCGCCCACGCGCCTCTCTACGAAGAGGTCTTTGACCTGGCCAACAACAAGATGCTGGCCGCCGGCGTGGAGATCGCCCCCAAGAAGACCAGCTACGAGTCCAACGGTCATGTCTCCTCCGCTTACCACGAGCTGGAGAGCGCCGCCATGGACCTTATGACCCTCATCCGGGCCAGCAAGGGCGGCAGCAACAAGGATCTCAAGAAGATGGCCGCCCAGCTGCGGACCATCGCCGAAAAGTGGAAGGCCTGATCAGCCCCTTCCGCTTGCTCAACACCATGCACCCCTGCGGGGACATTGGGCATTTGCCCCAATGTCCCCGTTTGCGCGCCCCAAGGAGGAAACCCTGCAACATCCGTGAAAAAAGCAGCAGCTTTGTGCCTGGCGGCTGCCCTTTGCCTGGCCCCTGCCGCCCAGACCCTGAACATGCTCTGGGATGACCTGGTGGAGACTGCTCCCAGGACCCCCGCCACCCGGGGGGGAGACCGCCCAGGTGCTCTGCACGATCTTAACGGCGGTCGGTGTGCCTGCTGCTGTCCTTTCTCACTCTGGTGGTCATCGCGCTTCTGCTTCTCCGCCTGGTGGTGCCCGAGCTTGCCGCCTGCGTTCAGACGCTGCTGGCGGAGGTCCCGGCTGCCCTGGAGCGTCTGGCGGCGCTGCTGACCAGTTCCGGCCTGTTCTCGGAGAGAACCTCCCAGGCCCTCAATGGAATAGATTGGGAGAGCGTCTTGGCCAAGCTTACCAGCGTCTTCTTCCACGGCGTTACCGGTGCGGTGACCACGGCAGCCCAGGTGCTCTCCTCCTTGGCGTCGGCGGTGGTGAGCGGCGTGGTGGACCTGGTGTTTGCCATCTACCTGCTGGCGGGGAAGGAAAAGCTCCAGAGCCAGTGCAGCCGGCTGCTGGCGCGCTATCTCCGGCCCAAGTGGAACGAAAAGCTCCGCTATGTCCTGTCGGTGCTTAACGACTGCTTCCGCCGGTATGTGGTGGGCCAGTGCACCGAGGCGGTGATTCTGGGCGCTCTGTGCGCGGCGGCGTCCTCGGAATCGCGGGGATGATGCTCAGCGTCCCCATCGCGGCAGCCCTTTACCGGCTCCTGCGGGAGGACGTGAGAAAAGGGCTTCCCCCCGCCCAGCCCCAGGAAAAACCAAAAACAGA
>JAQXPK010000100.1 GCA_029100605.1 Bacillota bacterium | reverse complement strand
TGTCCTTCACTTAAATGGATGACATTGCCATAAGGGGAAGGCTTTTTGTTTCGTGCCTATCGGGATAACGTAGCAAAGCGATAAACTGCAATTTGTGCACCAACCGTGATCGGCCTACGGCCGACGCAATGCTGCGCATTGCGGGGAACGGATTGCCACGCCAGTGTGCGCACTGGCTCGCAATGACATACCGCTGTAATGTTCCACTGCGTAAGGTGCGTAAGGATAGAGGGAAAACAGAAAACGATGTCATTGCGAACCAGCCCTCAGGCTGGTGTGGCAATCCGTTTTCCCCGGCATTCGCAGAATGCCATCGTTCCGAGGGAACGATAAATTCCAATTTATCCTAAGGCAACACCGCACAATGGAAGCCGCGGGCTTCGGCGGATCTTTTGACCCAATCGCGCAGTATGAAAAATAGGAAATACATCCAGTATTCCCCCGTTTTTCATACTTTCGCTTGCGTCAAAATCTCTCGCCGAATCTCCTTGCCCCATTGTGCGGCGTTGCCCTAACAGCTGCGTTAAGCCGATAAGCACATTTTGTTATGTATCTGCGTCACAGCCCTTCCAAAAACCGCTTCACCTCCCGGCGGTTTTTCAGGATAATCGCTTTCGCGTGTTTGGCCTGAGCGATCCAGGTGTAATTGCGGACGCGGTTATTCTTGTTGAAATTCCAGATCCACTTTACAAAATCCGGGTCGAAGCGCTCCGGGCAGCCCGGAGCCATATCCGGACGCACCTTCCCGTAATTCCCGAAAACCCGCTGACACATACCCCAGAGGCAGGCTACGGGGCTAAAGTCCAGATAGAGAACCGTGTCACATTTGGCAAGGCGCATCTCCATGGTGCGGCTGTAGTTGCCGTCAATGATCCAGCGCTCCATGTTCAGCGCCATAGCGAGCCGGGAATCAAACTCCTCCTTCGTAACGTTCTGCCAGCCTTCCTTCCACCACAGTTGATCCAAATGCACCACCGGCAGCCCCAGCTTCTCTCCCAGCGCCCGGGCAAGGGTGGATTTACCGCTGCCGGAACAGCCAATAATCAGAATTCTCTCCATATTCCTCCTATATTATGTAAACCTATCCCCCTGGAAACAGGCCTGCCTATCGGCAGGTCTGTTTATGCTTTTTTAGTAAGCGATGCCCCAGTAGATCATCTTGCTGGCGGGCTTGCCGCAGCAGGCGCAGGTGTCGCCCAGGTGCTCCTGCTTCAGGGGGATGCACCGGGAGGACATACCGGCGACCTCTTTCATCTTCAGCTCACAGGCCTCGTCGCCGCACCACATGGTCTTGATGAAGCCGCCGTTCTTCTCCTGCAGCTGCTTGGCCTCCTCCACGGAGTGCGCCTCGAAAATGTGCTCCTCCAGGTTCTTTTTGGCCTTCTCGAACATTCCCTTCTGCACCAGCTCCAGCTGCTGGGCAACCGCTGTTTCCAAATCTGCCAGCTTGATAACGGTCTTTCCCCCGTCGTTCCGGCGCACCAAAATGCACTGACCGTTCTCCAGATCCCGGGGGCCGCACTCCACCCGCAGGGGCACGCCCTTCATCTCGTATTCCGCGCACTTCCAGCCCATGGAGTTGTCGGAATCGTCCACCTTTACCCGGAAGCCGGCGTTCACAAGCCGCTCCTTGAGCTGAGCAGCCGCCTCCAGCACGCCGGGCTTGTGCTGGGCGATGGGCAGAACGATCACCTGAATGGGCGCGATCTTGGGCGGCAGAACCAGGCCGTTGTTGTCGCCGTGGGTCATGATCACCGCGCCGATCATCCGGGTGGTGCTGCCCCAGGAGGTCTGGAAGGGATACTGTAGCTTGTTATCCCGGCCGGTGAAGGTGACGTTATAGGCACGGGAGAACTTGTCGCCAAAGTAGTGGGAGGTAGCGCCCTGAAGGGCCTTGTGATCCTTCATCATACACTCCACAGTATAAGTCGCCTCCGCGCCGGCAAATTTCTCCTTCTCGGTTTTCTGGCCGGGCACCACAGGGATCGCCAGGACATTCTCAAAGAAGTCGGCGTAGCACTGCAGCTGCTGCTTTGTCTCGGCCTGAGCCTCCTCGGCAGTCTCGTGAATGGTGTGACCCTCCTGCCACCAGAACTCCCGGGAGCGCAGGAAGGGGCGGGTGGTTTTCTCCCAGCGGATGACAGAGCACCACTGGTTATACAGCATGGGCAGCTGCCGGTAGGTCTGCAGCACGTTGGACCAGTGGTCGCAGAACATGGTCTCAGAGGTGGGACGGAAGGCCAGGCGCTCTTCCAGCTTCTCGCTGCCGCCCATGGTGACCCAGGCCACCTCAGGTGCGAAGCCGTTGACCAGCTCCCCCTCCTTTTTCAGCAGGCTCTCCGGAATCAGAACAGGCATAGCCACGTTTTCGTGTCCGGTTTTCTTGAATTCCCCGTCCAGAATCTTCTGCATATTCTCCCAGATGGCGTAGCCATAGGGGCGCAGGATGGTAAAGCCCTTGACGGAGGAATACTCCACCAGCTCCGCCTTCCGGCAGACATCCGTGTACCACTGGGCAAAGTCAACCTCCATGTCGGTGATCTGCTCCACCTTTTTCTCTTTTGCCATTGTTTTCATCCTCTCAGCGTTTCCTTGATACCTTATTATAGCACCAATGTCAAGGGTCTGCATAGGATGAACCGGAGATTTCCGGAAATTTTTGCTGCCCCGGGAGGCGCTTATGACGAAGGTAACACTGTACTTGGAGCCTGCTGCGGCTGCGCTCTATACCCGCATTGCCCAGCACGCCGGGCTGCCGCTGGAGCAGGTGCTCGCCGACGCCCTGTATAAGCTGGCGGGAGAACTGAGCCTGGAGGCGCTGCGGAATCGGGAGGAAAAACCGTTGTAATTTTCCCGTTTGTCTGCTATACTTAAGGCAATACCACACAGTGGGAACTGTGGGCTTCGGCGGATCGAAAGCCCCATTATGCGGTGTTTCCTAAAGAAAAAATCGGAGGTATCTTGATGAAATCCATCCGTGAGATCTACAAAATCGGGAAAGGCCCTTCCTCTTCCCACACCATGGGGCCGGAGCGGGCAGCAAGGCTCTTCAAGGGCAAACACCCTGATGCCGACGGCTTCCGGGTGATTCTCTACGGCTCTCTGAGCAAAACCGGCGTGGGGCACGGCACCGACCGGGTGCTGCGGGAGGTGCTTTCTCCCCTGCCCACGGAGATTGTATGCTCCGACGAGGTGCTCCCCCCGCCTGCCCATCCCAACACCATGGACTTTATCGCTGTGAAGGGCGGGCAGGAGATGGATCGTCTCCGGGTTGAATCCGTCGGTGGCGGCGACATCCGGATTCCCGGGCAGGCGGACACCGAGGCTGAAGAGGTCTATGTGGAGCATTCCTTCGCGGAAATCGCGGATTTCTGCAAGTGGCGCTACATTCAAACCCTCAGCGACTACGTGGAGCTGAACGAAGGGTCGGAGATCTGGGACTTTCTGATGGAGGTCTGGAAGGTTATGAAATCCGCCATCGACGAAGGCCTCAGCAAAACCGGCGTGCTGCCCGGAGGACTGAACGTCCAGCGCAAGGCGAAATTCCTCTATGAGCAGAAGCCCAAGGCTGACGAGCCCGCTCTGCGGGAATTCCAGATGATCGCCGCCTACGCCTATGCCGTGGCGGAGCAGAACGCGGACAACGGCACCGTGGTCACGGCGCCCACCTGCGGCGCCTGCGGCGTGGTGCCCGCCGTGCTGAAATATGCCCAGGTGACCAAGGGCTTCACCGACGAGCAGATCTGCCGGGGTCTTGCCACTGCCGGAATCATTGGGAATCTCACCAAAACCAACGCCTCCATCTCCGGCGCGGAGTGCGGCTGTCAGGCGGAGATCGGCACGGCCTGTTCCATGGCGGCGGCGGCTCTGGCGGAGCTGTACCAACAGAATCTGGATCAGGTGGAGTACGCGGCGGAGGTGGCCATGGAGCACCACCTGGGGCTGACCTGCGACCCGGTGTGCGGCCTGGTGCAGATTCCCTGCATCGAGCGCAACGCCGTGGCTGCCGTGCGGGCAATGAACGCCTGCAATTTAAGCTATTTCCTCACCGGCTCCCGAAACATCAGCTACGACATGGTATGCCGGGCCATGCGGGAAACGGGCATCAATCTGGATCACCGCTTCCGGGAAACCAGTGAGGGCGGCCTTGCCAAGCTGTACAACCGTCGCAGAACCCAGAAATGAGCAAGTCCCTATGAAAGCACAGCTTTCATAGGGACTTCAGCTTGTCAAAATAGCCGCGCAGAGTATGCCGCGTTGGCGGCAAATTGAATTAAATTCTCGGCCGGGGCGTGTACCTGGCCGAAAATACCTCTCATACTAATTCTTGATTGAAAGCTTTAAAAGCTTTCCGAGAATGAATTGTGCCAGAAAAGGCAGATGACGCCGCTGGGCTTTCCGCCCAGCAAGGAAGATAACGCA
>JAQXPK010000099.1 GCA_029100605.1 Bacillota bacterium | reverse complement strand
GTGGTGGGAACAACAGGGCTCGAACCTGTGACCCCATGCTTGTAAGGCATGTGCTCTCCCAGCTGAGCTATGCTCCCGAACCCGCGCCTTGCGTTCTCACCTCAGCGACGTGGTTCATTATACACAGAAACCCCTGTTTTGTCAAGCACTTTTTTCGCTTTTTTTATCGTCCATTTTGCCTGACGAATCTCCCTGTTTTTCCCACCATTCTCCCGCAAAATTAAGGCAGTACCGCATAATGGAGCAAAAGATCCGCCGAGGCTCGCAGTTCCCATTGTGCGGTGTTGCCTTAAATCTTTTCCAGAAGCCGGGATATGTCCGCCGGTGTGAATCGATACACCGTGTCGCAGAATTGACAGGATACCGGGAAGGTCTTTCCTTCATCCCGGATTTCCTCCAGCTCCTTCCGTCCAAGGCTGATGAGCGCCCGCTCCACGCGCTCCCTGGTGCAGTAGCACTTGTAGGAAACCTCGGTGGTCTCCAGGAAAACCGCCCCCAGTTTTCCACAGACCTGGCCCAGAATATCCTCCGGGGTCAGACCGGCATCCAGCATGGCTGTCACTGCGCCCGCTCTCTGAATTCCCTGTTCCAGCGTGTCAATGACCTCCTCCGGCGCGCCGGGAAGCAGCTGGAGCAGATAGCCCCCCGCCACCTTGACGCTTCTGTCCCGATCCACCAGCACGCCCAAGGCACAGGCCGTGGGCGTCTGCTCACTCTGGACAAAGTATGCGGTGATGTCGTCGCCAATTTCCCCGGACACCAGCTGGGTCGAGCCGATATATGGTTCCTTCATCTGCAAGTCCCGAATGACCGTCAGAGTGCCGTCGGTGCCTACGGTGGCACCCACGTCCAGCTTCCCGGGATATTTTTCAACCAGTGGCACCTTCGGCTCCGTGACGCAGCCCCGGACATTGCCCACGGCATCGGACACCACGGTGATGGTGCCGATGGGGCCGCCACCCCGCACCTGCAGGGTCATGGAGCCGTTTTCCACCTTCTGCATATTTCCCATCATGGATGCCGCCGTGAGACAGCGTCCGAAGGCGGCAGTGGCGTTGGGTGTGGTGCCATGGATTTCCGCGCCGCGGCGCACCAGTTCTGTTGAGCGAATGGCTGTGAGCTTCACGAAGCCGTCCATGCTCATACCACGAACCAGGTAGTCTTTCATCGGATTGTTCCCTTCCTTGCACTGAAGTAGATTCTCTGTTCCCCGGGTTCCGGCGGCGCGAGCCGGCGGTCGCCGTAGACCTTAATATGGGTGAAGCCCACTGCCCGGAGATAGTCCGTCAGCTGCTCCCGGGAGTAAGCGTACTCCCGATGCTCTTCAAAGGAGCGCTGCCAGAGCGTCCCCCGGCGTTGGAACAAATCCATGCCGTAGGAGCAGATATTGGTATTCTCGTCAAATTCCCCCCGCCAGACGCAGTAGACATCGTCGTCCTCATCCAGGAAGACCTGACCGTCCATGGCTCGGAGCTTTTCCGGGGTGTTGACGTCGAAGATGAAAACTCCGCCGGGGTTCAGCGCCTTGTAAACCCGCCGGAGTGCCTCTTTGCAGTCGGCAGGATTTGTAATGTAGTCCAGACTGTCCAGGGCGCACACCGCCATGTCCACGCCTCTTGGAAGCCACAGCCGCTGAAGGCTCTGACGCACGAATCGGGGCGGATTGGAAAGATCGGCGGTCTTCTGCTGCGCCACGGTGAGCATCTCCTCGGACAGGTCAACGCCGGTGACGGTCAGCCCCTTTTGTGCCAGGATCGCCGTAATGGAGCCGGTGCCGCAGGCGAGGTCAACGGCGGTCCTTGGCCTGACCCCCTCCCGCTTCAAAATTTCGTCGTAAAAGGCCGTCACAGCCTCGTAGTCCACATCATTGGTCAGCCGGTCATAGCTGACTGCCAGGGTCTCATAAGCTGCCAAGTTTCTCCCCCATTCTTTCATACAGCAAAGCATCCCGACCCGTTTGGGGCCGGGATGCGTCACGCGCGAATCAGCGTTTGAAAATGCTGAAGATCTCGTCGATGTCGCTCATGTCCGCGCTCTTGGTGGGCTGCTGGGCGGCGGCAACGGGAGTATCAATGTCATCCGGGACAAAGCTGGGCTTGCCGGCGGAAGCCTTGCCGGCCTTGGGGACAGCCCCCTCCGGCTTCATCTCAAAGCCGGTGGCAATGACGGTCACCCGCATCTCATCCTGGAACTCGTCGGAGATGGTGGCGCCGAAGATGATGTTGGCGTCGGGGTTGGCGGCCTCCTGCACGATTCCGGCGGCGGTCTCCACATCGTCCAGGGTCATCTCGGAGGAACCGGTAACGTTCACCAGCACGCCGGTGGCACCGTTGATGGAAGTCTCCAGCAGGGGGCTGGAAACGGCGGCGGTGGCGGCCTGCTCGGCCTTCTCCCTGCCGGAGGCGGTGCCCACGCCCATATGCGCCCGACCCGCGTCCTTCATAACGGCGGACACGTCGGCAAAGTCCAGATTGATGATGACATTCTTGCAGAAGCCCACCAGCTCGGAAATGGAAGTAACCGCCTGCTTCAGCACGTCGTCTGCGATGCCGAAGGCGTTGGCGAAGGTGATCTTCTGGTCGGTAACGTATTTCAGCCGGTCATTGGGGATGATAATCAGGGAATCCACCTTGCCGCTGAGTTCGGCAATGCCCTGCTCCGCCTGGCGCATCCGGTTGGCACCTTCAAACTTGAAGGGCTTGGTGACAACACCGACGGTGAGGATTCCGGCCTCGTGAGCCAGATCCGCCACGATGGGAGCCGCGCCGGTGCCGGTTCCGCCGCCCATACCGGCGGTGACAAAAACCATGTCCGTGCCCTCAAGGGCCTTGGAAATAGCAGCCCGGGATTCCTCCGCGGACTTCTTGCCCACCTCCGGCTTGGAGCCGGCGCCCATGCCGCCGGTGAGCTTCTCACCGATCTGGATTTTGTTCTTGCACACGGATTTATTCAGATCCTGCTTATCGGTGTTCACGACCACAAAGTCCACGCCGCCCACACCGGCATCGATCATACGGTTGATAACATTGTTGCCGGCGCCGCCGACACCGATCACCTTGATTTTCACAACGCGATCCTGTACAGTTTCGGACATAAACTCTTCCTCCTATGTATCTTTCGTATCCTTTGCAGGCGCGGCGGAGCCGACGCTGCCTGAAATTAGCATCTATGCTCTTCTATTCTATCCCGAAAAATGGAATTGGTCAATAGAAAATCTGCTGATTCGGCAAATAATTTACAAAATAATCACATAACGGCGAGTCGCCACCGACAATGCGTGCACGGGTGGTCTGTTTTCGTTACGCCACTGGGTACTGTTAGGTTCGTTACGGCGTCCCAAAGGCTTCATTGGGGGAAGCTGGCAAAAATCTTCGATTTTTGACTGATGAGGGGGCAGTACTGCACTCCGAAAATCGGAACGCTGCCGCAAATTCGTACCAGGCATCCCTCATCCGTCTCGCCTTGCGGCGAGCCACCTTCCCCAAAGGGGAAGGCTTTGTTTGCGCTCTTATCCAAACGGGGTATACCCCACCTGGTTGGGCCAGATGGTGAAGCTGATGTCCAGAACGCCGCTCTGGTAATCGCTCATCTGCAGAATGGCATCGTTCATACAGGCGACTTTGTAGTCCAGGCGGGTGCTGTCCCCCAGGTTGACCTGGTAGCGGGTGCCGTACCACAAAATAATGTCCTCCGCGCTGGTCACGTCCACGCTGGCAGCATCGCCCACAATATCGTTGTCCTCCAGCGCTCTGAGAATCTGCAGTGCGGCGGTGAGCCGCTGGGCGCCGGTTGTGGTGACAGGAATCACTTCTCCCAGCTCGTTGGTCTCGGTGGGGGTGATCTCGGTGGCGATTCCCTGCTCGTTGGGGACAGGATTGTCCAGAGTCACTCCCAGCACCTGGGTACAGGCGGCAGCCTTGGCGTTATTGCCCTGCTCCACCACCCGTCCATTGGAATCCATCAGCCACCACTGCCCGTCACCGGATTTGATGGCGTAGACCACGCTCTCTTCCTCGATCATAATATTGACCGTATCTGGTAATTTTATACCAATCCGCACCCCCTTGACGTAGGGCAGATTTGCCATGATCTGACTGGCGGCACGGATTTTGCTGAAGGTCAGCAAGTTGTCCCCTTCCGAAATGCCCGAGGCCTCCCGAACCGCCCAGGGGCTGTAGGTGTCCGCGCCGGTGACCGTAATGGTCTCCACCTTGAAAAATACCGAAAGTCCCATCACAATAGCCAGCACCACCGCCGTGACGGTGAGCAGCTGGACAATCAGCCGGTCCCGGTTGAAGGGCAGCGGTTGGGTATAAATCACCGCCGGGGTGGGCGCGGATGCCCGCTTCTTTTTTCTGCCTGTGGCAGATGACCGGGACGCGCGCTTCTGCTTCGCGGCGGAGAACGCCTCCGACGCCATGGTAAGCGCGGACTTCTTTTTGGGCTTGCTGTTGCCGTAGGCGCGCTTCCGGTCGGGAACGTCGTCCTGAACCGGGCGGCGGGAGGCGGTGCTTTTCCGCTGCCGGGCAGCCGGCTCCGAGGCGCTGCGCTGCCGGGTCTGCGGCGGCTTCTGACCGCCAGTTCGGGGCCTGCCCGCCGTCTTTCCCGGCTCTGTCTCCCGGCGTGACGGAGCGCTCTGACCTGCGCCGGACGTCTTCCGGGTCTGGGCGGATCTTCGCTCCTGGGAACGTTCACGCCGCTCCGGCGCGTCCTGCTGCCGCGGTCTGGGGTTCTGAGCCGTCTGCTCAGAGCCGCGTGGACGGCGGTCTGTCTGCTCTGCGGACCGGTTCTGCCGCTGCTGAGAAGCGTCGCCGTTGCGCCGGGAGGTATCCTGCCGCTGCCCGGGCTGGGCTCGACGCTTTTCGGCGGTATCCCGGCTTTCTTTCGTTGTATCCATAGTGTTCCTCCTGGGGACGGGTTATCGTTTGCTGAGCTTCTCCACAATGCCGCAGATCTTCTCCGCGGAGTCCAGGCGAACCATGGCGTGGAGCTTCCGGGACATCTGCTTCCGCCCCTCCTCGTCCGCCAGCAGGGATTGAATCAGCTCGTACAGCTTCCGGGGCGTGCAGTCCTTTTCCAGCAGCACCACCGCGCCGCCCCCCGCTTCCAGCACTCGGGCGTTTTTCTCCTGGTGGTTGTTGGTCACATTGGGGGACGGAATGAGAATGCAGGGGGTACCGGAAGCGCCGATCTCATTGCAGGTGGCGCTGCCCGCCCGTCCAATGACCAGATCCGCCGCCGCCATGACCCGGGGCATATCGTAGATATACTCCCGGATGTCCAGAGCGGAGCAATGCTCCCAGTCCACGCCGCCCGCCTTCACCCGTTGGGGCATCCATTCCTTTCCAAAGCTGCCGGTGGCGTGGATATGGTGGAAGGGGAAGCCGTCCGCCTGCTCCAGCACCATCATGTCAGCGATGGTCTCGTTCATCACCTTGGCACCCTGACTGCCGAAGGCGGAGACCACGATGGCTCCCTCCAGCCCCAGTTCCTTCCGTGCCTGCTCCTTGGTATCAAAAATGAATTCCTTCCGGACGGGCATACCCACCACCTCCACCTTCTCCGGGTGGCGGTAGTATTGAACGCTTTCTTCAAAGGCCACCAGCACCCGGCTGGCCTTGCTCGCCGCCATACGGGTGGTGACGCCGGGAACGGCGTTGCTCTCATGGACGCAGGTGGGAATGCCCATGGACTGGGCGGCCCGGAGCGCCGGATAGCTGGCATAGCCGCCGGTGCCAATGACCACGTCGGGCTGGAATTCCCGGAAAATCTTCTTGCAGGCCTTCACGCCGTCCAGAACGCACTTCACCGCGTGAAGGTTCTGCTTCACCGCCGCCAGGTTTTTTCCCCGGCTGAGGCCGGAGCCCGCCAGGCACGTTAAGTCGTACCCCGCCTGGGGCACCAGAGTCTCCTCCATGTGTCCCTTGGCGCCAATGAACAGGATCCGGCAGTCGGGATGGCGCTCCTTCATCATATTGGCAACCGCGATGGCGGGGTTGATATGCCCAGCCGTGCCGCCGCAGGTAAAAATCAGATTCATAGGTTATGCCTCCTGTATTTTTCTTCGGTTTCGTCCTCGGGAAATACTCAGGACAATGCCCATTTCCCCCAGATTCACCGCCAGCGCCGTACCGCCGTAGGAGAAGAACGGCAGGGCGATGCCGGTGGAGGGGAGCAGGTTGGTCACCACGCACAGATTCAAAATGGTCTGCACGGCGATGAGGGTCACCAAGCCCGCAGCCAGAACCGTGGAAAACCGGTCCCGGGCGTTAAGAGCGATCCAGTAGCCCCGGGCGATGGTGGCGGCAAACAGCACCACAATGGCAAGCGCCCCCACCAGTCCCAGCTCCTCGCAGATCACCGCGAAGATATAGTCGTTATATTGAAAAGGTAGATACAAATACTTCTGCCGGGACTTTCCATAGCCCAGCCCGAACAGGCCGCCGGAGCCGATGGCGTACAGTGACTGCAAAATCTGATAGCCGGTGTCCCCGGGATCCAGCTCTGGGTGCCGCCAGGCGGTGATCCGATCCCCGGCATAGCCCATAAAGCTGACGTAAACCACCAGAAACACGGCGGCGGCTCCCGCGCCCGCCAGCAGCCACCGGGCACGGGTGCCTGCCACGAACATCATCACAACGGCGACCATGCCCATGAGCATGATGGCGGAGAGGTGCTTTTCCAGCGCCAGCGGCACCAGAATGCCCAGCAGAGCCGCGCCGAACCCCAGCACGCCGTAGCGAAAGGTCTTGGCGTCCTGCCCGAACAAGCGGGTCAATCGGGCGAAGAGGACGATCATGGTGAACTTGGCAATTTCCGAGGGCTGAAACTGAATCCCCGCCAGATTGATCCAGCGCCGCGCCCCGTTGACCTCCTCTCCCACCACCAGTACACTGAGAAGCAGGACAATGCTCAAAGCATACAGAGGCCAGGCGAAGCGGTACCAGACGTTTGCCGGGATCCGGCTGAACGCAGCCATAGCCGCCAGGCCGATAGCGGCGCAAACCGCCTGTTTCTGCAAATATTTTGTAGAAATCTCGTAGCCGGTGTCGTACTCGCTCTGAGCATAGCTTGCCGAGTACAGCATGGCAAGGCCTACGATCAGCAGCGTCAGCACCAGCAGCAGGAAGGGATAATCAACGCTCTCCCCCGTCCGGGCAAGCCCCGGACGGCGGTTCTCTTTGGCATGGAGATTCCGCTCCAACGCCATAAGCTACTTCCTTTCAGGGACGGATAGAAACGCACACAATCAGCCGATCAGTCCGGAAATGCCCACCCAGGCAATCAGGCACATCACCGCCGAAACACCGGCAAAGGTCAGCACGATCTTCTCTTCCTTCCAGCCGCACATCTCGAAATGGTGGTGGATGGGTGCCATCTTAAAGAGGCGCTTTCCGTGGGTCGCCTTGAAATAGCCCACCTGCAGAATGTCGGACATGGCCTCGCAGACGTATACAAAGCCCACCAGAATCAAAATAAGAGGCATTTCCAGGGCAAAGGCCATGGCACAGACCACGCCCCCCAGAAACAGCGACCCGGTATCGCCCATAAAAACCTTCGCCGGGTGCCAGTTGTAAAAAAGGTAAGCGATCAGTCCGCCCGCCAAAGACGCGGGCAGCACCGCCAGCTCGTACTTTCCCAGGGCAACCGACGCAGCGGTGAAGAACACCATGACCGGCAATGTGACGCTGCCGCACAGGCCGTCCACGCCGTCGGTAAGGTTCACCGAGTTGACGGTGCCCACCATGACGAACATGGCGAAGAAGATATACACAATGGGGTGCATCTGGAAGCTGACATTGAAGAAGGGAATGTACACGTGGGTATTCATAAAGCCGGAGCGGTACATCGCGTACAGGAACAGCGCCGATACCGCCATTTGCAGCATGGCCTTCTGCAGGGTGGTCAATCCCAGATTCCGGTGGAATTTAATTTTGGTAAAGTCGTCCAGAAAGCCGATGAGGCCAAAACACAGCGCCAGAATCAGCACATATATCACGGAGTGATCCGCCATGGAGGGAAGGTTTCCCACCACGCACAAGATCGCCGCGAAAATGAACATCAGCCCGCCCATCATGGGGGTGCCCGCCTTGCTGTTGTGCCAGGTGGGGCCGATCTCCCGGATGGACTGTCCGGCCTTCAGCGCCCGCAGCACCGGCAGCAGCAAATACCCAATGGCGCCGGTAAGGGCGCAACCCGCCGCAGCCGTTATCCAAATTCTGATCATGACTTCTTCCTCCGTTATTTCTCTTCGCCCAGGAAGGCGTCCAGCACCTGCTCCAAATGGATGCCCCGGCTGGCCTTAAACAGCAGTACGTCACCGGGCTTGGCGGTGCGGCGCAGGGCGGCAACCAGTTCCTCCCGGTCGGTAAAGGCTCTTCCCCGGCTCTCCGGCATACCGCCGGTGATGGTTCCGCTGATGATCCGCCGGGAATTGGGGCCGAAGGCAAAGACGTAATCTGCCTTTTCGGCGGCGATCCGGCCCACCCGGTAGTGCTCCGCCTGGGTGCAGTCGCCCAGCTCCAGCATGTCCCCCAGTACGGCAATGCGCCGCCCGGGCTTCTTTCCGAGAACCGCCAACGCCGCCGCCATGGATTCGGGGCCGGCGTTGTAGCAGTCCTTGATGATGGTCATGCCTCCGACCTGCAGAATTTCCTGCCGTCCGGAAATATTGCGGAACTGAGCCAGTCCCGCCTGAATTTTCTCCGGCGGCACGCCCATATTCAGTCCCACAGTCACCGCCGCCAAAGCGTCGGTGACAAAATGCTCGCCCTCCAGCAGCATCCGCACCGGGAAGGACAGGCGACCGGCCTCCACGCGGAAGCACAGGTAGTCTCCCTCCTGGGAAACGTCTGCGGCCCGAACGGCGCAGCCTTCGGAGGAACCGAAGTATGTAATCCGCTGCTGCGGCTCTCTGTCCAGGTTTCTCAGAAGCAGATCGTCGCCGTTGAGCAACAGCTTCCCCTCCGGGGGCATTCCCTCCACGATCTCCATCTTCGCCTGCCGGATGCCCTCCTGGGTGCCCAGAAATTCGATATGGGCTGTGCCGATGTTGACGATCACCGCCACATCCGGGCACGCGATCCGGGACAGGTAGGAGATCTCGCCGAAATGGTTCATTCCCATTTCCAGCACGGCAACCTCGGTGTTTTCCGGCATGGCAAGCACCGCCATGGGCATTCCGATGTCGTTATTGTGGTTTGCCGGCGTCCTGCTGGTCAAAAAGGACTGCTCCAGCACGGCGGCGACCATCTCCTTGGTGGTGCTCTTACCCACGGAGCCGGTGACCGCCACTACCTTCGCACCGATGCGCTTCAGCTCCTCCCGGGCGATCTGCCCCAGCGCGATCCGGGGATCCTCCACGTAGATGGCGGGAAAGTCTCCCACCTTGCGGCTGCACAGCACGGCGGCTGCCCCCCGCTCCATGGCTCTCGGAATGAAGTCATGACCATCCCGAGCGCCCTGGAGCACAATGAACAGCTGTCCCGGCTGCAATACCCGGGTGTCGTTGCCGGCGCCGAGAAATTCCACGTCCGCGTATTTTTCTTCCACGGTTCCGCCGCACCACGCGGCAGCTTGTTTCAGCGTTAACTTACCCATTTGTTTTCCTCAATTCCCGCAGGTGGGCAGCGACCTCCTCCCGTTCATCCAGATGGCGCTTCTGCCCGCCGATGTCCTGATAGGTCTCGTGGCCCTTCCCTGCCAGAATAATTATATCATCTTTTTTCCCAATGTCCATAGCATATCGAATGGCTTTGCGCCGGTCTTCCATAACAATATATTCCCCGTCTTCCTGTTTTACCCCTTTCAGAATGTCCCGGATAATCGCCATGGGATCTTCCGTGCGGGGATTGTCGGAGGTGATGACGGCGTAGTCCGACAGCTTCACGCCGATATGTCCCATGATGGGACGCTTCATGGGATCCCGGTCGCCGCCGCAGCCGAACACCACGATAACCCTGCCCTTGCAGAAATCCCGCACGGCGGAAAGAACCTTCTCCAGCCCGTCGGGGGTGTGGGCGTAGTCAATGAGAACGCTGTAGGGCATCCCCGGCGTGGGAACCACCTCCACCCGTCCCTTCACGCCGCTGACGGTTTTCAGCGCTTCGGCGCTTTCCGCCAGGGGAATACCCAGCTGCAGGGCAATACCCAGCACCGTCAGGGCGTTGTATACCGTGAACCTGCCGGGAATGGGCAGGGACACCGCCGCTTTTTGAGCCCCTGACACGGCGGTAAAGGATACCCCTTCGGAAAACAGCGTCAGGTCTTCCCCCCGGAGATCCGCCGTTTTTTCCACGGCGGTGGTCAGCACCGGGCAGTTCGCCGCCGACACAATCCGGTGGGCATAGGCGTCGTCCACATTGACCACGGCCTTGTCACACCGGCGGAACAGCTCCGCCTTAGCGCCGCAGTAGGCATCCATGGTCTTGTGAAAGTCCAGATGATCCTCGGTCAGGTTGGTAAAGGCGGCAACGTCAAACCGGATTCCGCCAATTCGTTCCAGGGTGATGGCGTGGCTGGAAACCTCCATCACCACGTGGGTGCACCCGGCATCCCGCATTCTGGCAAACAGCGCCTGCAGCTCAAAGCTCTCCGGGGTGGTTCGTTCCGTAGGAATGGTTTGGGAGCCAATCATGTTTGCCATGGTGCCAATCAGGCCCACCTTCGCCCCCAGGCATTTTTCCAATACCTGCTTGAGCAGCAGTGTAGAGGAGGTCTTGCCGTTGGTGCCGGTAATGCCGATCATGGTCATGCTCCGCGCCGGATGGTGAAAGTAATTGCACCCCAGCAGCGCCAGCGCCAGCCGATCGGATTCCACCAGAATGTAGGGAACCGCTGTCTCCGGCTTTTTTGCCGTAACCACCGCCGCCGCGCCTTTGTCCATAGCCATGGGGATAAACCGGTTGCCGTCGGCGGCGAAGCCGGACACGGCGACAAACAGACTGCCGGGAGTCACCTTCCGGGAATCGTAGAAAATCTCCCGAATCTCCAGTTCCAGGTCGGCGGTGCATTCCACAACGGAAATGCCCTCCAAAAGTTCCTTCAGCTTCATATGCGTCCTCCGTTTGGGTTGGAAATGGGAAATCAGTCTCTGGCTGTGGTATCCGTAAATTTCAGGGTAATGGTAGTTCCCGCGGGAACCAGGGTATCCTTCGCTTCGCTTTGCGCCGTCACGGTGACGTTGGGGGAAACTTCATCGTTTCCGGTTACCAGAATGTACAGTCCCAGCGCGCCGGCGGCATCGCTGGCCTGCTGGCGGTTCATACCCGCGAAATCCGGAACCTTTACCGATTCCGCTTCCGGGGTCTGCCCGAAGAACAGCAGAACCCGGCTGCCCCCGGGAACGGTCTGCCCAGGGGCGGGAAGCTGCCCCGTCACCGTTTCCGCCGTTCCGGACACCACCGCCGTCAAGGATTCCTGCTTCAAAAGCGTCAGCGCCTCTTTTTCCGTCATGCCGGTGTAATCCGCCATGACGATTTCCTTTCCGGCGATGTCATCCTCCGAAAAGGTTCGCTCCACCCCCAGGTAGGGCAGGATGTCCGCCATGATCGCCCCCACCGTGGGCGCTGCCATGACGCCGCCGGAAATATAGATTCCCGTTGTCCGGGAAGGGGTGTCCAACGCCGCCAATACAATATACTCCGGATCTTCCATGGGCGCAATCCCCACAAAAGACACGATTTTATCCTGAACCCGCTGACCGTTCTCGTCAAATACGTCAATTTTTTCGCTGGTTCCGGTCTTTCCGCCGATGGAAAAGCCCGCAACCTTGGCGTTTTTTGCCGTTCCCTCCGTAACCACGGATCGGATCAGGGTTCGCATGGTGTCGGAGGTCTCCGGCTGAATGGTTCTGCGCACCACCGTCGGCTCGGCCTTCATGACCGTATTGCCGTCAGCGTCCAGAATTTCGGATACGATGTACGGCTCCATCAGCTCCCCGCCGTTGACCACCGAAGCAATCGCCCGCACCAGCTGCAAGGGCGTAATCTTGAAGGTCTGCCCGAAGGAGCCGGAGGTCAGGCTGGCTGTGCCCCACTTGTTCGTATCGGTGACGAGAGCCTTGTCAAAGAACACGCCCTTGCTCTCCCCCGACAGATCAATCCCGGTTTTTTCCAGTATTCCGAATTTCTCCACATACTCGTAAAATCGCTCCCCGCCCAGCTTCAGGGCGATGTGGGCAAAGGCGATGTTGCAGGAATTTTGCAATGCCTGGGGCGTCTTTTCCGCGCCGTGGCCGGTAGAGCGCCAGCAGTGCAGCCGCTGGGCGCGACCCGGAATCTGCTCCGAGCCGGAGCAGTGGAAGGAGGTATTCAGGTCGATGGCGCCGCAGTCCAACGCCGCCGACATGGTCAGCACCTTGAAGGTGGAACCCGGCTCATAGCCGTCGGAAATGCACCGGTTTCGCCACTGCTTCAGCCGGGCGGCGGAAAGCGCCTGCTGATAGGCCTGCTCCCCCGATGCATAGGCTTCGCTTCCCTCCGCCTGAACAAGGTAGGCCGCTTTCATTTCCTCCAGCTGCGCCGCCGTCTCCGGGTCGGCGATTTCCAGGTAGTTGTTTGGGTCGTAGCTGCCCAGGGTCGCCATGGCGAGAATTTCTCCCGTCTTACAGTTCATCACCAGACCGAAGGCGCCGTTTTGCACGTCGTAGCGATCGATGGCGGCGGAAAGCTGCTTTTCCAGGCAGGCCTGAACCGTGGTATCCAGTGTCAGAATCACACTGTCCCCCTGCCGGGAGGAGACGTAGTTCTCATAGGAAAAGGGCATATCCATCTCGTTGTTGCCCTTCGTTGTAATCACCCGCCCGGTGCTGCCGGCGAGAAAGCTGTTGTAGGCCGCCTCCACCCCCTCGCAGCCCTCGTTGGAGGCGTTGGTAAAACCGACGACCTGGGCGGCGAGGGTGCCGCAGGGGTAGGTTCGCTGGGAGGTCGGCTCCAGGTGGATGCCGGATACGCCGCTTTCGTTCATATAGTCCCGGATTTTTCCGGCGGTTTCCTCGTCGATGCCCTTCCCCACCTGTTTGTAGCGCTTCCGGGTGTCCGCCGCCTGCTGGGCAATCCAGGCAGGGTCCTCATCCAGGATGCTTCCCAGCACCTGGGACACCGCTTCGATGTCCGCCTTGGACTGCTTCAGCTCATGAGGATCCAGATACACAT
Organism: Bacillota bacterium; assembly: GCA_029100605.1. Taxonomy (GTDB): domain Bacteria; phylum Bacillota; class Clostridia; order Oscillospirales; family Oscillospiraceae; genus Faecousia. The sequence continues at coordinate 28,706 of JAQXPK010000099.1, read as the reverse complement.
TCTCCACACTGACGGAGGTGGCGAGGAGATTCATGTTCCGGTCGAAAATATCTCCCCGGTCTGCGCTCACCGTGGTGGTTCGGGTCTGGTTGCGCAGAGCGAGATTGGAATAATAGTCATAATCCGTCACCATCAGGGTGTAAAGCCGCACCGCCACCGGCACAAAGGCCAGGCCTCCCAGCACAGCGGAAACCAGCAGAATCCGTCTGTGCTGTCCGCTGTCCAGGCGCAGGCGGTGATATTCCCTCTTCTTCCCCATAAGCCACCGGCCTTTCTGTCAGGATACAACTTTGGGCAGCAAGGGAATCCCTCGCCGCCCATTGCAGCTGCTATCCAAATTGTATGGGGAAGACGAGACGTTATGCAAACAGCCCTTGGAAAAACCAGACGATGTCGTCCCAAAGGGTCGGCTCCGGCTCCCGCTGGGGCACTGTGACCGTGATGCGCATGGTCTTGCTTTCTTCCTTGGGTACCAGGCCGATGCCCAGTGCCTTTTCCCGGATGTCCGCCAGGTCATAGCCGTCTCGGTAGGTGCTTTTCAGCTCCGCGTTCTCACTTTTCAGTTGGGAGACGTATCGGGACATGGCATTATATTCCGTCCAGTCATCCCGGATTTGCAGCACCCCCAGCACCATCACCGCTAACAGCGCCACCGCCGCCAGAATGCCGACAATGGCAATGGGGTCGATGTAGATTGCCCCGACCTGCTCCCGCTTCGCGGTGGGCAGCTTGGTCTTGGCCTTGCGTTTCTTTTCCTTCGGCGCCAGTACCCGTGCCTCGCTGCCGGGGACATAGAACTGACCGATATATTGGATCTTGGGTTTTTGTGTCATGCTCTATTCCCTCTTTTCGGCGTTTACAGCTTTTCACAGATACGCAGCTTGGCGCTGCGGGCTCTGGGGTTTACCTCCAGTTCCGATTCTCCGGAGGCGATGGGCTTACGGGTGATGATTTTCACCTGGGGCTTCCGGCCGCAGACGCACACCGGAAAATTGGGAGGGCAGACGCAGCCCTTTGCCGCCTCCGCCATGGCGTTCTTCACGATCCGATCCTCCAGAGAATGGAAGGTGATCACCGCCAGCCGTCCGCCGGGTTGCAGCAGGGACACGGCCTTCTTCATCACCGTCTCCACCTCGCCCAGTTCGTCGTTGACAGCGATGCGGATTGCCTGGAAGCTCCGCTTGGCGGGATGCTGTTTTTCCCGGAGGGCGGAGGCCGGCATGGCGCTTTTGATCACGTCTACCAGCTCCAGCGTGGTATCGATGGACTTCTCCTCCCGCCGGCGGCAGATAGCCGCGGCGATCTGGGGCGCGAAGCGCTCCTCGCCGTAGTCGTATAAAATCCGTTTGAGTTCCTCATAGGGCCAGGTGTTGACAATCTGATGGGCGTCCCGCCCGCCGGTGCGATCCATGCGCATATCCAGCGGCGCGTCGGTCATGTAAGAAAAGCCCCGCTCCCCATCGTCCAGCTGGGGAGAGGAAACGCCCAGATCCAGCAGGATACCGTCCACCTTGTCGATGCCCAATTCCCGCAGAATTTCGTCCATCCGGCTGAAGTTACCGTGCACCAGGGTAACACGCTCCCCAAAGATCTTCAGCCGCTCCGTCGCCGCCTGCAGCGCCGCCTCGTCCCGGTCAATGCCGATCAGGCGTCCGGTGGTGAGCTTCGCCGCGATTCGGCTGGAATGTCCCCCGCCGCCCAGAGTACCGTCCACATAAATGCCCTCCGGCTGGATGGAAAGGCCTTCGATGCACTCCTCCAGCAGCACGGAGACATGGTGAAATTCCCTCATAGGCCGATTGCCTCCAGGGAGGAAAGCAGCTTTTCCGGAGTCAGGTTCTCTGCCTCAAAGGCTGCGAACTCCTCCGCGTCCCAGATCTCCGCCTGACCCGCCCGGCCCACGATCATGACCTCCCGGTGAATGCCCGCGTAATCCAGCAGAAACGGGGTCAGGCTGAACCGGAACTGCTTGTCCGGGGTGCACTCCGCCGCGTTCATGAAGATCAGGCTGGTGGCGCCGGCTTTCTGAGAAATGCTCAGGGCGTTGTAGTTGTCCGAAAGGCGCTTCCACTCCTCGGCAGTGTAGACAGTGAGGCAGCGGTGACCGCAGTTGACCCCCAGGGTCACGAAAAAGGTCTCCCCCAGCTCCGGGCGCAGCTTGGCGGGCACGAACAGGCGGCTCTTCTCGTCCAGCTTCGCACTGTACTTTCCGATCACGGCGCTCACCTCCCTTTTACTCCACTTTACTGCCCTTTTACTCCATTTACAGACAGTATACTACCCGCGATCAAAAAAATCAATCTTTTTCTCAGAGAATTTTCGTCTTTCGTCAGAAAACAGGGGTTATTCGTCAGTTTGTTCTAATAAAACAGCAGTCTTTTTTATCTCTGTTTCAGAGTTTTCCAGATTCTTCCTTCCATAGAGGGGGGCGATGCGAGCATCGTCCCCCTCCTCTGTTGTGTCAGAACGCCAGTTTTCCGTCCTCCAGCCGGGGCTTCACCCGGGTGGGCTTTTTGGCGCAGCGCAGCAGGAAACTGGCCAGCGGCCCCTCCACCTCGCTCTGCACCAGGCGGCGCAGCTGTCTGGCACCGTCCCTGCCGGGGCATTTTTGCAGCAGCATTGTCGCCGTCTCCGGCGGCAGCACCAGCTGGGTGCCCATCGCCGCAGTCCGCTCCTGGAGCTGGCGCAGATATTTCCAGGCAATGGCCTCCATGGCTCCGCTGCCAAGGGGTTCAAAGTACACCGTCTGGTCGATCCGCCCCAGAAATTCCGGGGAAAACGCCTGCTGCAGAGCCTCGCCGATTTCCGCGCTCCGACCCCCCGCGCAGAAGCCCAGACCCTCGCCCCGAATCTGCCCGCCCACGTTGGAGGTCATCACCACGATGGCGTTCTGGAAGCTCACGCGCCGCCCAGTGGAATCCGTCAGCACTCCTTCCTCCATGATCTGCAGCAGAATGCCCAGCACATCCGGGTGGGCCTTCTCCAATTCGTCCATCAGCACCAGGCAGTAGGGCCGCCGCCGCACCGCCTCCGTCAGCTTGCCTCCCTCCTCGTAGCCCACATACCCGGGAGGCGCGCCGATCAGGCGGGAGACCGACTGCTTTTCCATATATTCCGTCATGTCCAGCCGGATCATTGCCTCCCGGCTTCCATAGATTTCCTCCGCCAACGCCCGGCACAGCTCCGTCTTACCCACGCCGGTAGGGCCGGTGAACAGCAAGCTGGCAATGGGACGGTTGGCGTCCCGGATGCCGGAGTAGCCCCGGCGAACCGCCTCGGCGACGGCCTGCACCGCCTTTTCCTGCCCAACCACCTGGGCCGACAGCAGTCCCTCCAGCCCCAGCAGCCGCTCCCGCTCTCCTGCGGTGAGCCGACCCACGGGAATCCCGGTGCGGGCGGAGACCACCCAGGCAATGTCCGCCCCGGTAACGGAGCGGGCGCGTTTGCCGTCTGGGGATTTGGACAAATACTGCATTTTGTCCCGGAGCTCGGCGGCCTTCTCGTATTTCCGCTCCCGAACCGCCTCGTTCAGTTCCTGCTCCAGTTCCTTCCGGGCGCTTCCGCCCCGGCACAGCTGGGTCTCCTCCATCCGTGCCCTGGCAGCGCCCTCGTCCAGCAGGTCGATGGCTTTGTCGGGCAGGTACAGATCCGGCAGATACCGCTTAGACAGGCGCACCGCCTCTTTCACCGCTTCCTCGGTGATCCGGAGATGGTGGTGCCGCTCCAGTCCCGGCTTCAGCGCCCGGAGAATGGCAAGGGTGGCCTCTTCACCTGGTTCCTCCACCACCACCGGACGGAAGCGCCGCTCCAGAGCCGCGTCCTTTTCAATATACCTCCGGTATTCCTCCCGAGTGGTCGCCCCCAGCATCTGCAGCTCGCCCCGTCCCAGGGCAGGCTTGAAGATATTTGCCGCGTCAATGGCGCCCTCGGCGGCGCCTGCACCCACAATGGTGTGCATTTCGTCCACAAAGAGAATCACGTCTCCGCTGCGCTTAATCTCCCCCAGCACATCCCGCAGCCGCTCCTCAAATTCCCCCCGGTACTTGGTGCCCGCCACCAGGGACGCCATATTCAGGCTCACCAGCCGTTTGTCCTTCAGCTGGGGCGGTACGTTGCCCACCGCCATACGCTGGGCAAGCCCCTCGGCGATGGCGGTTTTCCCCACGCCCGGTTCTCCCACCAAAGCGGGATTGTTCTTATTCTTTCGGCACAAAATGCCGATCACCGTGTCGATCTCCTTTTCCCTGCCGATGACCGGTTCCATGGTCGCGGCCTTGGCGATCAGATCCTCGCTGAACTGCTCCAGAAGTTTCGTTGAGACCCCCTCCTTCTTTCCTGTGGCGGGAGCCCTCTGCTCCCAGCGCAAATACTCTACCGTATGGGTAAACAGCGCGTCGGCGCTGACACCGTTAAGCCGCAGCAGCTCTCCCGCCGCGCAGGATTCCTGTCTGGCCATAGCCAGCAGCAGATGGATCGGCTTGACCTGGCGGCTGTGCAGCAGCCTTGCCTCCTGCGCCGCGGCACGAAGCAGTTTCTTTGCCTCGGCGGTCAGGCCCTGGGGCAGGGGCAGTTCCGGCGTGCCCCTGCCGTAGAGGAGCATCGCCATGGCCTCCGTCAACTCCGGATCCACTCCCAGCATCCGCAGCACCTGACCCGGAGCCCCCGGCTCCCGCGCCAGCACCAGCAGCAGATGAACGGAGCCGACATAGCTGTGCCCCAGGCTCCTGGCCTTCTGCCCGGCGCGCTGAATGAGATCGGCAGTGAGCATATCAAGCTGCATGGTATTCCTCCTTGGTTAGCCCGGGATAACGCAATTTATACTAACTCTTGATTAAAAACTTTAATTCTTTCCGGCCTGAATTGCGTCAGAATTCGTTATCTTCCTTGCTGGGCGTCAGCCCAGCGGCGTCATCTGCCTTTTCTGGCACAATTCATTCTCGGAAAGCTATTAAAGCTTTCAATCAAGAGTTAGTATTAGGCTTCCTTTTCCGGAAAATTCTCACCACCCCAGGGAAAAATTATTCAGCACTTTTTGAAAAAAGGAATTGCTTTTTCCGAAATCCATGCTACAATGAAGCTACGTTAATACCCTAACGTGCAATACATATTAGATTATGGAGGTAATACCATGGCTTACAAGATCACTGACCGTTGCATCGCCTGTGGCTCCTGCGCTGAGCAGTGCCCCGTCGAGGCGATTTCCGAGGGCGACGGCAAGTACGAGATCAACCCCGATGTCTGCGTCTCCTGCGGCTCCTGCGCTGAGCAGTGCCCCAACGACGCCATTGAGGAAGAGTAATCTCCCCTCAGACCCGAATTGGCCTGCGCAAGCGCGTGCGCAGGCCGATTTTTTCACACGGAGGCTGTCATGGAACTGCTGCCCAATGGTTATACCCTGGATCTGGCTGAGGGAGAATTCCCCCTGAGCACCGACTCCATGGTGCTGTCCCGGTTTGTGAAGCTGCCAAAAAACGCTCGGGTACTGGATCTTGGCTCCGGCTGCGGCACCCTGGGGCTGCTGCTGTGCGCTTCGGAGGAAAGCTGCCGCGTTACCGGTGTGGAGCTGTCCCCATTGGCTCACCGCGCCGCTCTGGAGAACATCCGCCGCAACGATCTTAACGCCCGCATGGAAAGTATATGCGCCGACCTGCGGCAACTTCCCGACTGCGTAAGCGCCGGCAGCTTTGATGTCTGCGTCTCCAATCCTCCCTATTTTTCCGGCGGCCCCGCCAGCCGGAAAACGCCCCTTGCCCGCCGGGAGGACGCCTGTACCCCCGCCCAGCTGTTCCGCGCCGCCGCCTGGGCGCTGAAATACGGCGGCGACTTCTTTCTCGTCCACCGTCCGGAGCGTATGGCGGAGCTGATCGCCCGGGGCGCGGAGGAACATCTGGAGGCCAAGCGGCTGTGCCTGGTGCGCCACCGGGAGGATGCTCCTGTGAGCCTGATTGCCCTGCAATTCCGCAAGGGCGCGAAGCCCGGGCTTATCTGGGAGGAGCACGCCCTGTATGACGTTCAGGATGCCCCGACTCCTTATTTTCAAAGTGTCTATCACATTCCCACATCACGTCAGGAGGCTTGACCATGGCCGGAATGCTCTATCTCGTTCCCACCCCCATCGGCAATCTGGGGGACATCTCCCAGCGCTGCCGGGAAACCCTGGAAGGCGCGGACTTTATCGCCGCCGAGGACACCCGGGTGACGCTGAAGCTATTAAACCATCTGGGGATCAAAAAAAGCCTTGTCAGCTACTATGAGCATAACAAGGCCATGAAGGGCAATAAAATCGTAGATCGGATTCTCGCGGGAGAGACCTGCGCTCTGGTCTCCGACGCGGGCAGTCCCGCCATTTCCGACCCCGGCGAGGATCTGGTCAGACAGTGCGCCCAGGCGGGCATTCCCGTGTGCGCCATCCCCGGCCCCTGCGCCGCTGTCACGGCGCTGAGCATCTCCGGGCAGTCCACCGGGCGGTTCTGCTTTGAGGGCTTTCTCTCCACGGCGAAAAAAAGCCGCCGGGAACACCTGGATTCCCTGCGGGAAGAACAGCGCACCATGATCTTCTACGAAGCCCCCCACAAGCTCCTCGCCACGCTGACGGATATGGCAGAGGCGTTCGGCAATGACCGACCCATCAGCCTGTGCCGGGAGCTGACCAAGCTCCACGAGGAGGTCGTCCGCACAACCCTGGGGGAGGCTGTGGCAAGGTACACCGAAACGCCGCCCAAGGGAGAATTCGTCCTCATCGTCGCCGGCGCGCCGGAAGTCAAAAAGGAAACCGCCACCGAAGGCGACGCCGCCGCCCGGGTCGCCCAGCTGATGGCGGAGGGCATCAGCCGGAAGGATGCCGTCAAACAGGCCGCCGCCGAGCTGGGACTTCCCAAAAACGTGGTCTATGACATCGCATTAAAAAGCCCTGAATGACCGTTGTCATTCAGGGCTTTGCTTCAATATTCCGACATTTGAGTTACGCATTCCTGGCAGACGTTCTTCCCCCGGAAGGTGATCAGGCCATGGGCGGAGCCGCAGAAAACGCAGGCCGGCTCAAACTTCTGCAGGATGATGCGGTCGCTTTCCATGAAGATTTCCAGTTCATCCCGCTCCGCGATGTCCAGCGTGCGGCGCAGTTCAATGGGCAGCACAATTCTGCCCAGTTCATCCACCCTGCGGATGATCCCCGTTGACTTCATTGCAGCCAGCTCCCTTCCGCCGTTCCAGGGGCACACGGCAGCCCCACAACGGCTTATGTGTATTATCATTATAGTCTTTCTCATGGCAGCAGTCAAATACTTTTTGCGCAAAACACGGTTTTTGTGGAAATTATCCATTCATTTCCCGGCAAAGTCAGCATATTGTACACCATGGGAGGGTTCAAGATGGTGATGAGCTGGATTTGGACAGGCATGCTTTTTCTGAGCATTCTCTGCGCGGCGCTTCTGGGCAACGGGGATGCCCTGGCGGCGGCGGTGGTACAGGGGGCGCAGGCAGGAATCACGCTGGCGGTCTCCATGGCGGGAAGCCTGTGCCTCTGGACGGGAGTGGGACGGCTGATGGAGCGGGGCGGGCTGACCCAGGCGCTGTCCCGACTGCTTCGGCCTCTGCTGTACCGGGTGTTTCCCAGCACGAAAAGCGACCCTGCCCTGGCTCGGGATTTGAGTGCCAACATCTGCGCCAATTTTCTGGGTCTTGGCAATGCCGCCACTCCCATGGGAATTCAGGCGGCGAAACGGATGAAGCGGGGGGACACGGCGACGGACGAGCTGTGCCGTCTCATTGTGCTGAACACCGCCTCCATCCAGCTCATCCCGGCGAACGTGGCGGCGGTACGCAGCGCTCTTGGTTGTCAGACCCCCTTTGACATTCTCCCGGCAGTCTGGATCACCAGCGTCTGCTCCGCCGGACTGGGGGTTGGAGCCGCGTGGCTGCTGGGAAAGGTCTGGCGGAAATGACGGATTATCTGGTTCCGATTCTGCTGTTTCTGGCTGCTGCCCTGGTCTTGCGGAAGCGGGAAAACGCCTATGATCTTCTCCTCCAGGGGGGCGCGGAGGGCTTGAAGCTGCTGCTTTCCATTGTCCCCGCGCTGATCGCGCTGCTCACCGCCGTGTATATGCTCCGGGCGTCCGGTGCGGTGGCGCTGCTGAGCCGGATCCTGAAGCCTGTATTTTCCCTCTTCGGCATCCCTCCGGAGACCGCCATGCTGGTGCTTGTCCGCCCTATCAGCGGCAGCGCCGCCCTGGCGGTGGGCGCGGAGCTGATGGCACAGTACGGCGTGGATTCCCCGGTGGGACGGACGGCGGCGGTCATGCTTGGCTCCACCGAGACCACCTTTTACACCATCAGCGTCTACTTTGGCGCGGCCGGAATCAAAAAGACCCGCTACACCCTTCCGGCGGCGCTGTTCGCGGATTTCGCGGGATTCTTCATGGCCTCCTGGACGGTACGGTGGCTTTTCTGAAATAAAAAATGCTGAATGTGGAATTGCGGCACCCCCTTCCGGGATGGTTTTGGTCCAAAAGGGACGCCTTCATTCTGCATTCAGCATTCTGCATTTATTCTTTTGCTTCCGGCTTCGGGGCGTTGCTCCGCCTTCTGCGGCGGCGGGGACGGGGCGTGTCCTCCGGATCGGCCTTTTCCGCTCGGCGGGCGTAGGCTTCCGCCGCCTCGGAAGTTGCCTCATAGGTCAGGCGGCTGACCCGGGTCAGCCCGTCCGGCTGCTGGGAAAGCCGCACACGGATCAAGAATTTTCCGTGCTCCGGGCAGGTCGCCAGATCCATATACCGGTGCCCCGGCTGGGAAAACCACCGGGAGCCCAGCATCCGGCCTCCGCACACCGGGCACAGATTCTCTTCTCCGGACATGGCAGCCAGCGCCGCGCGCTTGTCGGCATAGTCGTAGTACACCTTCCGGGCGATACAGCCCGGAAGCTCCGCGCCGTGAAAGCCGTTTTCGTGGCTTTTGAGCGCTGCGTCATACTCTTCCACCCCCCGCTTCAGATCCAGCATGGCGCAGATCAGGGCGGTGTGGTAGGCGTCCCCCAAAGCATCGTGAGCCGGGCGGGTGGGCTCAATGCCGAAGGTCTCCATGGCGGTTTTCAGCGCCTTCTGGGAGGTGGAGCCGTCGGTCTGAGCGTTGAACATCATCTGGGCGTTGTACCACCGGGCGGTAAAGCGCTCATCCAGGCCGTAGAGCCGCAGATTCTCCCGGAGGATTCCAATATCGTCAAAGCCCCAGGTCAGAAACACCACGTCCTCGCCGCACCAGCTTCGCAGCCGCTGGGCGGCCTCGGGAAAGGGCACGCCCTCCTCCCGCAGCTGGGTCTCCTTGATGCCGGTGAGCTTGCTCACCCGGCGGTTTAAGTGGCGGTAATACTTGGGCTTCACCATGATCTGGAATTCATCCTCCACGAACTGCTCCTCCGAAACCCGGACAGCGCCGATCTGGATGATCTCCCCCCGGATGTCTACGGGAAGCACCTTCTTGGACGAGGGCGACCCGGGCCAGGGCTGATTCCATTCCATATCCAATACAATATAATCCATCGTGCGTAACCTCTGTATTTCTCATCTTTCCGGCTATCATATCACACTCTACGGGGATCTGTAAACAGAAAGTTGTAAAAGTACCGGTTTTCTGCCGAAAAAATCCCGGAGAGCCTTCGCCCTCCGGGAAATCAGCGATGCGTTACAGCAGATCCTTCACCAGCGACAGCGCTGCCTCGTCCGCCACCAGGGTGAAGTCGGGGTGCAACTGTAAAATGGAGCCGGGCGCCTGGGGCTTGATGGGGCCGAAGAAGCAGTCCTTCACGGCCTGAGCCTTGTTCTCGCCGTTGACCACCAGCAACACCCGCTTGGCCTTCATGATGGAGCCGATGCCCATGGTGTAGGCGTGGGTGGGAACATCCTGCCGGGAGGCAAAGAACCGGGCGTTGGCGTCAATGGTGGAGGCGGTCAGCGCCACCTTGTTGGTGCCCTTGGCAAAGGCGTCGGCAGGCTCGTTGAAGCCGATGTGTCCGTTGGGGCCGAGACCCAGCAGCTGCAGATCCGCGCCGCCGAAGCCGTCGATCACGGCGTCATACCGGGCGCACTCGCCGGCGGCATCGGGGTTCATGCCGTTGGGAATGTTGCAGTTGGCCTGGTTGATGTTCACATGATCAAACAGGTTGGCGCGCATAAAGTAAGCGTAGCTCTGGTCGTGATCCTTGGGAAGACCCACATACTCGTCCAGGTTCACGGTTCTGACCTGGGAGAAATCCAGCTCGCCGGCCTCGTATTTGGCAATCAGCTCCTTATAAGTACCCACAGGGCTGCTGCCGGTAGCCAGACCCAGCACACAGTCGGGCTTCAGATAAATCTGAGCGGCAATGATGTTTGCGGCTTTGCGGCTCACGTCCTGGTAATCCTTGGCACGAATCAGTCTCATTTGTTTATATCCCCTTTCTGTTATGTACCTGTTTCTGTTTTCGGATATATTGTAACAGCTTTTCCCATTTCTGTACAGTGTTTTCCCGGAGAAGAGTTTATTTTGATAAATCCATCCGTTTTTTTCACACATCCGTTCTCTGGCCTTATTTTATTTCACTATTTTGGCACTATATTTATAGCCAGAATTCGCTATACTAATGCCATACCAATTTGGGAGGTAATTCATATGGAAAAGAGCAAAGCCCTGACCACACGGAAAATCGTTTTCACCGCGCTGATGGCGGCTCTGACCGTAGCCGGTTCGGCGCTGCGCATCACCCTGCCCCTGGACATTGCGGGCACCACGTCCTTCCACCTGGGCAACATCATGTGCGCTCTCAGCGGCATCCTGCTGGGTCCCTGGCTGGGCGGTCTTGCCTCCGGCCTCGGCTCCGCCATCTATGACATCATGAACCCGCTGTACATCTCCGAGTGCTGGATCACCTTTCTGACCAAGGGTGCCTACGGCCTGGTAGCCGGTCTCATCATCCGGGCAGGCTCGAAGAAGTTTGGCTATGGCAAAGCGGTTCTCGCCACCCTCGCCGGCGCTGTGACCTACGCCGCGCTGTATCTGGCGAAGAGCTATTTCTACAGCGGCCTGCTCATCAAGGGTCTGACCCCCGATGCCGCGCTGCTCACCGTGGTTGGCAAGCTCCCCGCCACCATCTTTAATGCGGCGGTAGCCGTCATTTTCGCCCCCATCCTCGCCATCGCCATCCGCAAGGCTCTGGAGCAAAACCATCTGACGCTGGAATAACGCCGATTCCCAAAGCAGCCGTCCAGGTTGGGCGGCTGCTTTTTCTGCCAACAATTTGCGATTTCTTAACATTTCGCCCTGGGGAAATGCTATAATTGTCTTAAAAGCTGAAATGTTTTTCAGGAGGAATCGTCATGTCACTGTATGGTCACTTTTTCCGCCTTTACGCAGGCCGCGCCGACCGCAAACGGGATGCCGCCATTGCCCTTCCCGCCGGCATCACCCAGTGCCGCAACATTTCCTACGGTTCCCACGGCAAAGACAGCCTGCTGGATGTATACTACCCGGACGGTGCCTCCGCACCCCTGCCCACCATCGTCAGCATCCACGGCGGCGGTTACGTCTACGGCAGCAAGGAAATCTACCGCCGTTACGGCATGGATATGGCCCGCCGGGGGTTCGCCTTCGTCAATTTCAACTACCGCCTCGCCCCCAAGTGGAAGTTCCCCACTCCTCTGGCGGATACCAACGCGGTGCTGCAGTGGGTCGTGCGCAACGCCCAGCGGTATCATCTTGACCCCGACCGGATTTACCTGGTGGGCGACTCCGCCGGTGCCCAGCTTGCCAGTCAGTACGCCGCCATCGCCACGAACCCGGAATACGCCGCCCTGTTCTGTCTGAATCTGCCCCCCGTACATATCCGGGCGCTGGGATTGAACTGCGGCCTTTATGATCTGGCTGCCCAGGCCTCCCTGCCCCGAAAGGATCTGGTACTGGACTATCTGGGCAAGTCCCTCCCGGCGGACGATCCCCGACTGCAGGTGCTCCCTGCCATCACGGAGCATTACCCTCCCGCCTTTATCACCACCGCCTGCAACGATTTTCTCCGGGAAAACGCCGAGCCCATGTTCCGGCTGCTTCAGGAGAAAGGCGTGGACAGCCAGTGGCGCTGCTACGGCACCGAGGAGGACAAAACCGTGGGGCACGTGTTCCACATCAACATCGTCCTGCCGGACGCGGTGCGTTGCAACGACGATACAGCGGAATTTTTCCGGAAATACATGGACTGAGCAAGCGCGTGCTGCGGTTTCCTCCGCGGCACGCGCTTTTCTCTCCGGTCACTGAACAATACGGGGATATTCTTCCATGTCCAGATCCCGGTAAGGGTATACCCGTCCCCAGCCGTCGGCGGTTTTCTGAATGCTGCTGCGGTGGGAGGAAAGGAGCCGGACAATGTTGTAGACATTGATCCAGATCTCCGAATTGCACTCCTTCTGGCTCTCGTCGAACACCAGCTCCAGACCGAAATGCAGATGCACCGTTTCGATATTGTTCACGTTTTCCTTGTCGGAATACCCGGTTCTGCCCATAAAGCCGATCAGGTCACCGGCCTGCACGATGTCCCCCTCTGCCAGTCCCGGCGCAAAGGGCGCGTCCTTCTGCAGGTGGGCATAATAATAGTAGCGGCGGCTGTCGAAGCTGCGGATGCCCACCCGCCAGCCGCCGTAGCGGTTCCAGCCCATGGCCTCCACCACGCCGCCCTCCACCGCCACAATGGGGGTTCCCGGAGCGCCCATCAGGTCGTTGCCCAGGTGCTTGCGCCGGAAGCCAAAGGAACGAGCCACGCCGAAATCGTCGCAGTGACTGTAGCCGTATCCTGCCGCAATGGGGCTGAAGGCCTTCAGACCGTAGGTCGGCACCCACTGTCCGTCCTTCTCGATGGCGTAGCTGCCCACCAGACCCCCCAGAGCGGCGGTGTAGGCTCGGTGGTAATAATCATAGTATTTGTACAGATCCCCCAGCAGTTCCTCCGGCGACTGATCCTTTTTCAGATCCGCCGCCGCTTTTTTGACCGCCGCCAGGCCGCATTTGCCCCCGGTGCGGCAGGCCGCCAGCGCCAGCGTGTCGATCCAGGAAATGTGCTTTTCCTGGTCAAAGGTGGCAATGTCCTGATCCAGCGCGTACTTCATAGATTCATAGGAGGCATCGAAATCCACCCACTTGATGGTCTCCGCCTCCACGGGAAGCGCCAGCAGGGGCAAAATGAGTATGGACGCCAAAAGCCGCTTCATAGTCTCACCTCTTGGGTTAGGGTATGAAGCGGCTGTATTTTTATCAGTGGAAATGATTGTATGCACTTCCTCATCGGAAATCATTCTGATTTTTCCGCAAAGCGGACAAATCAATGTTGCATATAATATATTGTGCATATCGGCTTAACTCAGCTGTCCAACAAATAGGAATTTGGCGTAAGCCCTCCGTAGGGCGGGGTCATGACCCCGCCCTACGAAACGGGTGCCAGATAAACTGCAACTTGCCGCTTTGCTGAGTTAAGCCGATATGCACAATATATAATATTATCGCATCGTGTCACTGCAATTCCCGTACTACGTCCTTCGCCACCCGGTAGATGTCCTCCATAGTGGAAAGGGACGAAATCTGGTTTTTATAGTATCCGCTGTGGGGCACGCCCTTTAAGTACCAGGCAAAGTGTTTCCGGGCTTCCAGGCAGGCGATGTGCTCACCGTGATCCGCCTCCGCCAGCTGGAACTGACGCACTGCCACTGCCACCCGGTCTTTTAAGCAGGGACGTCCAGGGTATTCCTCCCCTGTCAGGGCGGCTTTGACCTCCTCAAAGATCCAGGGGTCGCCGAACACGCTCCGACCGATCATCAGGCCGTCCGCCCCGGTTCGTTTCCGGCACCGCACCGCCGCCTCGCCGCCGGTGATGTCGCCGTTGGCAATCACAGGGATGGAAAGCGCCTCCTTGACCTTTCGGATGGTGTCCCAGTCAGCCACGCCGCTGTAGAGCATACTCCGGGTGCGCCCGTGCACCGTCACCATGGCGGCGCCGCTGCCTTCCATGCGCTTGGCAAACTCCAGCACGTTTACACTGCCCTTGTCCCAGCCCAAACGGCACTTGACCGTCACAGGCACGTCCACCGCTTTGACCACGGCCTCCACGATTCTGCCCGCCAGCTCCGGCGTGCGCATAAGGCCGCAGCCGTCGCCGTTATTGGCAACCTTCGGCATGGGGCAGCCCATGTTGATGTCCAGAAAATCGCAGCCGGAAATCTCCAGCGCCAGCCGTGCCCCCTCCGCCATCACGTCGGGGTCATTGCCGAAGATCTGCGCGCCGCAGCGGCTCCCTTCATTCCTCCGCAGCAGCTTGGCGCTTTTTTGATCCTTGTACACCAGTGCCCGGGAGGACACCATCTCCGTCACGGTTACATCCGCGCCCAGCTCCGCGCAGATCGTCCGAAACGCCCAGTCTGTAACCCCCGCCATAGGCGCGAGAAACAGGGGATTTTCTACTTCCATCGTTCCAATACGCATCGTTTTCTCTCTTTCTTTCCAAAACCAACGTAATATCAGTGGTTTCCCTACAGCAAAACCGTCGCCAGCCAGACAAGTCCTGTAAGCACCGCGCCGCCCGCTGCCCACACCGCGCCGTACAGGTACAAATGCCGGCGTTTTCCCTGCCGGTCGCCGCCGTGGATGGCCTTCTGGGCTTCCTTAAGAAGAGCCTCATCGGTAACTCCCTCCCCAACGGCGCCGTCCTTGAGAATGAAAATCGCCTGCTCAAAAAGGTTCGGGTCGGGAGAATGCACCACAATGACCTGTCGGGAAATGCCTTTTACCATATTCCGCCGCCTCCTTACGGAGGAAGTATGCCCGTTTTCTGCCAGATTATTCCTGATCTTTCGGGCGTTTATACCGTCCCGTCGGCTCCCATTCCGGCAGAGGATACCGCTGCATGGCGCCGAAAATCCGCTCCTTCAGGTCCGGATAGGTCTTGGACAGTTCAAAAATCAGCTGCTTGATCTCCTCCCGCTTGGTGGTCTTGTCCACCGGGCAGCGGTTTTGCAGCACCGGCAGCTTCATGCGCTCCGCGAAATTCTCCACGGTTTTTTCGTGGAGGTAGAGCATGGGACGGATCTGAACGATGCCGGTTCTGTCCAAATGGGTCACCGGCTGAAAGCAGCTGATTCGCCCCTCAAAGATCAGCGACATGAGAAAGGTCTCCACGGCATCGTCATAGTGGTGCCCCAGAGCCAGCTTGTTAAAGCCCTTGTCCAGTATCGCCTGATTCAGCGCCCCCCGGCGCATTTTGGCGCACATGGAGCAGGGGTTCTTTTCCTTGCGGTGGTCAAAAATGATGGGGGCGATTTCCGTTTTGACAATGGTATAGGGCACCTTCCATTCTTCGCACAGCGTCTCAATTTGGGAATAATCCATCCCCAGCCCCATGTCGATGGTAATGGCCTCCAGGTCGAAGGGTTTGTCAAAATATTCCCGCAGGCCAGACAGTAACACCATCAGTGCCAGCGAGTCCTTGCCGCCGGACACGCCCACGGCGATTTTGTCCCCGGCTTCGATCATATGATAGTCGTCCACGCACCGGCGGACGAGGCCCATCAGCTTTTGCATTGTTGGATTTCCTCCAAAAAACGGTTAAAATAGAGTGTGAGAATTTAAGAGCATCTGAGAGTATTCAAGAGCATTTTGAAGTTCATTTGGGATTTCGTAAAAATTCCGGAAACAGGTGTTGACATTTGAATGGAATTATGGTATAAGATTCAAGCGTCGTGAAGACATTGTACTTCATGCGCCTGAGAATGTCAAAATAAATTATCCAACTGGAGGAAATCATAATGTCCACTACTCTGCTGAAGAAGGAGACCCTGGAGCGCAAGTGGTATGTGATCGACGCTGCCGGCAAGCCCCTGGGCCGTACCGCTGTCGCCGCCGCTAACCTGCTGCGCGGCAAGCACAAGGTTGACTTCACCCCTAACGTCGACTGCGGCGACAACGTCATCATCATCAACACCGACAAGGCTGTTCTCACCGGCAAGAAGCCCGAGCAGAAGAAGTACTACCGCGTGTCCGGCTGGATCGGCGGTCTGAAGGAGACCAATGCCCGGGACATGATGGCTGCCCGCTCCGATTACGCCATGGAGCTGGCGGTCAAGGGTATGCTGCCGAAGAATACCCTGGGCAAGAGCGCTCTGACCCGCCTGCATCTGTACAAGGGTGCCGAGCATCCCCACGCCGCCCAGAAACCCGAAGTTTGGAACCTGGACTAATTTGGAGGTAAGTTAGAATGTACGAGAGCAAGAAGAAGTATTTTTACGGCACCGGCCGTCGGAAATCCTCCGTTGCCCGTGTCCGTGTCTACGAGAACGGCACCGGTTCCATCATCATCAACGGTCGCGACATTGACGAGTATTTCGGTCTGGATACCCTGAAGCTGATCGTCCGTCAGCCGCTGGTCACCACCGATCTGCTGGGCAAGGTTGACATCGTCGTCACCGTCGCCGGCGGCGGTGTCTCCGGTCAGGCCGGCGCTATCCGTCACGGCATCGCCCGCGCTCTGGTCACCATGAACCCCGAGTACCGCGCCTCCCTGAAGGCCGCTGGCTTCATGACCCGCGACCCCAGAATGAAGGAAAGAAAGAAGTACGGTTTGAAAGCCGCCCGTCGTGCGCCTCAGTTCTCCAAGAGATAAAAGGTCACGAAATATTCAGTATTTCGGTCAAACACCCAAGAATTTCCCGAAATTCTTGGGTGTTTTCTTTTATACTAATGTCCCAATCTGTACCAGTCTGTTGGAAAGAATACCAGTTTATTGAGGTTACTTTGAGGTTACCAGACCGTTTCCGGCTCCGTTTGAGGTTACTTTTGAGGTTACTAAAAATGAGTGCAAAAAGTTCGGTATTCCCATATTCGATAGAATATAACAGGTATCGTTATAATCTACCAATCTCCAGACTAACCGCCTCTAGGCTGTTAGAATATAGCGGAAGGAGCGTTGGTATGATCAAGATTTTACTGTCTAGGAAGTTGGGCGAACTTCGCTGGACACAGGCTGACCTGTCCAGAGCAACAGGTATCAGAGCTTCAACGATCAATGAAATGTACCACGAGTTGTGCGAGCGTGTAAACCTCGAACACCTTGATTTGATCTGTGAAGCCCTTGATTGTGATCTGGATGAAATCATTGTCCGGATTCCAAACAAAACAGCCAAGTCTGACGAGCCTCGAAAAAAGTTGGTACATAAGTGAAAGAAGCACAGAGCGGTTCTGTCCGTTCTGTGCTTTTCCTTATATCTCTGTACCATCAGGGAGCGTGAACTTAATCTCAACTGTGCAGCCCATAGCAGAAGCCAAGGAAAGAAGATCATTCTGCGACAAATTATCACGGCTAAGTTTATTGGATAAGTTCTGCCTGGTCTGACCTGTAGCTTCTGCCAGTTCTCCCATGCTCATATTTACTCGTTTCGCAATAATGCGGATTTTCTCTGATGCAGTCATGTTCATACATAATCCCTCCTGCCTTACACTATACACCGTAATGTGTAATCTGTCAATAAAATTTTGCTAATTTCATAAAATAATGTAAATCAACTATTGACAAATTACACTTTATAGTGTAATATATGGATGTAAGCAAGAGACAACCACAGCACAAAAAAGTAGCGGACGCCCCGCACAGAACGCCGCTACTCCACCCCAGAAAATGGTGAGCCGGGAGCCTAACCCCGACCACCTTGATACTAACACAGAATGTGAAAAAAATCAAGGAGAGAATGAACATGATGATCAAGAACCAGAACTTCGGAATTGAAATCGAGCTGACCGGCATTACCCGGCAGAACGCCGCCAAGGTTATCGCCAACTACTTCGGCACCACTTCCTGCTACATTGGTTCATACTACCAGGTTTACGGCGCCACCGATCGCAAGGGCCGCACCTGGAAGGCCATGAGCGATGGAAGCATCGTCTGCCAGGTCAAGAGAAATGGCAGAATTGAGTGTGCTGGTCCCGACTACTCCTGTGAGATCGTATCCCCCATCCTTCAGTACGAAGACATTGAGGATCTTCAGAACATCGTCCGTGAGCTGGTCAAGGCAGGAGCTATGGCAAATACTTCCTGCGGCATCCATGTTCATGTTGATGGCTCCAACCACACCCCCGAAAGCCTGACCAGATTGCTGAACTTCGCCACCGGCAGACAGGATCTGTTCTACGAAGCCCTCCAGATTGGTGCCCGGGAAAATAGATGGTGCCACAAAATCTCCCCCGAACTGCTCAAGGCCATGAAGGCCGGCGGCAAGGAGAGCAAGGAAGCCGCTGAGCGTATCTGGTATAGCTCCGCAAATGACGGTTACAGCGGGACCATTGACCACCAGCACTACAACGCGACCAGATACCACGGCATCAATCTCCACGCCTTCTTCACCAAGGGCACCGTGGAGTTCCGGCTGTTCAACGGAACCACCCACGCCGGAAAGATCAAGGCTTACATCCAGTTCTGCCTTGCAATGAGCGGATGGGCCATTGAGACCAACGACAACCGCAAGTTCTTCAAGGACTGCTCTGGTTACACCCAGGAGCAGAAAGCCGCCCTGATGATGCGTGTGCTGGTCAACAGGCTGGGCATGAAGGGCCCCGAGTTCAAAACCGCCCGCCTGCATCTGACCTCCGCATTCACCAGCAACGCACAGGCAGCGTAATCACATCGAAGCTGAGCTACCGGCATGACGGGCAGAAAGGAAAGGCACCGTGATTATTAAGAACAAGACACGAAAACAGTCCAGAATCTACAACGATTTGTTCGACATCTACGAATCAAAAGGCAGCCTTGCTGCTTGGAACTGGTCTAGCACACTGGTAAAAGAGGGTGAAATCACCGCTTACGAAGCGAACGCACTCATGGAAGAAATCGGCATGTGCTTTGATATCGGCTGACACACTGCCTGACCTACCGGGCTACGGGGAGAAAGGAAATAGTATGAACGCATACATAGATAGACTACCGAAGCAGTACCGTGATTCTGTCCGGGACTTCTACAAGGACGATGACGGCTGGTGGATCTGCCTGAAAGAAAACGGGCTCTACGAGTTCGAGGGATATGCTTCCAAATACACCATCCACGAGGATACCCAGCTAGAAGCAATCCGGCAGTTCCGTGACTGCATCCAGCGCAAGAATCAGGAAAGATTGTATCTGGCGTATGGAAGCAATCTGAACCTAAGACAGATGAAATACCGGTGCCCCGGGGCGAAACTGGTTGGACATGCCTATATTGAGGATTACCGGCTGATCTTCCGGGGATCGGGTTCCGGGAACTATCTGAGCATCGAGCCTGCTTATGGCAAGATGGTCCCATGCGGTGTGTTCTCAATCACCGCAAACGATGAAAAGAACCTCGACCAGTACGAAGGATTCCCCAGGTTCTACCGAAAGAAAGAGCTTACCACCTACATGAACGCCGAGAATGGCAATTCCCGGTTCGTATCTGCGATGGTGTACTATCTTCCAAAGAGCTGCGATGCCGGATTGCCGACCACCAGATATGTACTCACCTGCAAGCAGGGGTACAAGGATTTTGGATTTGACGAAAATGCCTTGTTGCAGGCATTGAATGATACATGGGAGGAAATCAAATGACGATTCTGGAACGACTGAAAGAAATGCAGGATGCCGGGGGCCGTATCTGCCCCCGGTGCGGACGCTGGATGGAATCACCCATCACCCACAACGCACTCAGTCGGGTAGCAGATATCTATGTATGCCCGGACTGCGGAATGGATGAAGCCCTTCGGGATTTTGGCAGAATCCCGTTGCCTGTGGAAGATTGGGCCATCCCTCAGATGTGGAAGGAGGACAAGCGGTGAAGCATTACACTGAAAAGGAATGGGCAAAGATCGTGCAAACCACACCCGGATATGTTGGAAAGTGGGAGCCAACGCCATTTAACCTTGATCGTGTAGAAGCCGGAGATCTCCCGGCAGAGTACATTGGGAAACGGAATTTGCTTTCATATGAACCGGGGCATGGTACCGTACTACTCACTGAGGGAGTACACTTTACCATAGGAGGATAGCTATGAGCGATAATTTCAATTCTGATCTGCAGGCACACCTTTGGAAGTGCGAGATTGAGTTTACAGCAGATAGGTGCCCGCATGGGCATTGCATTGATTGGCTTTCCGAAATGTGTACCTCCACAGAATCGATAGCACAGTTTCTCCGCGGCATCGGGTTCAAAATCAAGGAGGTAGTGGACGAGGAGCCATGGCCCGGGGAATTTCATAGGTGGGTTGTAACAACAAGCGGCATCGTTGTATATGCCAATGACAAAGACCTGAAAGGGTTTGTTGCAAAGCGTGTGACTGGGAGGAAAAGGCAATGAGTAAGGATTGGACTCCGGTGGAATTGGAAGCGGCAAGCCAGATAATGAAAGCCTCCGGGAACATGAGCTATGAAGAATTTTGTGAAGCATTGGACAATGGATATTTTGCCAACGTCGGCAAATCAGCAGACCGTGAGGAGGCTTGTGCAGAAGAACAGTCTTGATATATGGGCAAAAAGAAAAAGCCCCCACCGGGCAAGCCAGAAGGCCGCACGGTGGGGGCTAAAACATTACTCGTCGAGCAGACCGCTTTCCTGGCGATCCTCGAAATTGTCAACACGCCGGGTTGCGCCCGCGGATGCTTCATCCGTAATGGGCTGGTGGAACGCATCATTAAACTCTGCCACAGCCGCTTCAATCAGCACTCGCATTTCCGCTGCATCAAAATCAATATTCTTCTTTTTCAAGAGTGCAGATGCAGTCTCAAGGGCCTTTGCCATTTTCTCGGGGCCGTGGATGTCCTTCCAGACCTGCTCCACAAATGCTGCCACGGTGTAGGCAACAGACTCTTTTTCTTTGGTGTTGATGTATCGGGTATACAGCCGCTTCGCCGTATAGCCGAGGGTGCCGAAGATCGCCGCAAGGATCGTCAGCGCCAGCGTGGGGCCGTAGGTGTAAATGAAATACTCGAATGCGATTCTCATAAAGTTTCCTCCTTAATTTTTGTGATGTGTGGATGGTTTACTTCTTCTTGCCGCCGTTTTTCTTCTTGCATGCCATGTCAGGTTCCCTCCTTTCCCGGATCTGCCGCCGTTTCCCCGGCGGTATCTACGATCTTCGCACTTGCTTTCAGCAGTTTAATGAGCCAGCCGGGTACCGGGGCTCCCATTTTCACACAGTTCTCCAATACAGAGCCAAGTTCGGTGATGATGTACCAGGACAGCACCAAGGGCAAAACAATAACCGGCCACTGAATGCCAATGGGGATATTCTGGGCAATCATAATCATGATGATGTCGGTAATGCCGGCAACCATCACAACGAAGATCATGCCGCCTTTGTGCCACAGACCCTCTCTGGCTCTTGCGCTGGACCAATCCCCAGCTTTCATGGCTGCGAAGGTGCCGGTCAGATAGTCAAGAGCCATGGCAACAACCCATGTGACCAGCATTACGCCCTTCCAGCCGAGGAAGGCTCCCAGGGCGGTACATCCGGCTGCGATTGCAGCCTTGATGTGGAAAAGATTCTCGTTCATTTTCACTTCCTCCTGTTTCTCGTCATTTTTGGAACCGATTGACAAAGCCACGGTTCCAGACACCGGCGTGGATGCCCCAGTTGTAGGTGCCGATTTCACCATCGGTAATATGCTTTTCGACTACGGAAAGAAGCTTGGCTTTGTTCCGGCCATGAAGGTCAAATGCGTCACCGGTCAAGTGCAGACTTCCAACGGCACCGCCGACTGCTGCATTGTGAGTGCGGCAGCGGAAGCCAGAGCCACCAGCGGTCGTGACCTCGATGGAATCGCCGTAGTCGTCACGGATTGCCTGAAATGTATCCACCATCCGTTTGCTTACAATGGATTCCGTGCAGCAGCCCTTACCCTGGCAGTGGACCTCATGCGCCCACAGGTTCCGGCTCAGCCGCACATCAACCCCACGGGGAATATGGTAGTAGCCATCATTACGCAGGTACTGTGCAGCATCTGCAAGGTCGATGTCGGCATCAACCTCCGTGGTATTTTCGATTTCGATGGCATCATCAATAACCGGGGCAAAGCCATTCACAATGGCCTCTTTTGCGGCACGATCCGTGGCGTTGCCCCATACTCCGTCATCCTCAAGTCCAAGCTTGGCTTGAAGATTTTTGGTAGCTTCGGCAGACTTTGGGCCCCAGATGCCGTCAATCTCCTTTGGTTTAATGAAGCCAAAGTATGCCAGCAAACATTGTTTCTGGGTTGCAGTCATGTTTTACCCTCCAATCAGAACAGTTTGTATTTGGGCTTTCTTTCTCCGAACAACCAGTACCGAATGTAATCATCCAGCACGATGGCAACAATGGACAGGCCAGCCCACGCAGCGGTAAACTGCGGGCAAATCTGTCCCAGTACATTGAAGGGCATCCCGGAGTAATCCCAGATGCCCAAGCCCAGCCAGATATTCAGAACAACTCCTGCAATCAGTTCTGCCCCCGTGACCAACAGGCTACCGATAATCGCCTGAAGGCACAGGGGCATATCCCACGGTATCCAGTTGTTGATGCCGCCGATCAGGAGGAACAGCAGTCCTCCAAGGACTGCCATTGTCCAATGGGTGTATCCACGCCAAAGGATCTCGACCAGCGCATACACAACTGCACCGATGCAAAAAAGCACCAGGCATTTTACTGCCCGGTGCATCGATGCTTTATTCATCCCTTACGCCTCCTGCAAAGCCTTCAGGACATCGGACTGGTACTGGGTGGGGATCTCCACGCCGTAGGTAATAGCATCGACAGATGCAGCAGTCCGCTTGCTGGTGATGTAGGATTTGAGAGAGTTGAAATAACTCTCATGGTAGGTCTTGTGAGCGGTTGCAGTCTGGACAATGATTCCGAAGTCCTCCGCAGAGAAATACTCACACGCTTCCCCATCAGCATGGTACGGCACCTGTGTCATGCCGGATGCCAGCAGCCCATACAGGGAGTTGATGTTGAGCTGGTCCTCCACAGTCATGCTGAAATGGCGGCTCTTACCGTCAGCCAGAACCACATCAAAGCCGGCAATGATAGCCTCCCGGCAGGCAGCGGACATCTCGGAGATCTTCGCCGCCTTGACTTCTTCCAGCGGGATTTCACCGCCAGCCAAAGACCAGAATCGGGATAGGTTCGCCTTGACCTCAGACAAAGAAACGGCAGACCCATAACGGATCTGCCGCTCGTCACATTCCCATTTGGTGCCGGATTCTTCATCAGGCACCTCCTGAATGTTCTTCCGCATGATGATGTCCGTGCCGCCGCCGTGGGTGAATACCTCAATCTCAGCAGGCTTGACAACATAGCTTTCTTTCATTACGAATAGCCTCCTCCGTAATTTTTTTGCCTCGAATGGAAACAGACCGTTTGGCTGCTTTCATAATCTTCTTAACGCCGTACTTAATACGGAATTTCTGGCTATCGCTGTTTTTCAACCAACCATAATAGGACACGATCTTATATGCTCTCCACCAGGGGATATAGCCGATGGTTTCCAGCTCCCGGGAAGCCCGGAGAATCTGCCTGCGGATTCGCACGAAAATCTTGCCTCTTATGATGGTGTATGTCCTGCGAACGACATAGCCAACCATGTCGATACCCGGTGTGCGCTTTTTGGAGCCTTCCTTGCGATTTCCATACTGCTGCTTTTCTGCATAGTAGGAAACGAAGTAGGCCATGTTCCACACACCCTTTATTTCCAGAGAAAGGGTCTGCTTGCACCATCGTGTCGTTTCCTTCATTGCCCGGATCAGATTGCTTCGCTTTCCGAAAATAGCGAAGTCATCCGCATAGCAGACACAGCCCCAGCAGAAATTGTGCCGGACACCGCGGCGCTCCCGGTGGATAGACAGCATATAGCGCAGCACATAGGACATTACATAGTTGAACAACCATGTGGGGAGGTATCCTCCGATCATCAGCCGACCATCCGGGTAGTTCCCCATCGTGGCTTCAACGAGCCAGAGCAAGGGCTTATTCTTACCGATGTCTCGGCGGAGCAGCTTCATCACACATTCCACCGTAACAGATTGGTAAGCGTGCCGGATGTCGCCCTTAATCACATCCAGCTTGTCGCAATGGTATTTTTTCCGCAAAATGCGTTCGATTTGCCGCTTTCCAGCCGTTTGCCCTCGTTCCGGGATGCTTCCGCATTGACAGGGCAGAATCTTTGCTTTGAAAAGAGGCATGAGTGCTTCCACGCAGATGTATTCCAATACTTGCTGATCCGCACTCTCCTGGTTCAGGTCACGCATTTTCTGGCTGATTCCGTCCACCCTTTGAAATTGGCGAACCGGCTTCAACTTCAAATCACGATTCCTGATGCGTTCGGTCATCTGGGCGGCTACGGCGTCGATAGCGGGCAGTAATTTGGAAACGCTATTATTTACCCTCTCTGATGCAATGTCCGCTGCTGTGACCAGCCCGGTGTCCGTGAGGAGCCTGCGGAACTCACGCTTGTTCAGTTTCCCGGCAAAAGCCTTATGGACAGCCACCGAGTTGAACTCGGCACTCTCCACATTCACCTTTGCCGGCTTGCAGTATGTTTTCATCTGCTATCTCTCCAATAGTGCATCATCTGGTTATCCTCAGAGGCTTTCGGGTTCGGGTTTACCCTATGCTACTAGCCTCGGGCCGATTCCTTCATCGGCTCCCCCGGGCTATCTCGAATTGAATCGAGCCGTCACCAAGGGTGCTGGTTTCAGGCAATTTTCACGATATGTGCGGAATACATGGTGCATTGAATTTTCGATGCACTAGATGATGATAACCAGACGGGCACCCAACCGAGCCATTCCAATTACTATTACCGGTGGAATTATTAGAATTGCGCGCGGCGAGCCCACAATTGCCCCCATTATTCAGGTTATTGCAGCACCACGCCGCCCGCACGCCCGAAGAAGGGCAAGCCAATTCTAACAGCTCAGCGGATCGCACCATGTATCCCAGTCGGGATTCTCCGAAATGGAAAACCCTCGGATTTACCCCACCACTCTACACCATGAGAACTGTATTGCGTAAAAATGGTAAAGTATAACGCAATACGTTATTTTCGATTTTTGCGAAAAAATTTCGCCGGCGCAAAGCGCCGGCTCAATGATTCTTTTGGGCCTATTCCGTGGGGCCCTGTCTGTAATTTCTGGGTTGGGGGGCTGGCGCCCCCTCTTGACCCCACAAGGGGGTCAATTCACCCCCTACCCAGAAATTCCAGACGGGCACCCAACCGAGCCATTCCAACCACTATCACCGGGGGAATTAAAAGAAAAGCGCGCGGCGAGCCCACAAAAGCCCCCATTAGTCAGGTGAATGCAGCACCACGCCGCCCGCACGCCCGAAGAAGCTGGTCCAACATTCATACCTGCTTTGACACCGGTACCGCTCCCAGCCTTTGTACTGACCTTTGCGGGCCAAATAACAGCCGGGTCATTACTGACAGCAATGTCCTCAATGTACTGCCAGCCCGCCGCCTGACCCGCGGGGAACACCAAAGTAAGATCGTCCTGCTTGGTATAGTTTGCAGAGATGGTACCATCGGTGGTCACCTTAGACTGGTCATGGCAAGTATAGCAGTCGAAGTTATAGTTGCCATCCGCATCGGTACTCCACTGCCACAGCTCATCGGACAGAATCAGGTATGCACCATTCTGGAACTCAGTCTTCTGGATAAGACCGGGTTCTTTACCGTTGGTGTAATTGTGTCTGGATCCATCATATCCAAGAACACCATCGTTCCAGCCAGAAGCATATGGTACAGAGCTGATATAGGTTCTTCCAGCCACAACATCAATGGCCTCTCCATCTGCGAGTTCCAAGTTGATTGCCTTGTAGTTCGTTCCATCGATGGAAACACTTTCAATGCTCTTAATTCGCTTGTGTTTGAATACATTGTACTTGTTGGACCCCCACTGGTCGAAAGAACCGCCCTCTGCAACCAGACCAATAGCAACGCTACTTCCATTGAGAATAACGCTGGCATTCGACTCAGTAAGGATGATTCTTGTTGCACCAGTCTCAGAAATAGCGGCAGGATAACCCCAGTAATAACCAGAACACCCTTCAATTGTACCAGAGTTCCCCTTCCGCGCATATTTCAGCCACATCATACGCAGTTGGAATTTCAGCAGGCTACCGGATGCGCCGGAATACTGAGGACCTCGCTTCCTCCACGCAGTAACACCAGCAGTATGCGAGGTAAAATTCAAAGGGGCCAGCCCGCTACCACAGGTGGGAATGCCGTTTTCATCCAGACCGGCATAATACTTCGGGTTCGCCATGTAGGCGTAGACATTACCATTTCTGTCGGAGCCCTGGGGCCAAGTGTTCCAGCCTGTCTTGTCAGCGGGATCACATGCCATCTGCAGGTAATGGTATCCGCCGGCAGTCCATTCCTTGGTGTAGGTATTCTTCTGAAGAACCTGGCACAGACCGTTCTTGCCGGAGCGCACCTCAGAAATGGGGTCGATGTGCTCCACCTTGTTGATGGTGTGGCTGCCGTCCGCATTACGCTCCATGGCGACCTCCAAGCACCAGAACTGGGGCAGGAATGCAAAGTCATCTTTGCCAGCCACAGCGGCCGTGGAGGGCGTGCAGGACAGCCCCACGCTGTCATCCGTCAGCTCGCCGATTGCGGAAGTGCTGGTGGCGAACAGGGGGAGTTTTACGCCGTGGACACGATCATCTTTCAGGACATTTCCGAACCAGCGATTCAGCAGGAACGCCTTATCGGCGCAGAACTGGGAATTGATGTTCCACCACTCCACAAAAAGCTCGTTGACCTTTTCCACGGAATCGGCCTGAAGAACCAGCTTATTGCAGATGGTGTCGAACATGATTGCGTTGGAGCAGGCGCCCACAAACGCCATAGCAAATTCTTCCTCAGTACCAGTATAGCCGTTTTTCACAGCATACTTATACGGAGAACTCACGGTGCCGCCTCCACCGGACAGGGGGCCGCACATAGACATCATAAAGTCATTACACCCGCCATTTACCATCTCAAACACTCAACCTCCACTCCATCTCCGGGTTCACCGGAGCCGACAACGAATACCGTATCGCAGGATGCCAGCGCACCGCTGTCATTCAGGCATACATGGCGCTGCCATGTACCGGGCGGAATCAGAATCATCTTATCCGTGCTGCCCGGATTTTCGCCGAAGGAAACGAATACATTTCCCTCGGTCATATTCTTTACGAGAAAAACACAGGAGCGGACACCGAACTTAAATTCGGTAGCCGCTCCCGCCGCAACAGATTTGCGAAGCATACTATTTGCCATTCTTTACATCTCCTTTACCCGATGCCTTGTTTCCATGTTCCTTTGACATTAACCTCTGCATACCCCTTCTTCCAAACGCCGTTCACATTCACATAGGGGATTCCTTTTTTCCAGACACCTTTCACATTGACGCTCGCGGAGCTGTCAATGACGAACTGTGCGTAGATCGTCGTACTCGCCGTGAATGCGGTTGATTCGGTCACCTGAGAGCCGCCTGATTTTGCGGTAAACCATCCCACAAATTTGTAGTAGGGTTTTTCCGCAACTGGCAGATCCGTCATGGACGAACCATAGTCGATTACTCTGGATGCTTCCGGCGTGGTGCCGCCGTTGCTCTGGGCATCAAAGGTGATCGTGATGGAATTGATAGACCATACCGCATACAGCGTGATAGATCCGCCGCTTTCAGAAACGAGGTTCGACACCGATGCTCCGTCCTTATGGACAACAGAGCCGCTGGACGAAGTTGCCCAGCCGAGGAACGAATATCCCGTTTTCGTGAAGATGTTCGTTTTCAGCGCCGCAGTCGTGTCATAGGTCATGCTCTGATCGCTCATGGAACCGGAACCACCGTTGCTGTTGTACTTTACGGTATATTGATTCGCAGTCCAGATAGCGTAGAGCGTGACCGCAGCATTTCCAGAGTAGGTGCTGCCCGCCGAATACGCCGTTCCAGATCCATTTTTGGCAGTGTTCCACTGCTTGAAAGTGTAGCCAGTTCTGGTCGGCTTCGTGCTACTCAGTGTAAGGTCAACACCATAGGTTTTCGTTTGGATGCCGGGGGCCCCAGAGCCACCATTGGCATCAAAGGAAACCTTATAGGTGTCCGCAGTCCAGATGGCGTAAAGGGTAAGCGCTGCGTTTGCTGTGTAGGTTCCTCCGGGGCTGTAGGTAGTCCCATTCCCGGAACTTGATGTATTCCACTCCTTGAACGAATACCCGGTTTTTGTGGGCTTCGTACCGCTCAGAGTTAGGCTTACGCCGTATTGCTTCGTTTGGCTGCTGGGCGCGCCAGACCCTCCGTTGGCATTATAAGTAACGGAGTAGGTTTTCAACTGCCATACTGCGTAAAGAGTAACAGACGCATTTTCGGAATAAGTTCCACCAGCAGCGTAGGTAGCAGTTGTCGCAGAAGAACTCGTTGCCCAGCCCAAGAAGTTGTACCCTTCCTTGGTTGGTTTCGTACTGTTCAGGGTGAGGGCTGTTCCATAGGTTTTCGTCTGAGAACTGGGCGCGCCGGAACCGCCGTTGGCATTGTAGGACACCTTATAGGTTTTGAGTGTCCAAACAGCATACAGAGTTGCACCAGAATTGGAAGTATAAGATCCTCCGGCGTAATAGGTCGGAGATGTAGCAGTTTTGCTTGTACTCCATCCAAGGAAGTTATAGCCGGTTCTGGTGGGTTCCGTG
>JAQXPK010000098.1 GCA_029100605.1 Bacillota bacterium | reverse complement strand
TGATTGCTGTGAGGGTCCACCTGTTCCCATCCCGAACACAGAAGTTAAGCTCACACGCGCCGACAATACTTGGCGGGCGACTGCCCGGGAAGATAGGTAATGCCAACATTCAAAGCTCCATCCGTCAGGATGGGGCTTTTTTCTGCCCAAAATCCATTCCCTGATTTTTTCGCGCTGGAGGATACAGTGACGCCCAAGGCCTTGACCTTGGGCGTTTTATGGTATCGGGTTATGGGGGAGCAGCCGCAATCAGCCTTGCGGGGATATGGACAGAATAAATCCGCTTTTTGGAAGATAGGTTACGGTAACCATGTCTCCGACGTTCAACGTACCTTTTGCGATTCCGGTGCAGGTGACACCGCCTACGGTGTAACGGTAACCATTGGAGTTTTCGTCATTGAAAATATAGCGGGTGTTCTGGAAGGCGTTCAGACGGTCAATTTCTTCAATGGTTCCTTCCACACTCACCGCGCTTCGGGGACGCTCGTACACCAGATGGATCCCGCCGCGAAGCAGAAAGGAAATCATGATACCACCGACGGCAAGCATAACAAGAAGCAGAATGATCATTCGATAGTCGCCCAGCAGCTGGGGCTTCTCCCCTCGGGCAATCTGCCGCGCGGTTCTCTGAACGAGCCGGAATACGGGTACCGAAATGAAGGCAAGGCACAGCACCGGCAGAATTAGATTGCCGATGAGGTAATCAAAATAAGAAAATGTCATGGACGGCCTCCTTGTATTTTCTTCATTATACCATTTATTTTTCAAATGTAAAGCGCACAAGTCCACATCGTGGCGCATATCCTGACAAGAGGTGATATTTTGGCTATCGTGAAAACGGATGTACCTATGACCTCCGCACTTTGCGAGGAAACCATTTTGCAGCTGGTGAACGCTTACCCCTTTTTCACAACCAGGGTTTTGACGACCACCGCCTTTGGCAGACCGGTTCGGATGCTTGCCCTGGGCAGCGGCGACCGAAAGGTCATTTACACCGCCGCGCACCACGCCAACGAGTGGATCACAGCGCCGGTGCTGCTGAAGTTCATGGAGCAGCTGGCGCAGGCTATCCGGAGCGGCGGCCGCCTCTACGGCGTGGAGGCTGCGAATATTGTCAAAGCGGCGACCATTTATACGGTGCCGATGGTTAACCCGGACGGGGTGGATCTGGTGACCGGGGCTATTGAGCCGGGGACGCTGGAATATGCAACAGCCCAGCGCTTGTCGGACAATTATCCCCGGATACCCTTCCCGGATGGGTGGAAGGCCAATCTGCTGGGGGTGGATCTGAATCTACAGTACCCTGCAGGGTGGCTCCAGGCAAGGGAGATTAAATTCTCTCAGGGCTACACAAAACCCGGCCCCCGGGACTATGTGGGTCGCGCACCGCTGAACCAGCGGGAATCCATAGCTTTAGCGGAATTCACCGAGGAGATCGACCCGGCACTTGTGCTGGCGTACCACACCCAGGGAAAGGTGATTTACTGGCAGTTCGGAGACTACGAGATACCCGGGGCCCGGGCACTGGGGGAGGAATTTGCCCGGCTCAGCGGCTATACTCTCGCGGATACGCCCTACGAATCCAGTTTTGCCGGGTATAAGGACTGGTTCATTCAGACCTTCCGCCGCCCGGGGTACACCATTGAGGCCGGTTCCGGCGATAACCCGCTCCCAATCTCCCAGTTCGACGAAATCTACCGGGACAATCTGGGCATTCTGGTGACGGCGGCGCTGGGATTGCCGTCCTGATGCTGAAAAGACCGCGTCAGAGGCTCTCCGGCGCGGTTTTTCATGGACTCTTCACAAAAGTGCTCCGACTGATTTCAGGCAATTTGCCACTAGGATTCCACCGCGAAATCTGAGATAATAAAGATGCAGATTTCGGAAGAGGCAATCTCTTCCTTTTTTGGAGGAAAACCATGGCGAAAAAAGCGAGCGATCATTTCAAAACGTACCACAACCCCGGCGGCCCGGACATCACCACCGTCGCACGACCCGTGATTCAGAAGGATGGCCTGTATTTTAAGGACATCGACGGTTCCGGCACCGTCTCCGCCGTCAACGACTGGCGGCTCCCGGCAGCCCAGCGTGCCGCGGCTTATGTGCAGCAGATGACTGTGGACGAAAAAATCGGGCAGCTGTTCATTTCCGATTGGCGGATGGGTCCCAAGTACCCCAGCCCCCGGATTCCCAACCACGTGCCGGTTCCCGACGAGTCCGGCGTGCTGGACGACGGGGAGGTAAACCAGACGACTATTTTCGGCGAGCAGCATCTGCCCGGAACCACCACCTTGATCCAGGAATGGTTCTCCCGGCATACCATCCTCCGGGAGAACGCCAAGCCAGAGGACTTGGCGGATTACCTCAACCAGCTGCAGGCCGTCGCGGAGGAATGTGAGCGGTTTGTCCCTGTGCAGGCGGCTTCCAACTCCCGCAACGAAAACGGCGAGGTGGTCTTTGGCATGAACGACGCCGGCGGCGTGTTTCCCACCTGGCCCGGCACCCTGGGCATCGCGGCGGCGGTCAAGGGCAGCGGCATTGCCGTTGCGGACAAGTGGGCGGAGGCCATCCGCCGGAGCTGGGAGGCCTGCGGTTTGCGCAAGGGCTATATGTACATGGCGGACTGCATGACCGACCCCCGCTGGCAGCGCACCTACGGCACCTTCGGCGAGGATCCCAACCTGATCTGTGAGATTATGGCACACATCATTCCCAGAATTCAGGGCAGCGAGGCGGGGGTTACCAAGGACGGCGTGGCGCTGACTACCAAGCACTTCCCCGGCGGCGGCGCCCGGGAGAACGGCTTTGACCCCCACTACGCTGCCGGACAGTGGAACGTTTACGCCACCCCCGGCTCTCTGCAGAAGTATCATATGCCCGCCTTCCGGGTCGCGGTGGAGAAGAACACCTCCTCCATTATGCCTTATTACTCCAAGCCCTCTGCGGAAAAGTCCGCCATCCAGCAGGACTGCCAGGGCGCAGATGTTCCCTTTGATCCCTACGGCTTTGCCTACAATCGGGTGTTTATTCACGACATTCTTCGCGGTCAGCTGGGCTTCCGGGGTTACATCAACTCCGACAGCGGCATTGTGCACAATATGTGCTGGGGCGTGGAGGCACTGGATTATCCCGAACGGATCGGCCTTGCCATTCACAACGCCGGGGTGGACGTGATTTCCGGCCTGTTCGACAATGCCTATGGGCGGGAAGCCTATGACCGGGCGACCAACGGTTACTATAAGACCCACACTCTGCCGGAAGGAATCACTCCCGAGATGGTGACCCTGACCGACGATGACCTGAACCGGGCGGTGACCCGGACACTCACCGAAATGTTTGAACTGGGTATGTTCGAGCAGACTTACCGGGACGCCAAGAAGGCGGCTCAGATCTGCGCCACACCCTCCGACTGGGAAAACGCCGCCGAGGCTCACCGCCAGAGTGTGGTCTTGCTGAAAAATGACGGTATTCTGCCGTTAACCGATGACAAGACCGCCGGAAAGAAGGTCTACGCCCAGGCGTTCCACAAAAATCCCGCCCAGGGGGAGGCGGCGACCAAGGCGTTGCGGGAGATGCTGGGTGAGGTTGACCTGACTGACGATTATACCCAGGCGGACATTGCCATTCTGTTTGTGAACCCTTCCTCCGGCGAATACTTCTCCGCCACCGCCGGGTATCTGGAGCTGGACATCTGCGAGGGGAAGACCGTTCACAACGTGGATGGGTCGGGCTGCCCTGTGGAGGCGACCCACGAGGAAACCACCCTGTCCGGCGTGGGACGGATTGCCGAAATCGCCGCCGCGGTGCACGAAAGAGGCGGCAAGGTGATTGCCAACATCAACTTCCCCCTGGCCTGGGAGGTTGGGAACGTGGAACGGTGCGCCGACGCTCTGACGGCGGGCTTTGACACCTACCCCGCCGCTGTGCTGGACGTGATGTTCGGACGCTTCAACCCCGTGGGCAGGCTGCCCATCACCTTGCCCAGAGGCGACGAGGTTCTCGCCGTGAATGAAAAGGGCGTTTGCGTCAGCCCCAACGACGTACCCGGCTACGACAAGGACAAGTATATGCCCGATTCCCTGAAGGACGAAAACGGCAAGGCCTACGCCTACCGCGATGCCGCCGGGAACTACTACGAGTTGAACTTTGGCCTGAGCTACTAGGGAACCTCTGAATAAATGAGCTGCGGCTGAGCTGCGGCTGGATGACGGGTCTTTTGCCCCATCCGTTCCGTACTGAAATTGGGAAATACACAAAGTATTCCCACAATTTCTGTACTTTCGGCTGAGCCAAAATCCCTCGTCACCAGCGCTTGCCGATTCATTCAGAGGTTCCCTAGAGCGGGAACGCCCCCGCGGGCAATGCGTGCCAATTCCAGTACCAGGTTTTATTCCTGGTGGCGCTATGTTATGTGGCATGGGTATTTAGTATCAACTGTCCAATTCCAGACGCATGAGCACCAGCGTCTGCCAGCGGCCGCCCCGGGTGCGGAAGCCCCGGGGGTTTCGACCATACTCCTGAAAGCCCACGCTTTTGTAAAGGGTCAGCGCCGGGACGTTATCGGCGACGGCGTCCAGCTCCAGCTGGAGAAAGCCTGCCTGTCTCGCACATTCGATACAGGCGTTCATCAGCGCTCTGCCGATGCCCTGACCCTGGAAGGACTTCTCCACCGTGATGCCGAATTCGGCGCGGTGGCGGATTTTGATTTTACCGCCCAAAGGCTCCACGCTGGCAGTCCCTGCCAAAACCCCACCCACATAGGCGCAGAGCATGACGGCATTGGCGCTGGCCTCCCGGCTTGCCAGAAATTGCCGCTCTTCCGGCACATCGAAGCTGTTTTCGTCGGGATAGGCCAGGAGAAAGTCCGTCTGTCCATGGGTCAGGTGGAAGAACCGGTAGACCTCCTCACCGTCGGCCTCTGTGGCATTGCGCAGGAGGCAGGAACGCCCATTCTTGATTTGCACCATTTCACGATATTGCACTAGCGGTCAGCCCTTTCTATGAGGAATCTCCGCGTCCATGCGGGATTCCAGTGTCAGTGTTTTCCCGGTGAGGGGGTGAAGAAATTCCAGCCGTTTCGCGCAGAGCATTTGGTAGGACAGCCCCAGCCCGGCGGAAAAAGCCTGGGATTGGGGGCTTCCATACTGCGGATCGCCTAGAATCGGGAAGCCCATGTAAGAGCAGTGTACCCGCAGCTGGTGGGTGCGCCCCGTCACCGGGTGGAGCGCCAGCTTGCAGATTTCCCCATCCCGGCGAAGCACCCGGTATTCCGTCACCGAGGGCTTTCCCTCCGGGCTGACCTGCCGCAGCAGGCTGGGCAGGGGCAGCCGGGCGATGGGGGCGTCGATTACGCCTTCCTCCGCCTCCGGGCCGCCGAAGGTCAGGGCGTGGTAGGTTTTGCGCACCGCCGTTTCCTGCAAGAGAGCGTGCAAGTGGGCGTTTTTTGCCAGCAGAACGATGCCAAAGGTGTCCCGATCCAGCCGGGTCACAGGGTGAAAGGCGGATTGCTGCCCGGTTTTCCGGTAGTAGCCTGCCACCAGATTGGCAAGGGTGCCGTCATTTTTCGACCGGGAGGGGTGAATGAGCATCCCGGCGGGCTTGTCCACCACCAGAATGCCCTCGTCCTCGTACAGTACCGTCAGGTCACCGTTCTCGGCGGGGTATTCCGGTTCCGGCTCCTCCAGGCGGACGGTGATCACGTCTCCCGGCTGCACGGGATAGCCCGTGTGCCGGGGAACGCCGTTGACCCGGATGCCGTCGCCCCATTTCAGGCGGTTCATCAGACCGGTGGAGAGCTTCAGCTCCCGCAGCAGCAGGGACGACAGCCGCCCGGCACGGGGCGCGGTCAGTTTCAGTTCCATGGGGCACCTCCTCCGGGGGATGTCAGGTCAAGTTCATTTCCATGCGGGAATACTGCACTCGCATTCCCAGTTTTTCGTAGAGCGCCCGGGCACCGTCGTTGAATTCCCAGACGCACAGCTCCAGACTCACCGCACCGGCCTGAACGGCCCGCTGCCGGGCGGCGTTCAGCAGCGCCGAGGCGATGCCTCTGCCCCGATATTGGGGCAGGACGACCAGATCTTGAATCAGAGCAAACCGCCGGGGCTTGCAAAAGGCATCCCCCGGATGATCAGTCACGAACCCAAAGCACAGCCCCACAAGCTCGTCCTTGGCCTCTGCCACCAGGGCAAGGGGGCAGGGCTTGGAGAGCAGCTCCTCGAATTCTGACTGGGGGTAGCTGACCGGCGCTTCCCGGAAGTAGTCTGGCCGGGCTTTCGCGTGAACGGAGAAATCCAGATCCTCCAGAACCTGAACCCCGGCGAAGTCTGCCGGCTGCGCCTCCCGGATGACAAACCCCGGCTTTTCTGACGGTTCCATACACTGCCTCCTTTCAATGCGAAAAACGGAAAATGTGCTTATCGGGATAACGCAGCAAAGGGGTAAATTGGAATTCGGCGGCGAGTCGCCGCTGACAATGCGTGCTCAGGCAGTCTTTTATCGTCACGCCATTGGGCACCGCTCGGTTCGTTACAGGGCGGAAAATTACAGTTTATCGCGTAGCGCTCAAGGCTTCCCCTGGAGGGGAAGCTGTCAAAAATCTTTGATTTTTGACTGATGAGGTGTGCAGTACCCGTGTATGAAAAGGGAAATGTTTCGGCGAATTGGGACAGGGTAACGCCGCTACAGCGGCGACACCTCATCCGTCTCGCCGGACGGCGAGCCACCTTCCCCTCAAGGGGAAGGCTTTGGTGCGTCAGATTCCAATTTTCCTAACAGCTGCGTTAAGCTGATCTGCATAATGGAAAAGTCCCTGCCAGACCTGGCAGGGACTTCCATGCTTACCTTAGGGCAGCTCCCATTGTGCGGTGCTGCCT
This sequence comes from Bacillota bacterium, assembly GCA_029100605.1. Classification (GTDB taxonomy): domain Bacteria; phylum Bacillota; class Clostridia; order Oscillospirales; family Oscillospiraceae; genus Faecousia. Next base: position 4,604 of record JAQXPK010000098.1, on the reverse strand, counting down.
TAGTTCAGAGCGGCCTTGGCCTTGTCAACGACAGCGGCGAACGCGGCGCTGTCCTGAATTGCCATCTCGGACAGGCTCTTGCGGTTCATCTCGATGCCGGCCTTCTTGACACCGTTCATGAAGGTGGAGTAGTTCATGCCGTAGGGCGCGACAGCGGCGCTGATACGGGTGATCCACAGACGGCGGTAATCACGTTTCTTCTGCTTGCGGCCAGCGAAAGCGTAGTTGCCGGACTTCATGACCTGCTGCTTGGCCATCTTGAAGTGCTTGGATTTGGAGCCCCAGTAGCCCTTCGCCAGCTTCAAGGTTGCGTTTCTTCTCTTGCGCGTCATCATCGCGCCTTTTACTCTAGCCATTGTTCGTATCCTCCTTCTGCCTTACTTGTAGGGAATCATTTTCTTGATTGCGTCCACATTGGTCATATCGGCATAAGCGGTCGTACGCAGACGGCGGGTACGCTTGGTAGTCTTCTTGGTCAGAATGTGGCTCTTGTAGGCGCGGGCTCTTTTCACCTTACCGCTGGCGGTCAGGTTGAATCTCTTCTTCGCACCGCTGTGGGATTTCAGCTTGGGCATAGGTAGGTTCTCCTTCCGTAATCGTTTGTAGTCTTATTTGCTGTTCTTGGGGGTCAGGAACATCGCCATGAAGCGACCGTCCAGCTTGGGATTCTTCTCCATGTTGGCGATCTCAGCACAGCTCGCCGCGAAGTCCAGAAGCAGCTTCTCACCTAGGTTGGTGTGGGCCATTTCCCGACCGCGGAAGCGGACACTGACCTTCACCCGGTTGCCGTCGCTCAGGAATTTCTGGGCGGACTTGACCTTGGTGTTGAAGTCGTTGGTGTCAATGCTGGGGCTCATGCGGATTTCCTTGATCTCCACCACCCGCTGGTTCTTCTTGGCTTCCTTCTCCCGCTTCTTCTGGTCGAAGCAGAATTTGGAATAATCCATGATCTTGCAGACGGGAGGGGTGGCGTTGGGAGAGATCTTCACCAGATCCATGCCCTGTTCTTCCGCCAGGGCATTGGCCTGAGCGGCGGACATGATACCCAGCTGCGCACCGTCGGCGCCGATGAGCCGGATCTCCTTATCCCGGATTTCCTCGTTGAGCTGATGATCTAACTTTGCGATGGTAAGCACCTCCATAACAAACAAAAAAGCGGACGCCAAAGCATCCGCACAAACCACGTCCCGTTCTTGCGAAGAGGACGGATATGAACCGTTTCGCGTCTGCTGACGGTGAGGCGGATGTTCAGCCTTCTTTATTACCCGGCTATTCTAGCACGCCGGAGGCGGTTTGTCAAGGGGATTTTTCGGTTCACAAACTGTTTACAATAGGGTCTATAGATTATACTTGACAATCAAGTGACCATATGATAGAATCATAGCATCAAAGAAAGGAGGGAAGGCAAATGCAGTGGACGATTCCCGGAACGACCCTGAGCGGGGAACGGGAGGACGCCGGCAGGGTGGATGAGGTGTTCCAGGCGCTGTTTCTCGCGGGCGGGCTGACCCTGAGCCAGGTGGCCAGCATCTCCGGGCTGGAGCCCCACACCGTCCAGAACTGGGTCAAGCGGGGCTATCTCGCGCCGCCCAGGGGCAAACGCTACGATATGGAGCAGGTCTGCCGCATTCTGAACATCAATCTGCTCAAGGGGGCGCTGACCCTGGAGCAGAGCTGCCAGCTGATTTCCTACCTCAACGGCAGCCTCACCGATGAAAGCGACGACCTCATCGACGACACCCTGCTGTACTTCTTCTTCGTCCGGCTGGCAGCCCGGGCGCGGTATTTCGGCGGCAGCGAGACCTGGGACAGCGCCCTGGATGAGGTGACGCTCAGCTATCACGAACCGGTTCCCGGGGCAAGGGAGAAGCTGGGGAAGGTGCTGAAGATCATGCTTACCGCCTGGATGACCGGTCGCCTGAAGGCCGAAACGGAGCAAATGCTGTCCGAGTTGACAATAATTTGAAAAGGAGAACAAACCAATGGATGAAAACGGAACCTACAGCTGGCCCGGAAACCAGCCCCAGCAGCCCAAGAAAAAGCCGAACTTCAAGCGGGTCGGACGCACCATCCTCGTGGTGGCGCTGGCGCTGATCCTGCTGACCCTGGCTGGCACCTGCTTCTACACCGTGGACGACAAGCAGCAGGCGGTGGTCACCACCTTCGGCAAGGTGACGGATGTTACCGATGCCGGCGTCCACTTCAAGCTGCCCTTCGGCATTCAGCAGGTGGACAAGGTGGACGTGAACGTCTACCAGAAAATCGAGCTGGGCTACGCCAGCTCCGGAAGCAGCTACGAGGTCAATGACCGGGAGAGCACCATGATCACCGGCGACTACAACATCGTCAACGTGGATTTCTTTGTGGAGTACAAGATCTCCGATCCGGTGCAGTACCTGTACTCCTCCAACGATCCGGAGCTGATTCTGCGCAACCTGATCCAGAGCCAGATCCGCAACGTGGTGGGCTCCTCCAGCGTGGACGCCGTTCTGACCGATGGCAAGGAGAACATCCAGATGCAGGTCAAAGAGCTGGTCACGGAGATCCTGAAGGAGTACGACATCGGCCTGACCCTGGTGGACGTGAAGATTCAGGACGCCGAACCGCCCACGCAGGAGGTTATCGAGGCCTTCAAGGCGGTGGAAACCGCCAAGCAGCAGGCCGAGACCGTGATCAACGACGCCAAGGCCTACAAGAACGCCCAACTGCCTCAGGCAGAGGCTCAGGCGGACAAGAAGATTCAGAACGCGGAGTATCTGAAGCAGAAGCGCATCAACGAGGCCGTTGAGAAGGTTGCCATGTTTGAGGCCATGTACGAGGAGTATGCCCAGAATCCCGCCATCACCCGCACCAGAATGTACTACGAGGCCATCTCTGAGGTGCTGCCTGGCGTGAAGCTGTACATCAACACTGCCGCTGAGGGCAGCGACGTGCAGATGCTGCTGCCGCTGGAGTCTCTGGTGGAAACCGAGGGAGGTAACGAACAATGAAGAAAAAGGTCATTTTGATCGTGGTGCTGGTGCTGCTTGCCGCTCTGGTTTTCAGCTCCGCCTTCACCGTCCGGGAGGACGAGTACGCCTGCACCGTGCGGTTTTCCAAGATCATCGACACCACCGACCAGGCGGGTCTGCACTTTAAGGTGCCCTTTATCGACAGCGTGAAGTATTTCACCAAGGCTACCCAGCTCTACGACATTCCGCCCTCTGAGGTGCTCACCTCCGACAAGCAGAATATGACCGTGGACTGCTACATTCTGTGGAATATCTCCGAGCCGAAGCTGTTCTATCAGACCCTGGGCTCCACCGCCAAGGCGGAGGAACGGCTGGACGCCATCACCTACAGCGTGCTGAAAACCGGCATGGGCACCCTGGCTCAGGCGGACATTATCAACATGAACAACGGCGCGGAGCGCAACGCCATCTACGAGGGCATCGCCCAGAAGGTGGATGCTGCCGCCAAATCCTACGGCATCCATGTGGAGGATGTGAAGATCAAGCAGTTTGACCTGCCGGAGAGCAACCTGAACGCGGTCTACGGTCGGATGATCTCCGAGCGGAACCAGATGGCGGAGAAGTACACCGCCGACGGCAACTACGAGGCTTCCATCATCCGCAACGATGTGGACAAGCAGGTGAACATCATCGTTTCCGACGCGGAAGCCTCCGCTGCCAAGCTGGAGGCCGAGGGCGAGCAGGAGTATATGCGCCTGCTGGCGGAGGCCTACGACACCCAGGACAAGAAGGAATTCTATGAGTTCTCCCTGGCTCTGGACGCCCTGAAGGCCAGCCTCAACGGCGACGAAAAGACCGTTATCCTGGACGGCAATTCCGAGCTTGCCAAAATCCTCATGGGCGCGAAGTAAAAATGCAGAATAAAAGAGCCGCACTCCAGTCAAAAGACCGGAGTGCGGTTTCTTCATTTCGCATTTACTTCCACAGCCCGTCGGGGTATTTGCCCTCGTCGGTCATGCGGCGCAGGGCGGCGACCACTGTGGGTTTGTCGGCGGCGTAGGTCACGCCGTACCACTTGTCCGGGGAGGTCAGCACCTTGACCGTGGCTTTCTTCTCCTCGATCAGCTGCTCCACCGCCAGAGGCAGGTAGAATTCGCCCTTGATGGGATTCTCTGCCAGAGCCTTGTCCAGAAACGCCGGGAACCGGGCTTCCAGCTCCTGCAGGAAGCTGGGGGTATAGCCCCAGAAGTTCATGGACACGGTGGTTTCCGGCGCCAGGTCAACCCAGCTTTCCCCGTCCTCGGTGTAGTGAATGCCGCCGGGGTAGGTCTCGATGCGGGTACGCTCGTCAATGCCGGTGAGATGACCCTTGCCGTCGGTGATGCAGACGCCCCGGGCGACGCTGCCGTGCTCCGTGACGGTTTTGCCCAGCTCATAGCCCACCATACAATAGCGGTACTTGTCGTCGTCGCCGTGGGTGCTCAGATAGTTGTAGATCTCCCGGAAGGCGGCCTAGCCGGAGTAATCATCGGCGTTGATCACCGCAAAGGGTGCGTTTCCGATCTCCTCCAGGGCGCAGCAAACCGCGTGGCAGGTGCCCCAGGGCTTCGTGCGGCCTTCGGGAACGGAATAGCCCTGGGGGAGCTTAGACAG
>JAQXPK010000097.1 GCA_029100605.1 Bacillota bacterium | reverse complement strand
CTGGCGGTGATCCACATGGTCATGATCGTCATGTGCGAGCGCCTGAACCGGAAGTACGGGGCATAATGCCAGCGGCCGTTCCCCCACTTGGTTTCGGGAAGGTTTCTCTCAAGCGGATGCGATCCAGCATCCGCTTTTCCTTTGCATTTTCCCGGCGGCTGTGGTATAGTAGGCAAAAAGGAGGTATTTTCCATGTATGATACTTTGTTGACTCGCCGCAGTATCCGCCGTTATCAGTCCCGGCAGGTGCCCGACGAGCTTTTGGACGCCGTGCTGGAAGCCGGTCTCTACGCACCCACAGCGAGAAACAACCAGAAGCCCATTCTGGTCGCCGTCCGGGACAGGCAAACCAGGGATCAGCTCTCCGCCATGAACGCCGCCGTCATGGGCGCGGACGCCGACCCCTTCTATGGCGCGCCCTGCGTCATCGTGGTGCTGGCGGATCCCGGCATCCCCACCTGGGTGGAGGACGGAAGCCTGATGCTGGGCAACCTTCTGAACGCCGCCCACGCCCTGAACCTGGGCAGCTGCTGGATCAACCGCGCCCGGGAGATGTTCGACACCCCGGAGGGCAAGGCGCTTCTGAAGCAGTGGAGCGTTCCTGAAAACTACCGGGGCATCGGCTGCTGCATCCTGGGCTATGCCGCCGAGGAACCCGCGCCCAAGCCGAGAGCCGAGGGCCGGATCCGGAAGATCTGAAAAAGGAGGCTTTCCATATGGATTTTCTGGAAATCGCCAACGCCCGGCAATCCTGCCGCAGCTACGACGAGACCCGCCCCGTGGAGCAGGAAAAGCTGGATGCCGTGCTCGCCGCCGCCCGGCTGGCTCCCTCCGCCTGCAACGGGCAGAGCTACCACTTCACCGTCTGCCGGGGGCAGGCCGCCAAAGCGGTAGCCGCCGGTGTGAGCGGTATGGGGATGAACAAATTCGCCGCCCAGGCTCCCGTTCTCATTGTGGTATCCGAGGAACCCTACGCCAAGTCTGCCGCTCTGGGGGCAAAGCTGAAAAAAATCGACTACCGTTCCATTGACATTGGCATTGCCGCCGCTTATCTCACGGCGGAGGCAGCCGCCCAGGGGCTTGGCAGCTGCATTCTGGGCTGGCTGGACGACGCCAAAGTCCGGGCGGCCTGCGGCCTTAGCAAACCGGTTCGCCTGGTGATCGCTTTGGGCTACGCGAAGCCCGACGATCCCCTCCGCCCCAAAAAGCGCAAGGCGCTGCAGGAACTGGTCACCTACCGGGAGGATGTATGATGGACGCCATTCTTTCCGCCTCCGGCAGTATGACCTTTCACTGCGTCCGCCTCCACCGGGGGGACGATCTGCTGTTGTCCATCCGGGCGCTCGCCCGGGAAAAGAACATCCGGGCGGGTGTGGTGCTCAGCGCCGTAGGCTGTGTCTCCCAGGCCAAAGTCCGGGACGCCAGCGGCGTGACTGTCCGCGCCATTGGCGAACACTGCGAGACCGTCAGCCTCAACGGTACCGTCAGCGCCCAGCGCTGCCATCTGCACATTGCCCTGTCCCGGGAGGATCTTTCCACTCTGGGCGGTCACTTATGCCCCGGATGCATCGTCAACACCACCTGTGAGCTGGTCATCGGGGAGCTGCCCGGCGTGGCCTTCGGCGTGGAGCAGGACGATCAAACCGGGTATGACGAGCTGATTTTTCAAAAAGCGTGATTTTCCCTCCCCTGTCAGGGTCTTTCCCCTTGACAGGGGAGTTTGTCTGTGGTATCATACATTTAACAATTTAGTTAATTGTTAAAGGAGGGAGCGCCATGGCGCTGCAGCAGACGTTGAAGGCGCTGTCCGACCCCACCCGGCGGGAAATTCTGAATCTGCTCAAGGCCGGCAGACTGTCCGCCGGGGAAATCGCCGACCATTTTGACATCACCCCTGCCGCCGTGTCCCGGCATTTGTCCGTCCTAAAGGAGGCCGACCTGATTTCCGACACCCGGGAGGGGAAGTTTATTTTTTATACGCTGAACACCTCGGTGCTGGAGGAGATTATGCTCTGGCTCACCGATCTGAAAGGAAGTGACATCCATGTGGGAGGAACATAAAGGAAAGCTCGTCGTCTCTTCCCTGCTTACCCTGCTGCCCATCCTGGTAGGTCTGCTCCTGTGGAATCGTCTGCCCGAGGTGTTGGCCACCCACTGGGGCGCGGACGGAGAACCGGACGGCTGGTCATTCAAGGCGTTTGCCGTTTTCTTTTCGCCCCTGGCAATGCTGGCAGTCCATTATCTGGTGCTCTTTTTGATATTTCATGACCCCAAAAACCGAAATCAGGGCGGGAAAATTGTGAATCTGGTCTTCTGGCTGGTTCCCTGCACGTCCCTTCTGATCAGCGGCATGACCTTTGCCCTGGCGCTGGGGTGGGAATTCCGGGTCTGGCGGCTGCTCCCGGCAGGGCTTGGGGTTATGTTCATTGCCATCGGCAACTACTTTCCCAAATGCCGCCCCAACTACACCGTGGGCATCCGGGTTCCCTGGACGTTGGGCAGTGAAGAAAACTGGACCGCCACCCACCGCTTCGGCGGCAAGGTGTGGGTCATCGGCGGCGCGGCCATGGTGCTTGCCGCCCTGCTGCCGGAGACACCGGGTATGATCGTCACCATCATTGCTGTATTCACCCTGGCGATTGTACCCATCGTGTATTCCTACCGCTATTACCGCGGGCACCCTGGGGAGAACGCCTCTGATCCGGCGAAGAATCCTGCCAGCCCGGCTGCGAAGAAGCTCTGGATCGGATTGCTGGTTTCTGGGGCGGTGGTTCTGATCTTTGTGGCGGTTATGCTGTTCACCGGAAAGATCGAATACCGCTTCGGCGGCGACAGCTTCACCATCGAGGCCTCCTACTACGATGATCTCACCGTGAAATACGCGGATATTGATTCCATCGAATACCGGCAGGGCAATGTCGCGGGCACCCGTACCTTCGGTGTGGGCAGCTTCCGGCTGCTTCTGGGCACCTTTGAAAATCAGGAATTCGGTGCCTATACCCGCTACACCTACTACAAGCCGGAAAGCTGTGTGGTTCTCAAGCGGAAAGGAAAAGCCCTGGTGCTCAGCGGCGACAGCGAAGCCGACACCCGATCTCTCTATGAAACACTGGTTGCGAAAACCGGTAAATAAGGAAGGAAAGATGATATGAACACTGTTTCAACGGCAAGTATCCTGGGCATGGCAGTCAGCCTGATCCTCTGTATTG
>JAQXPK010000096.1 GCA_029100605.1 Bacillota bacterium | reverse complement strand
AGTTGGTAGAGTAGCCGGTTCATACCCGGTATGTCATCTGTTCGAATCAGATTGCCGCTACCAGGCCCGTTGGTCAAGCGGTTAAGACACCGCCCTTTCACGGCGGTAACATGGGTTCGATTCCCGTACGGGTCACCATGAGAGATAAATCCGAACGTTTTCCTGATTGAGGAAGGGTTCGGATTTATTATTTAGTGCTTATCGGTTTTACTCAGCTGTCCAACAAATAGGAATTTGGCGTAAGCCCTCCGTAGGGCGGGGTCATGACATAAGCCCTACGAAACGGGTGCCAGATAAACTGCAACTTGCCGGTTTGCTGAGTTAAGCCGATATGCACATATTATTTTCTGCGCTTTTCCCGGGGGGAGCTGCCCAACGTGTGATTTGGGTGTTGACAAATCCTTCATTTTCGGGGTATAATAACGGACACAACAGGCAAAAGCTGAGAAGAGAAGAGTACGCTATTTCTCCCGTTCAGAGAGCCCCGGCAGGTGGAAGGGGGTACGGCGAGGGCAGCGGAACATGGTCTTGGAGCTGAACCGCCGATATTCAGGCGGCTCCGGGTGCGCCCGTTACCGCGTCTTGAGGCAGCGTCTGCTGCGAAACAAGGTGGTACCGCGTCAATTCTGTCGCCCTTGGGTTAGCCCAGGGCGATTTTTCATTCAGGAGGATCTATCATGTGCGAAAAATGCAAGGGTAATTTCTATATTACCACCCCCATCTATTATCCTTCCGCCAAGCTCCACATCGGCCACGCCTACTGCACCGTAGCCACCGACACCATGGCTCGTTACAAGCGGCTGCAGGGCTACAATGTCATGTTCCTCACCGGAACCGACGAGCACGGTCAGAAGATCGAGGACAAGGCCAAGGCCGCCGGCGTCACCCCCAAGCAGTTCGTGGACAACATCGTGGAGGGCCCCGGAGGCGTCAAGGACCTGTGGAAGCTGATGAACATTTCCTACGACCGGTTTATTCGCACCACCGACGACTACCACGTTGCCGCTATCCAGAAGATCTTCAAAAAGATGTACGACAACGGCGACATCTACAAGGGCGTCTACAAGGGCAAATACTGCAAGCCCTGCGAGTCCTTCTGGACGGAGAGCCAGCTGAAGGACGGCAAGTGCCCCGACTGCGGCGGCGAGGTGCAGGACGCGGAGGAGGAAGCCTACTTCTTCCGCCTGAGCAAGTACGCCGACCGGGTGCGGGATCTGCTGGAAAACACCGATTTTCTGGAGCCCCGCAGCCGGGTCAATGAGATGATTAACAACTTCATCAAGCCCGGTCTGGAGGATCTTTGCGTCTCCCGCACCAGCTTCACCTGGGGTATTCCGGTGGATTTTGACCCGGGGCACGTGGTGTACGTGTGGATTGACGCACTGTTCAACTACATGACCGCCCTGGGCTTTGAGAACGACAGGTATGACGATCTGGAGGCCTTCTGGCCCGCCGATGTCCACTTTGTGGGCAAGGAGATTGTCCGGTTCCACTCCATCATCTGGCCCGCCATGCTCATGAGCCTGAACCTGCCCCTGCCCAAGAAGGTCTACGGTCACGGCTGGCTGCTGCTGGACGGCGGCAAGATGAGCAAGTCCAAGGGCAACGTGGTGGATCCCTATGTGCTGGCGGAGCACTTCGGTGTGGACGCTCTGCGGTTCTTCCTGCTGCGCACCTTCCCCTTCGGCTCCGACGGCAATTTCTCCAACGAGGCACTGATCAACACCATCAACGTGGATCTTGCCAACGATCTGGGCAACCTGGTTTCCCGCACCGTCGCCATGGCGCAGAAGTATTTCGGCGAGCGTCTGCCCGCAGCCCAGACGGCGGACGAGGAAAAGGACGCCGAGCTCATCGCTATGGTATCCTCCCTGCGGGATAAATACGAAGAGCAGATGGAAAAGTTTGCCTTCCAGAACGCCCTGGCAGAGGTGTTCAAGGTCATCTCCCGGGCCAACAAGTATATTGACGAAAACGCTCCCTGGGTTCTGGCAAAGAGCGAGGAATCCAAGCCTCGTCTGGCTCGGGTACTGTACAACCTGCTGGAGACCATCCGGGTCTGCGGCGGTCTGCTGACGCCCTTCATGCCCGATACCGCAGCGGAGATTGCCAAGCGACTGGGCGGCGCCCGGATGGATTGGGACAGCCTGACCGGATTCGGCGTCCTGCCTGCCGATGTGGCGACCGTGGCTGGCCCGGCTCTGTTCCCCAGAATCGATATGGACAAGGAGCTGGCTGCTCTGGAGGAGCTGAACAAGCCCGCCGTTCCGGCTCTGGAAATCCAGCCCTATGCCGAAGAGAAGGTGGATTTCGACACCTTCTGCAAGTCCGATCTCCGGGCTGTGAAGGTTAAGGACTGCCAGAGCGTGAAGAAGAGCGAAAAGCTGCTTATGTTCACCCTGGACGATGGCACCGGCACCGACCGGCAGATTCTCTCCGGCATTGCCAAATACTACAAGCCCGAGGAGCTGGTGGGCAAGACCCTGGTCGCTATCACCAATCTGCCGCCCCGGAAGATGATGGGCAAGCAGAGCAACGGTATGCTCCTGTCCGCCGTCCACACCGAGAAGGGCGAGGAAAAGCTGAACCTGGTCATACTCAGCGACGACATCCCCGCCGGCGCGAAGCTGTGCTGAGCCAAAGATAACCAACAAACAACGCCCTGACTTCCATGGAAGCCAGGGCGGTCAGCTTACCAAAAAAGCCTCGCAGAGTTTGCCATGTCAGCGGCAAATAGAATGAAAATCATTTTCGGCCGGGGCGTGTACCTGGTCGAAAATACTTCTCATACTAATTCTTGATTGAAAGCTTTAAAAGCTTTCCGAGAATGAATTGTGCCAGAAAAGGCAGATGACGCCGCTGGGCTTTCCGCCCAGCAAGGAAGATAACGCATTCTGGCGCAATTCAGGCCGGAAAGAATTAAA
>JAQXPK010000095.1 GCA_029100605.1 Bacillota bacterium | reverse complement strand
TATGATTGCCGGGGGCAATCATACCATAATGTCCGCTGGCAAAAATCTTTGATTTTTGACTGATGAGGGGCGGTACTGCGCCTCAAAAGCCCTGGGCGTTTCGGCGAATTCGTGCCTCGGTATCCCCTCATCCGTCTCGCCTTACGGCGAGCCACCTTCCCCGGAGGGGAAGGCTTTTGCCAAACTGCCGTTTACCGCTCCACCGGCTGTGCCGCCACTTCTGCCACCGCTTCTGCGAAGGCCGCGCAGGCGGCGTCGCAGGCGCTCTGGGTTCCGGTGAGCAGCCCGCCGCCGAAGTTGGTCTCGCTGGGGGGCGCATAGAGTTTACATAACGTCACGTCCGCTGCTTTCAGCGCCCCATCCATGGCGTACATTGCCTCCAGAGGCGGGGCGATAAGGTAGGCCAACGCCTCCCCCGGGCGGATGCCCGCTTCCTTTGCCAGGAAGGAACCTACACTGCTCACCGTGTGAGCAAGGCAGGGTACGCCTCCCGTGTCCCGGAAGCCCACCCGGCTCAGCTCCGCCAGCGCCGCCTCCATGCCGCTTCTCACCGCCCCCGGGGTCTGAGCCGCCAGAATGCCGATGACCTCCCCGGCATTGGGGGTGGAGGCGTTGGCGGCACCGGCGTAGAAGCTGCGGGCGTAAGCCACCTGTACCTCGGCAGCCTTCGTCGCCGCGTCCAGGGCAATGTAGGTAGCGTCGTCGCAGTCCGTGGTCAGCAGACCCAGGGACGGATACCCCTCCGGTGCCCCCAGCTGTCGGCACAGCGCCGGGGAAGCGTTCGCCAGATACCGCACCGCCAGAATTTTGACCGGGATCATGCCCCCGCCTCCAGATGCAGTCCCACGCCGGAGACTTTTTTCTTCAGAATCGTCTCGATCAGCCCGGCAATGTGGGCTCCGGCCTCCACCGCCGGGGTGCCCTGGGCGTGGATGTTGGACACCACCGTCCGGGCGGATTCGGAGACGCCGGTGCGGGGCTGATAGGTGAGATATGCGGACATACTCTTATCCGTCACCAGTCCCGGTCGCTCTCCCACCAGCATACACACCAGCTCGCAGCCCGTCACATCCCCGATGGCGTCCCCCGCGCCCACCCGGCAGTAACGGACGAAAATCGGCGTGCCGGGATCGATGCCCCGGAGCTTCAACCCGTCCCGGATGGCGGCGAGACAGTCCATGGCGTTGGCGGTGATGGCGGCGGAACTGAGCCCGTCCCCCACCACGATCTGTACCCGGGGCGTACCGGGGATGGCAGCGCGGATTTTGCGCTGGTTTTCCTCGTCAAAGCACCTTCCCAGATCCGGGCGGGTGAGATACTCGTCCTTGCTGCGGCACCGGGTCTGCACCTCCACCATGCCGTTTTGAGCGGCGAAGTCCTCGGGCACCTGAGAAAAGACCGCGTCCTGAGCCGCCGCGTGATCCGCCCGGAAGCGGAGCATGGTCAGAGTCTTATACCGCGCCCCTGCCCGTCCGCAGCCCAGCCGCGCCGGGGTTTTCTCCTTCATCTTCCGGAATTTCTCCTCGTTTTCCCCGTTCTCCACCAGATAGAGCTTCCGCAGATCCAGTGCCGTCACGTCTGGGACAAAGTCCCCATCCCCATAGGACGTGGGCGCTTTCTCCGGCTGGGGCGCGGTGGGGCGGTAGTCCCCGCCTTTCGCCAGCGGCTCATGCTCCATGCCGTTTAAGATCTCCGCCACCATGGCGGAAAGTTCCTGTTTGTTCATGTTCTTCTCCAATCCGTTGTTCAAAATGCCGGAACGTTCCCTCAAAACCGGATACTGGTATTCCCTTATCCGTCGGCTCTTTGGGCTGACGCCTTCCCTGAGGGGAGGACTTTCGAAGCCGTAACGAATCGAGCGTGCCCAATGGCGTAACGATCATAAGCCACCTGTGCACGCATTGCCCGCGGGGGCATCCCCGCCCAGCACCAGGGTTTTTACCACCACCGGCAGCGCCGGGCCTACCGGCGCGCCCACATCCAGGTAGCTCCCCTCCGGCACCCGCACCCGGTCGATGCACAGGATTTCCGCCCGAGTGCCAAGGCGCAGGGCTAACGCCTGCCCCAGAGCCTTTGCCATGTCCGCCTCCAGGCAGATGCGAACTGTTCCGCCCGTGCTCTCCGACAAGATTTCCGCCATAGACGCCACCGCCCGGTAGTCCGGGGCTTTCTGACCGGCGAAGGCCAGCACCGCGCCAGATCCCCGGGTTTTCAGCGCCCGGCGGATTGTCTCCCCGGACAGATCGGCAAGGTGCGCCACCGGGACATTTTTCAAGGGGAAGGGGACGTTCTGATAAAACACCGTGCTCCCGGAGAGCTGGGCGCTGTGGCATCCCGCGCCGATGACTGTGGCGCGGATGGTCTCCCTGCCCAGCATATAGTCTCCCCGGCACAGGCGGCTATCCCGAATGGCCTGTCCCAGCACCGGTCCCAGATCCCCGAATTTCAGCCAGGGATGCCTGTTTTCGATGCAGTCCGCCACGCCGCCGGAGAAGGAAATCGTCAGATTCTCCTCCCGGCAGGGCGGGAAAGCCCCCGCCTCCCGGGTGGTCAGGCGCTCCAGCAGAGGCGTCGGCTCCCGCAGTCCCGCCGCCATTTCCAGCGCATGGGTGAGGGTTTCGGCAAGCGGCATCACCGTTTCCGGGTCGGCTCTGTCCCCGACCTGAAGGTCACAAAGCCCGTTCAGCACCGGGGAAACATAGCTGACGCGTCCTTCCTCGTCAAATTTCAGCAGTCGCCCGCCCACGTTCAGGCAGCCGGTTCTCTCAATCTTCCCGTCCCGCATCAGGGCGAGATTGCTGGTGCCGCCGCCGATGTCCATGTGGAGCACCGTTTTTCCCGTTCGGGCGGAAACGTCCACCGCTCCCGCGCCCTTGGCAGCAAGAACGCTTTCCAGGTCAGGCCCCGCCGTAGCCACCACGAACTCTCCGGCAAAGTCCGACAGGGCATCCAGTACCGCCCGGGCGTTTTCCTTGCGGCTGGTCTCCCCGGTGATGATGATGGCGCCGGTGTCCACGCTGCTCCGGTCAATGCCTGCGGCGCGGTACTCCGCCGCCACGATGTCTCGCAGCGCGGGGGCGTCTACGTGGTCTTCGTCCAGCAGCGGCGTAAAATGCACCGGACTGCGGTAAAGGATGCGCCTTTCCGCGATCTCCATCTCCGGCACTGCAAAGCCCGACGCCTTGTTTTCCACCGCCAGCTCCGAGAAGATCATCTGCGTGGAGGTGGTGCCCACGTCCAGCCCTACGCTGCGGAGGATCTCAGACACGCCCGGTCACCTCTTCCAGGATCCGTCGCACCAGAAAATCCTCCACCGCCAGGGGGTTGGTCTGGCAGCAGGGGTCCGCCAAAGTGGCCTTCACAATCTCCCCCGCGTTTCGCCATACCGCCCGGGGATCGACCCCCGCCTGTGCCAGGGTCTCCGGCAGGTTCAGCTCCCGCCGCAGCCGGATCAGGCCGTTTTTCAGGTTCCGCTGGGCAATGGTGTCCGCGCTGCCTCCCATGCCAGCGGCCCGGGCCAGTTCGGCGTACTTTTGCCCCGCCGCGTGGGCGTTGCAGGTGATGACCGAGGGCAGCAGAATGGCGTTCAGCCGCCCATGGGGCACATGAAACATACCGCCCAAACTGTGGGCCATGGCGTGGCACAGCCCCAGTCCCGCCTGGGTGAAGGCCATGCCCGCCATGGTCGCCGCCAGATGCACCTTAAGACGCACCTCCCTGCGTCCGGCATAAGAGGCGGGCAGGGCGGCAAAGGCGCTGCTAAAGGCCTCCCGGGCGTACAGATCCGTCATAGCCCCCGCGTTTTTTGCCACGTAGGCTTCCACGGCGTGGCTCAGAGCGTCAAACCCCGTCTCCGCAATCAGTCCCTTGGGCAGCTCCTGAAGCAAATCACTGTCCAGAATCGCGGCGTCGGGGCGCAGACGCTTGTCCACCAGGGGGTGCTTGACCTTGTTGTGGGTCAAAATGGCAAAATCCGTCACCTCCGAGCCGGAGCCGGAGGTGGTGGGAATCGCCACCAGACGGTAATTCCCCTTGGCGAAATAGGCCATGGCCTTGGCGCAGTCCATGGCGCTGCCTCCGCCCAGTGCCACCAGCAGATCCGGGGCGAATTCCTTCAGCCGCGCCGTTCCCTCCGCCGCCAGCTCCACGGTGGGGTCGGGCTGCACCTTGTCAAAGATTGTAACCTGGGCGCAGCGCGCCGTCTGCGCCACCCGCTGTGCCGTTCCGTTTTTCATGAAAAACGGGTCGGTCACCAGCATCAGCCGCTCCGCTTTCATCTCCGCCAGCGCCGAAACCGCCCCGGCTCCGGAATAAATCGTCGTCTTGCAGGAAAACTCCTCCATTTCACTTACACCGCCTTTTCAGCGCTAGTATTTCCCAGAGTTCTGAAATCATGTATCCACAGGAAGAAAATGCGACCCGTGTCAACTTTTCAAAAAAAGTGGTAGGCAAATTGAAACAAATGTGTTATGATAACCGCAAGAGGTGAAATCCATGGAAGAAAACCGCGAAAGTGAGCAGCCGGAAGAAAAGGGCTACGTTCCCCGACCGGCGTGGCAGGTCTGGGCGGCAAGGATCGGCGTTGTGATTTTTATTCTGCTGGTCATCGCTCAGATTATCAATCTCGCCCGGGGACAGCTGTAATGAAAATTCTGGGAATCGACCCCGGCTACGGCATTACCGGCTTTGGACTGTTGGACGCCCAGCGGGGGCAGTACTGCTTGCTGGGCTGCGGTGCCATCACCACACCCCCCAATTCGGACTTTCCCTGGCGTCTTGAGATCATTTACAACGATATGACCCAGCTGCTTGCCACCGCGAAGCCCGAGGCGGTGGCAATCGAAGAGCTGTTTTTCGGTCAGAACGTCACCACCGGCATCAATGTCGCTCAGAGCCGGGGGGTCATTCTGCTGGCTGTCCATCAGGCGGGGGTGCCGATTTTTGAGTACAAGCCCATGCAGGTCAAGCAGGCCGTGGTGGGCTATGGCAACGCCTCCAAGCACCAGGTGCAGGACATGACCAAGCGCCTGCTGCACCTGCAGGCGCTGCCCAAGCCCGATGACGCCGCCGACGCCATTGCCATCGCCCTGTGCCACGCGCGGTCGAGTACATCCTTACTTGCGCAGGCGCAAAATCGCCTATAGGCGGGGTCATGACCCCGCCCTACTATGTGTGGAGGTTTCTATGCTATACTACGTTTCCGGCACGGTCGCCGTCCTGGAGCCGGGGCTGGCGGTCATTGACTGCAACGGCGTGGGCTACGCCTGCCGCGTCACCGCCTACACCTCCGGACAGCTGAAACTGAACCAGAACGCCCGGCTGTACATCACCGAGTCCATCCGGGAGGACGCCTACGACCTGTACGGCTTTATCAGCCGGGAGGAGCAGCGGTGCTATGAGCTGCTGACCTCTGTCAACGGCGTTGGCCCCAAGGCCGCGCTGGCTATTCTCTCCGCCGGAGGGCCGCAGAATTTTACCCTGGCTGTGATGACCGGGGACGAGAAAATGCTCACCGCCGCTCAGGGGGTGGGCAAGAAAATCGCCCAGCGGATCATTTTGGAATTGAAGGACAAGATTGGCGGCGGCAGCGTGGAGCTGGACTTCTCCGCCGGCACCCCCGCCGCGTCCCCTGCCCAGACCGGCGGTGCCGCCGCCATGGCGCGGGCGGCTCTGCAGGAGCTGGGCTATTCCCCCGCCGAGATCGCTGCCGCCCTCAAGGGTGCCGATCCCAACGCAGGCACGGAGGAACTGGTTCGCTACGCCCTGCGGGCGATGGTCATGAAGGGCTGAAGTCAATTAAATGCTGAATGAAAGCGGACACCTTTATTCTGCATTTTCCACACACCACTCCTTTTGGAGGTATGATTATGAGTTTGGAATTTTCCCAGGAGCTGGATACATCCCCCATCGTCTCCCCTACCTTCGCGCCTCAGGACGCAGGGGAGATCGGTCTGCGTCCGAAGCTCCTTTCCGATTACACCGGTCAGGAAAAGGCCAAGGGCAATCTGTCCATTTACATTGAAGCCGCCCGGCGGCGGGGGGAACCCCTGGATCACACCCTGCTCTACGGCCCTCCGGGGCTTGGCAAAACCACCCTGGCAGGGGTCATTGCCAACGAAATGGGCGTGAACATCCGCATCACCTCCGGCCCCGCCATCGAAAAGCCCGGGGATCTGGCGGCGCTGTTGACCAACCTGAACCCCGGGGACATTCTGTTCATCGACGAAATCCACCGCTTAAACCGGGTGGTGGAGGAGATTCTCTATCCCGCCATGGAGGATTTCGCCATCGACATCATCGTGGGCAAAGGCCCCAGCGCCAACTCCATCCGCCTGGATCTGCCGAAATTCACCCTGGTCGGCGCGACCACCCGAGCCGGTCAGCTTTCCGCGCCTCTGCGGGATCGGTTTGGCGTAAACCTTCGGCTGGAGCTGTACACCCCGGAGGAGCTGGCGAAGATCGTCACCCGCTCCGCCACCATTCTGGGGATGCCCATTGATCCCGACGGCGCGATGGAAATCGCCTCCCGCAGCCGGGGCACCCCCCGCATCGCCAACCGTTTTTTACGCCGGGTGCGGGACTTCGCCGAGGTCATGGGCGACGGCACCATCACAAAGGAAGCCGCCGACCTGGCGCTGCGCCGCCTGGAGGTGGACAAGCTGGGGCTGGACAACATTGACCGCCGGATGCTCACCGCCATTATTCAGAACTACGGCGGCGGCCCCGTGGGCTTGGAAACCCTGGCAGCTACCATCGGCGAGGAGGCCGTCACCCTGGAGGACGTTTACGAGCCGTATCTCATGCAGCTGGGCTTTCTCACCCGCACTCCGAGAGGCCGGTGCGTCACGCCCCTGGCCTACGAGCACCTGCACATTCCCTACGAAGGCCAGGCGCAGTTCTCCATTTAGGGAAGCCCACCCGGAAAGTTGCAGAAACCCGGAAAAAAGGCAGGAAAATTTTTCATAGAGGATTGACAAAGTAACCCCATTTGTGTATAATCCGATTTGTGGCAGAGTATGCCGCTAATCTATCGACCCTGCGTTATAACATTCATCCGGTGGGATTTCACGGGGCAACAACAATCCGAAGAGAGGTATTTTCCAATGTACGAAGACAAGACTTTAGTGTGCAAAGAGTGTGGCAAGGAGTTCGTGTTCACCGCCGGTGAGCAGGAGTTCTACGCGGAGCGCGGCTTCCAGAACGAGCCCCAGCGCTGCAAGGCTTGCCGTGACGCTCGCAAGAACGCTACCCGTGGCCCCCGTGAGTTCTTCACCGCTACCTGCGCGCGTTGCGGTGGCGAGGCCAAGGTGCCCTTCCAGCCCAAGTCCGATCGGCCCGTGTACTGCAGCGAGTGCTTCGCTCAGATGCGCGCCAACAACGGCTGATTGCTGAAAAAAAGCAAGGACTGCTGCAAAGCTTTCGTTTTGCAGCAGTCCTCTTTTTGTGCCGTTTTAGCTGTCATTGACTTTGCCGCCGGCATATGCTAAACTGAGTGTAGAAATAAGGAGGGATACCTATGACCCCCATCGAGCAGGAAATTGAGGGCATCGTGGACAGCATTCTGGAGGACTACCGCCACGGACGGGACATCGACAAGCTGGATCCCTTCCAGCACCCGGACAAAGCCGTGGTCATCGATATGATCGGCAAACTGCTGCGCATTGTCTATCCCGGCTCCTCCCGGGACAAAACCTACCGCATCTACAACACCAAGCACAACCTGTCCATGCTCATTGAGGATGTCATGTACAATCTCAACAAGCAGATTGCCATTGCCCTGCGCGCCGCCATGCCCGAGCAGGAGGCCCAGGAAAAGGCCCAGGAGCTGAGCCTGGAATTCTTCCGGGCGATTCCCGGCATCCGGGCGGTTGCCCAGACCGACGCGGAGGCCTTCTACGACGGCGACCCGGCGGCGTCCAGCATCGACGAGATTATCTTCTGCTACCCGGGGCTTTTTGCCATCACCGTCTATCGGCTGGCTCATGTGCTGTACACTCTGAAGGTGCCCATGCTGCCGAGAATCATGACGGAGCACGCCCACAGCGTCACCGGCATCGACATCAACCCCGGCGCGACCATCGGGAAATACTTCTTCATCGACCACGGAACCGGCATCGTGGTGGGCGAGACCACGGTGATCGGCGACCATGTGAAGGTTTACCAGGGCGTAACCCTGGGCGCCCTCACCACCCGGGGCGGGCAGAGCCTCCGGGGCAAGAAGCGCCACCCCACCATTGAGGACAACGTAACCATCTACGCCGGCGCGTCCATCTTAGGCGGCGGCACGGTGATCGGGCGGGACAGCGTCATCGGCTCCAACGTCTTTATCACCCACTCCATTCCCCCCTGCACCACGGTGAGCGTCAAGAGCCAGGAGCTGCAGTTCAAGCCCCGCAGCTGCGAAGGAAACTGCAGCGCCTGCCCCAAGCCCGAACCCTTCTGGGAGGAGCAGAAATAATTGGTGGGAGGGCACGCCCCGAAGGACGCGCCCTCCCGATTGTTTTTCACGGACTGTGTTCCTTTTGGCGCAGCGCGCAGAAATAGGCGCTTTTGTAATCCCCCAGTTCCCGGTAGCAGATTTCCAGGTTTGGAATCGCCTGCTCCGGGTATGCCGCTTCCGCGGCCTGAAAGCACCGGACGGCTTCGCCGAACTGCTTCTGCGCCAGCAAAACCTGCCCCATGAGCAGGCACCAGCGGGGCAGAGTGTGATCCTCCGCCGCCTCCAGCAGATGCCCCGCCCGCTCCGGCTCTCCCCGGGACAGGGCCGCCTCGGCTCGAATCAGCAGCTCCTCGTCCAGGCTGGGAAGGGGAACTTCGCCCCCGGCGTGGCAGAGCAGCAGGCGTCTGCGCCGCTCCAAGTCCTCTCCGGCATAAGCCGCATCGATGCCCAACGCCGCCGCGCGCTCCAGCAGCTCCCGGGCATAGGGCTTGCGTCCCTCCCCGATGGCCTGCTCCGCAAGCGCCAGGCAAATGAGGATCTCCATCAGCTGCCGCTCCCGGTCATAGACTTCGTCCGGGGCGCGGTAATCGGACAGCGCCTGCCGGGCATCTGCGTAGCTGCCCCCGTCAAACAGCCTTCTGGCTTCCGCCATCACCGTCTGATTGGGGGAGCAAACCGCCGTTTCCTCCAGAAAATAGCTCACCGGCTTTCCCAGCCGGGCGGCAAGGTATTGAAGCGTCCCCATGGATGGCCGGGCGGCGCCGTGCTCAATCTGGGAGAGCATATTCCGGGTGATCTCCTCCCCGCACAGCGCCCGCTGGGACAGCCCCGCCTCTAAGCGCGCCTGACGCAGCTTTTCTCCAAGCTCCATGGAAACGCCTCCTAAAGGTAATTGATATTTACCCTATTGTAACACAGCCCCAGACGTTTTTCCACTGTCACAAAAAATTTATTTGCTATTTTACAGGATTTGGTTTATAACTGAGGTAAATACAGATTGCAGCTTATCTGGCAGGCAACAGAATGCTGAATGTAAAATGCAATTTATGGAAACGGAGACAAACTATGGACATCCGAAATACCCGTCAACTGAAGGATTTTGCCGCCCAGCGGCTGGGAAATGCCCAGGAAGGGCAGAAAATCGTCCTGCTCTACACGGCAATCGCCCTGGGCGTGACGGCGCTGGTAACCATCGTCAATTACTGTCTGAATCTGCGCATTGACCAGATGACGGGTCTGGGGGGCATGGGCGCCCGCTCCATGCTCACCACGGTGCAGACGCTGCTCCCCGTCGCCCAGGCGCTGTTTCTGATGTGCCTGGATCTGGGATACCTTTCCACTATGCTCCGGGTAGCCCGGGGACAGTACGCCTCCCCCAACGGACTGCGGCTGGGCTTCGACCGGTTCTGGGTTCTGCTTCGGTGCAATCTGCTAAGGGGACTGATCTATTTTGGCCTCGGCATGGCAAGCGTTTATGCCGCCATGATGATCTATCTGATGTCTCCCCTCGCCTCCTCCGCCATGGAGCTTTTGACCCCCATGGTAACCGCTGCCGCCGCTGCCGGGGAAACCTCCATCACTCTGGATGACGCCGCCTATGCTCAGCTGATGTCCGCCATGACCCCCGCGTTGATTCTCTGCGCCGTGCTGTTTTTGGCGGTTGCCGCGCCCTTTTTCTACCGCTACCGGATGGCGGACTACCTTCTCATTGACCGCCCGGGCATCGGTGCCGTGGCGGCGCTGCGGGAGAGCCGGAAAATGATGAAGGGGCACCGAGTGCAGCTGCTGAAGCTGGATCTGAGCCTGTGGTGGTTTTACGCCGCGATGCTGGCGGCCTCCGTGATATGCTACGGAGATCTGATTTTCCCCGCCCTTGGGATCTCCCTTCCCATTTCCGGTACGGCGGCCTACTTTGTCTTCTTTGCCGCATATGTGGCGGCGACCTTTGCCATCTATTATTTCCTGCGCAACCGGGTAGAGGTCACCTATGCCCTGGTTTACGATTCTCTCCGCCCCAGGGAGCCGGAGGACAAGAGCATCGTGCTGGGTAATATTTTTCAGATGTAAAAACAGGGGGAAACACAATGGAGAAACCGGTCATTTTGGAGACGGAGCGGCTGATCCTGAGACGGTACGCCGAGGATGATCTTGCGGATCTGTACGAATACCTGTCTGACGAAGAGGTCGTGAAGTA
Organism: Bacillota bacterium; assembly: GCA_029100605.1. Taxonomy (GTDB): domain Bacteria; phylum Bacillota; class Clostridia; order Oscillospirales; family Oscillospiraceae; genus Faecousia. The sequence goes on along the minus strand of JAQXPK010000095.1, from coordinate 4,080 downwards.
CGAACCCTACCCGCCGATGTCCTGGGAGGAAACCAGGGACAATCTGGCCTGGCGGATTTCCACAGAGGAAATGATCGCCGTGGAGCGGAAAGCGGATCACAAGCTGATCGGCAACGTCTACCTGGGAAAGCGGGAGTTTGAGTCGCTGGAACTGGGCTATGTGTTCAACCGGAGCTGTTGGGGACAGGGATACGCCCGGGAGAGCTGCGAAGCGCTCATCGCGGATGCCTTTACCCGGGGCGTTCACCGGATTTACGCGGAATGCGACCCGGAAAACGGCAATTCCTGGAAGCTGCTGGCGGCGTTAGGCTTCACCCGGGAAGCCCACTTGAGACAAAACGTCTTTTTCTGGCGGGACGACGCAGGACGCCCGATTTGGAAGGACACCTACATTTACACCCGCCTGAACCCCCAGGGATAAGCGTGCGAAAGTCTGACGGGGAGATGCCTGCTGCCCCGGCTGCGACAAAAAACCAGCATGACGCAAGATCATGCTGGTTTTTCTTAGGAATCTCTGAATAAGTCGTCTGCGGCTGGCGTCAAATCTTTTGCCCCATCCGTGCAGTTCTGAAGCCGGGAAATACATACAGTATTCCTCCGATTTCAGTACTTTCGGCTGAGACAAAATCTTCTGCCGCCAGCTCTTGACGATTTAATCAGAGATTCCCTTATGCTGTTACATTGTCATTGAGCAAGTCCGCCAGAGTGATGCCCTCGAAGAAATCGTCGATCATTTTGTCCAGCTTATCCCACATGGGCTTGGCCTGGCAGCACTCCGTCCGGGAGCAGGCGGACGCCCCCTGGGCGGTGCAGGACACCGCGCTGAGGCCGCCCTCCGTCAGCTTGAGGATGCTGCCCACGGTGTAGCCCTCCGGCGGGCGGTTGAGGCGGTAGCCGCCGCCCTTGCCATGGACGGCGTCCACGAACCCGGCCTTGGACAAGGTGGTCATAATGGATTCCAGATACTTCTGGGAAATGCCCTCGGCTTCCGCGATCTCCTTCAGGGGGATGTACTCCTCCCCGCCCCGCTGGGCAAAGCTGACCATGACCCGCAGGGCATAGCGCCCCTTTGTGGATACGATCATAGAGTTACTCGCAGTGCTCGCAATGCTCGCAGTCGGGGAAGTCCTTCTCGTCGTAGGGAATGCCGCTGCGCTCATAGTAGTCCTGTAGCGCCTTTTTGATGGCCTCCTCCGCCAGGACGGAGCAGTGGAGCTTGTGGGCAGGCAGACCGTCCAACGCCTCGGCGACGGCCTTGTTGGTCAGAGCCATGGCCTCATGAATGGACTTGCCCTTGATCATTTCGGTAGCCATGGAACTCGACGCGATGGCGGAGCCGCAGCCGAAGGTCTCGAATTTCACGTCCTCGATGATGTCGTTTTCAATTTTCAGGTAAATCTTCATGATGTCGCCGCACTTGGCGTTGCCGACCTCACCCACGCCGTCGGCGTCGTCGATGGTGCCAACATTCCGGGGGTGCATGAAGTGATCCATAACTTTTTCGCTATACAGTGCCATAATATTCAATCTCCTGTCGTAAAATAGAATCAATCTTGCCTTCCCCTTTGGGGAAGGTGCCCCGCAGGGGCGGAAGGGGTGTCCTGACCAAAAAACGAACCCCTTCAGTCAGCTTCGCTGACAACTCCCCCAAAGGGGGAGCCATGGGTATTACAGAATATACTGCCGCTTGCCAGTCTGCAGGTCACGCCACACGGGGCTCATGTTCCGCAGATACTGGACGACCTCGGGCACGACCTTCAGAATGTGATCCACTTCTTCTTCTGTGTTGTACTCGCACAGAGAAAGCCGCAGAGAGCCGTGGGCCACGTCGTGAACCCGCCCGATGGCGAGAAGCACATGGCTGGGGTCCAGAGAGCCGGAGGTGCAGGCGGAGCCGGAGGAGGCGCACACGCCGTTGGCGTCCAGCAGAAGCAGCAGGCTCTCGCCCTCGATGCCCTCGAAGCAGAAGCTGACGTTGCCGGGCAGACGGTGGACAAGGTCGCCGTTGACGGCGCTGTGGGGAATTTTGGACAGGCCCTCAATGAGCCGGTCCCGCATGGCGGCCACCTTCGGCATATTCTCGTCAATGTGGTCGCAGGCGTCCTTCATAGCAGCGGCCATGCCGCAGATGCCGGGCAGGTTTTCCGTGCCGGCCCGCTTGCCCCGCTCCTGCGCGCCACCCTCGATGATGTTCACCAGCGGAATGCCCTTGCGGACATACAGCGCACCCACGCCCTTGGGGCCGTGGAACTTGTGGGCGGACAGGCTCAGCATATCGATGTTCTGTTCCTTCACGTTGATGTGCAGGTGACCAACGGCCTGAACGGCATCGGTGTGGAAGATGACACCGGCCTCCTTGCAGATGGCGCCGATTTCGGCAATGGGCAGCACGGAGCCGATCTCGTTGTTGGCGTACATGGTGGTGACAAGGCAGGTGTCGGGCCGGATGGCGTCCTTCACCTGCTGGGCGGAGACGTTGTGATTATTGTGTACATCCAGATAGGTGACCTCGAAGCCCTCTTTTTCCAGCTTCGCCAGGGTGTGCAGCACGGCGTGATGCTCAAAGGCGGTGGAAATGATGTGCTTTTTGCCCTTCTTCGCGCCGAACCGGGCGGCGGAAATAATGGCCTGATTGTCGGCCTCGCTGCCGCCGGAGGTAAAGATGATCTCTCTCGGCTCGCAGCCAAGGCACTGGGCTACGGTAGCACGGGCGGCATCCAGCGCTTCCTTGGCCTCCTGACCGACGGAGTGCAGGGAAGAGGGATTGCCGTAGACCTTGTCAAAGTAGGGCAGCATGGCGTTGATGGCAACCTGGCTCATGGCGGTGGTTGCCGCGTTATCCGCGTAAACTCGCATAGTTGTATTCCTCCACGGTATTTACCTAGTAATTCCATGGGTAATATAGCACCACCAACCTACATTGTCAATAGGCAAATCGGCCGCAAGGGTGACGAAGTCACAATTGCGGCATTTTTTGCGCCTGTCGGTTTTTCTGACAGTGCTGACGCTGCTGCCTGTGCGGGCGCTGGCGGCGGAACATCTGGTGCCGGTGGGACAGGTTATCGGCTTGCAGCTATATAATGATACGGTGACGGTGGCGGCCTACGATGATGTACTTGGCGGCGCCGCCAAAACCGCCGGGCTGAAAATCGGCGACCAAATCGTGAAAATCAATGGCACCCCAATCGCCTGCGCCGAGGATGTCCGGGCCGCGCTGGACTCTGGCGAAAACGAACTGAATCTGACCGTCAGCCGAAGCGGAAAGCAGCGGCAGCTGACGCTGACACCCACCCAAACCCAGAACGGGCCCAGAATGGGGGTCTATCTGCGGCAGGGCATCGCTGGCATCGGAACGGTGACCTATTTTGACCCGGACACCGGCGTGTTCGGCGCGCTGGGACACGGGGTCTGCGGCAGCGACGGGCTGCTGAACATGACCCGGGGCAGCGCTTATGAGGCCTCCGTCATGGAAGTCAAAAAGGGAAAAAGCGGTGACCCCGGGCAATTAAAGGGAGCGGCCCGTTCCATCGAGCCTATTGCCCCGCTGCTGCGCAACACGGCGCAGGGCGTTTTCGGTATCAATCCCCGGGGCTGGAAGGGAGAAGCGCTGCCGGTGGCGGAGTATTCCCAGATTCACACCGGCCCGGCGGCAATCCGGGCCCAGATCGGCAGCGGGCAAGCGCAGGAGTATTCTGTGGAAATTTTGAAAATCTATCCACAAACCCGGGCAGACTGCCGGAATTTTCTGCTGAAGGTGACAGACCCTGACCTTCTGAGCGCCACCGGCGGGATTGTGCAGGGTATGTCGGGAAGCCCCATTTTGCAGGACGGGCAGCTCATTGGCGCGGTGACCCACGTCCTTGTCAACGACCCTACGGCGGGGTATGGAATCTATATTCAGAATATGCTGGACGCGGCGGCTTAAGGAGGAAACGATTATGGACTATTACAACATTCCCATCGGCTTCGGCATGGCGTTGGCCATGAACCCCCCGGCCTTCAACGCTTACTCCAATCTGACGGAGGAGGAGAAGCAGGCCCTGATTGACCGGGCACACCATGCCAGCTCTGAGGAAGAGA
>JAQXPK010000094.1 GCA_029100605.1 Bacillota bacterium | reverse complement strand
GCGGCGACAGCGAAGCCGACACCCGATCTCTCTATGAAACACTGGTTGCGAAAACCGGTAAATAAGGAAGGAAAGATGATATGAACACTGTTTCAACGGCAAGTATCCTGGGCATGGCAGTCAGCCTGATCCTCTGTATTGGTCTGCCTGTGGCGCTGTACATCGTCCTGAAGGTCAAGACCAAAGCGAAATTCAACGATATGCTTCTGGGCGCGGTGAGCTTTATTCTGTTCGCACTGGTACTGGAGCAGATTCTGCACTCGGTCATTCTGGGCACCTTTGGAGAAAAGCTGACGGGAAATCTCTGGCTGTACGCCCTCTACGGCGGCGCGGCTGCCGCTGTTTTTGAAGAGTGCGGGCGGCTGATCACCATGAAGGTCTTCTTCAAAAAGCATCTGGAGAAGGAAAACGCCCTGATGTACGGCGTAGGTCACGGCGGCATTGAGGCCGTTCTGGTAGGCGGCTACACCTGCATCGCCAACCTCGCCACCGTTGCCATCATCAACGGTGGCACTCTGGAAGCCGCCCTGGCGGGTCTGGACGAGGCTGCCCGGGCGTCCTCTCTGGCGACGATCTCCCAGCTCTGGACGCTGCCGTCCTACATCTTTTTCATGACGGGCATTGAGCGGGTCATCGCGGTGGTTTTGCAGATCGCCCTTTCCTATCTGGTGTACCGCGCCGTGCGGTATCACCGCTGGGGCTTCTTTGCCGCAGCCATGGGCATTCACTTCGCGGTGGACGCCGCCACCAAGGCCGCAAGCAGCTTTTTGCCCATTCCTGCCCTGGAGGCCATCCTGGCGGTGGTTGTAGCGCTCATTGCCTTTGCCACAGTCCGGCTGTACCGCAATGAGGCTGCCCAGGCGAAATCCTGAGAAAAAATGCCGGGGGATGGCAACCTGCCATCCCCCATTCTTTCGCCCCAAACCCGCAAAAAAGCCTTGACTATAGGGTATAATTCTTCTATAATATTCGGAGCTGTGGATATTTTTTCTGAGAAAGGAATTTGAATATGGCAAAAGAATATAAGATTACCAGCCTGCGTCTTGCCGATCTGGAGAAGGAACTGAACTATCTGAAAACCACCCGTGAGCGGGAAGTCGCGGCTATGATCGCCGAAGCCCGTTCCTACGGCGACTTGTCCGAAAACTCCGAGTACGACGCCGCCAAGAACGAGCAGGCCAAGCTCTACGGCCGCATTGCCGAAATCGAGGACATTCTGTCCCACGCTGTCATCATCGAGGACGAGAACGAGGCCACCGGTCGGGTAGGCCTGGGCTGCACCGTGGTCGTGGAGGATGAAAACGGCAAGCAGACCGAGTATCGGATCACCGGCTCTCAGGAAGCCAACCCCATGGAGTATAAGCTCTCCGACGACTCTCCCTTTGGTCGCGCCGTCGTGGGCAAGGCCGCCGGTGAAACCTTCATCGTCAACGCCCCTGCCGGCTCTTTTACCATGAAGGTCGTCAGCGTGACGCGCGAGGGCTGAGGAATGGCAAAAATTGTACCTCAATCCGAAATGCCTCTGCTGGATCAGGTGAAGGTGCGCCGGGAAAAGCTGGACGCCCTTCGTTCCGAGGGCTTTGACCCCTTCCAGCAGACCCGGTATGAAGTCACCGCCGACTCCGCATCCATTAAGGGCAATTATGAGGCCATGGAGGGCAAGTCCGTCCGCCTGGCGGGTCGCCTGATGAGCAAACGAGGCATGGGCAAAGTCTCCTTTTGCGATCTGCAGGACAGCACGGGTCGCATCCAGCTCTACGTCAAGTTCGACGAGATGGACGAGGCGGAATTCAAGCGCTTCAAAAAGTACGACATCGGAGACATCGTAGGCGTCGCCGGCGAGGTGTTCAAGACCGAGCGGGGGGAGATCTCCGTCCGCGTCCACGAAGCCACCCTGCTGAGCAAATCCCTGCTTCCCCTGCCTGATAAGTTCCACGGCCTGACCGATGTGGAAACCCGGTTCCGTCAGCGCTACATCGACCTGATGGTGAACCCCGAGGTCAAGCGGAACTTCGTCATTCGCTCCCAGTTCATCCGGTTCATGCGTTCTTACCTGGACAGCCGGGACTTCATCGAGGTGGAGACCCCGGTGCTGAACACCATCGCCGGCGGCGCTGCCGCCCGGCCCTTCATCACCCACCACAACACCCTGGACATTGATATGTATATGCGTATCGCCACAGAACTGCCGCTGAAGCGGCTGATCGTCGGCGGCATGGATCGGGTGTATGAGATCGGGCGCATCTTCCGCAACGAGGGCATGGACCCCAAGCACAACCCCGAATTCACCACCGTGGAGCTGTATCAGGCCTATGCCGATTTCCACGATATGATGGATGTGGCCGAGGGCATTCTCTCCGGCGCAGCCAAGGAGATCCTGGGCACCTATGAGGTGCAGTGGCTGGGCGAGACCATCAATCTGGCTCCCGGCTGGCGGCGTCTGACCATGGTGGAGGCCGTCCGGGAGTATGTGGGCATTGACTTTGACGCCATCACCGACGACGCGGAGGCGGTAGCCGCCGCGAAAGCCAAGGGCGTGGAGCTGGCGGAGGCCGCCGAAAAGACCTGGGGCAACGCTCTGTACGCTTGCTTCGACCAGAAGGTGGAAGAGAAACTGGTGCAACCCACCTTTATCACCATGTACCCCGTGGAGGTCTCTCCTTTGACCAAACGTTCGCCCAAGGATCCCCGGCTGACGGAACGCTTTGAGCTGTTCATCGGTCGCAGCGAGATGGCAAATGCCTATTCCGAGCTGAACGACCCCATTGACCAGCGGGAGCGCTTCGTCAAGCAAATGGAACAGCGGGAGCGGGGCGACGACGAGACGGAGATGCTGGACGAGGACTTCCTCACCGCTCTGGAATACGGCATGCCCCCCACAGGCGGCATGGGCATGGGCATCGACCGCTGCGTCATGCTCCTCACCGGTGCCGACACCATCCGGGAGGTCATCCTGTTCCCGACAATGAAGTCCTTACCGAACGACAAGTAAGAAAACCCCAGTATTTATGCGGGTTTCGGGACTTTCCAAACCGAATAAATTTACCTCTTTACACCAAATTTACACCAATCGGTGCTAAAAACGGTGCAGAGACTAAAAAATCGCATAATTTACGGAATGAATGGGCAGTCCCATAGTGGGATTGCCCATTTCTAATAAAGGATACATTCGTATCTGAGTGCAAAAGGAATGTTTATTATGGAATTAAGTGAAAAATTACAAGAGTTGAGGAAAGAAAAAGGACTCACGCAGGAAGAACTTGCGGAAGCGTTATTTGTGTCTCGCACTGCAATTTCTAAGTGGGAATCCGGCAGAGGAGTTCCCAATATCGAGTCATTAAAAGCAATTTCAAAGTTTTTTTCAGTGTCAATAGATGAGTTATTGTCCGGTGAAGAAATACTTAAAATTGCTGACGAGGATAATAAGCAAAAGGAAAAACATACAAGAGACTTAGTGTTTGGTTTACTCGATTGCAGTTTGATTATGTTTCTGTTTCTGCCTTTCTTTGGACAAAAGGGTGATGAGATTATAAAAGAGGTATCTTTACTTTCGCTGACAGGTACCCCGCAGTATATCAAAATACCGTATTTAATTATTGTATTTGGAATTGTACTTACAGGTGTTTTGCTTCTCGCTCTACAAAATTATGAAGCAGTGTTTTGGTTGAAACACAAACATCAAATATCCATTGTGTTAAGCACAGTTGCTACAATAGAATTTATGATAACACTTCAACCTTATGCAGCCTTTTTCACTTTTGTTTTCTTGGCGATAAAGTCTCTGATGCTGATAAAATGGCGATGATACGAAGCGTGTCGCCAATGTGACGGTGAAATTCTTTTCATTTTTATTCATTCCACCTATATTGTAAACAGGCGAAAGCCAAATAATTATGGCAAAGGATTGATAAAAATGAAAAAAGAAAAAAGTCAAAAAGTATTGCTTTCAGGAATAGCAATGGTAGTGTTATTTATTTTGTGGACAGTGGCAATAAGCCTTATTGATGTTCAGCCCATCGGGCCACAAAACTCTTCTGTTGGATTTGCAACCTTGAACGGCTTTATCCACAGCCTGACAGGTGTGCATATGGCAATATATACCGTTACGGACTGGTTAGGACTGATACCGCTTTGCTTTATTTTGGGATTTGCGTTGCTTGGACTTATACAGCTTATTAAAAGAAAAAGCTTATTCAAGGTCGATTCCAGTATTTTGGTGTTGGGAGCATTCTATATTGTTGTAATGGCGGCATATTTGTTTTTTGAATTTTATGTTGTCAATTACCGCCCGGTATTGATTAACGGTTTTCTTGAAGCTTCGTATCCATCATCGACAACCTTGCTTGTTATGTGTGTTATGCCGACAGCTGTTATGCAGCTAAACAGTAGAATTAGAAATACAAAAATGAAAAGAGCATTTGCCTTTGCTTTAATTGCATTTACTGCTTTTATGGTAATTGGCAGGTTGATATCCGGTGTTCATTGGATTACTGATATTATTGGCGGGGCAATTTTAAGTGCGGGTTTAGTGATGATTTATTATAGTGTAACCACTCTTATTGCCCGACAGGAAAGATAAAATTCTAACTGAGGAATCACTTATTGACCTTGAGAGATATTTTCTCCCAAGGTCTTTCTTATTATTCGCAAACTACACCAATCCCGATTTTCTCAATATAATTGGGATAATCACAAAGGAAGGGGTGGTTGTACTATGACGGGCAGTTTAGCAAGCGTTCATCCGGAGCTTATTCCTGAATGGTCAGAGAAGAACTTACCGCTAACGCCGGATAAGATAACCTTCGGTTCAAATATTGTCACCTGCGTGGTCAACTCCATCAACTGCATCTGGGTGGCTGTTGCCGGCTACTTTGTTCCCGCTTGGCTGTACAACATCGGCACCACGGTGCTCAACGGCGGAGTCTCCATGGTGGTTTTCTTCTTTGTCAATAA
>JAQXPK010000093.1 GCA_029100605.1 Bacillota bacterium | reverse complement strand
AAATTCTCCCCTGGTTGCCCAGGGGAGAATTGTTTTACTTGGGAGGAGATTAGTCCTTGTACATCTCGACCAGCTTGTTGAGGTGCTCCCAACGCTCCTTGGCGGCAGCCTCGTTCTTGGCGAACAGATCGGTTGCACGCTCGGGGAACTCGCGGGTCAGACGGCTGTAACGAGCCTCGTTCATCAGGAAGTCCTGATAGCCATCCTTAGGAGCCTTGCTGTCCAGCTGGAACTTGCCGGTCTCCTTGGAGGGATCGAAGCGGAACAGGTTCCAGTAGCCGCACTCAACAGCCTTCTTCATCTCAGCCTGGCAGTTGGTCATGCCGCCCTTGATGGAGTGCATCTCGCAGGGGGCGTAGCCGATGATGAGGGAGGGACCATGGTAAGCCTCGGCCTCGGAAATGGCCTTCAGGGTCTGAGCCGGGTTGGCACCCATGGCAACCTGAGCGACGTAGACATAGCCGTAGCTCATGGCGATCTCAGCCAGGGACTTCTTCTTGGTTTCCTTACCGGCAGCCGCGAACTGAGCGACCTGACCGATGTTGGAAGCCTTGGAGGCCTGTCCACCGGTGTTGGAGTAAACCTCGGTATCAAAGACAAAGACGTTGACGTCCTTGTTCTGTGCCAGCACATGGTCAACACCGCCGAAGCCAATGTCGTATGCCCAGCCGTCGCCGCCGAAGATCCACACGGACTTCTTGGACAGGTATTCCTTCTGAGACAGGATCGCCTTCACGGTGTCGCAGCAGACGTTGGCTTCCAGATTCTCGATCAGAGCCTTGGTGGCAGCCTTGTTTGCCTCGCCGTCATCGAAGGTGTCCAGCCAGGCCTGGCAGGCAGCCTTGCGCTCGTCGCAGGTGGTGTTCGCCATCACGTCCTTGACCTTGTTCGCCAGGGACTCCCGGATGACGGCCTGTGCGGTGTACATACCGAGGCCATGCTCGGCGTTGTCCTCAAACAGGGAGTTCGCCCAAGCGGGGCCGCGGCCTTCCGCAGTGGTGGTGTAGGGAGAGGTTGCGGCGGGACCGCCCCAGATGGAGGAGCAGCCGGTGGCGTTGGAGATGTACATCCGATCACCGAACAGCTGGGTCACGAGACGGGCGTAGCTGGTCTCGGCACAGCCGGCGCAGGAGCCGGAGAACTCCAGCAGAGGCTTGCGGAACTGGGAGCCCTTGACGGTGCGATCCTGCAGATCCTTCTTCTCGGCAACCTTGGACACCATGTAGTCGAAGACAGGCTGCTCAGGCAGCTCCTTCTCCAGGGGAACCATGGTCAGAGCCTTTGCCGGGCAGATACCGGCGCAGACACCGCAGCCCATGCAGTCCAGAGGAGACACGGACATGATGAACTTGTAAAGACCCTTGCCCTTGCCGGCCTTGACATCCACCAGACGGGCGTTGGCGGGAGCGGCGGCAGCCTCTTCCGCGGTCAGCGCGTAGGGACGGATGGTGGCATGGGGGCAGACGAAAGCACAGGTGTTGCACTGCACACACTTGGTCTCGTCCCAGTGAGGAACGGTAACGGCGACGCCGCGCTTCTCGTAAGCGGAAGCGCCCAGGGGGAACTGACCGTCAGGCAGATCCTCGAAGGCGGAGACGGGCAGGCTGTAGCCGTCCATCTTGCCGATGGGCTTCAGGATGGTCTTGACAACCTTGACGGTGTCAGCGCGGCCTTCCAGCACTTCCTCGGGCTTGTGATCCTCGGCGGTGGCCCAGGAAGCAGGAACCTCAACCTTGGTGTAAGCGGTGGCGCCCACGTCAATGGCATTCCAGTTCTTCTCGACCACGTCGCGACCCTTCTTCAGGTAGGAGTGCTCAGCGGCATCCTTCATGTACTGAATGGCTTCCTCGGCGGGCATGACCTTCGCCAGGGAGAAGAAAGCGGACTGCAGGATGGTGTTGGTGCGCTTGCCCATACCCACCTTGATTGCCAGATCAATGGCGTCGATGGTGTACAGCTGGATGTTGTTGTTGGCAATGTAGCGCTTGGAAGCGGCATCCAGGTGCTTCTCCAGCTCCTCCAGGTTCCACTGGCAGTTGATCAGGAACACGCCGCCGGGCTTAACATCCTGGACGATCTTGAAGCCCTTGGTGATGTAGGAGGGGTTGTGGCAGGCCACGAAGTCGGCCTTATTGATGTAGTAGGGGGACTTGATGGGCTTGTCGCCGAAGCGCAGATGGGACACGGTGACGCCGCCGGTCTTCTTGGAGTCGTACTGGAAGTACGCCTGCACATACTTGTCGGTGTGGTCGCCGATGATCTTGATGGAGTTCTTGTTGGCACCGACGGTGCCGTCGCCGCCCAGGCCCCAGAACTTGCACTCGATGGTGCCTTCCGCGGCGGTGTTGGGAGAGGGCTTCTCCTCCAGGGACAGATGGGTCACATCGTCCACGATGCCGATGGTGAACTCGTTCTTGGGAGAATCCTTCGCCAGCTCTTCGTACACGGCGAAGATGGAAGCGGGATGGGTGTCCTTGGAACCCAGACCGTAACGACCGCCGATGACGGTGACATCGTTGCGACCGGCCTTCGCCAGAGCCATGACCACGTCCTCGTACAGAGGCTCGCCCTGGGAGCCGGGCTCCTTGGTGCGGTCCAGAACGGCGATCTTCTTAACGGTTGCGGGAATGGCCTCCAGCAGCTTGGCAGCGCAGAAGGGCCGGAACAGGCGAACCTTCACAACGCCGACCTTCTCGCCGTGGGCGTTCAGGTAGTCGATGACTTCCTCAGCCACGTCGTTGATGGAGCCCATGGCGACGATGATGCGGTCGGCATCGGGAGCGCCGTAGTAGTTGAACAGCTTGTAGTCAGTGCCCAGTTTCTCGTTGACCTTGTTCATGTACTTCTCAACCACTGCGGGCAGCGCCTGATAGTACTTGTTGCAGGCCTCACGATGCTGGAAGAAGATGTCGTCGTTCTCGTGGGAGCCGCGCATGGAGGGACGCTCGGGGTTCAGGGAGTGCTTCCGGAAAGCCTCCACGGCGTCCATGTTGACCATATCCTTCAGATCGTCGTAGTCCCAGACGGCGACTTTCTGAATCTCATGAGAGGTACGGAAGCCGTCGAAGAAGTTGATGAAGGGAACGCGGCCTTCGATGGCTGCCAGGTGGGCAACGGCACCCAGATCCATGACCTCCTGCACGTTGGTCTCGCACAGCATGGCGAAGCCGGTCTGACGGCAGGCGTACACGTCGGAGTGGTCACCGAAGATGTTCAGGGACTGGGTGGCGACGGTACGGGCGGAGACATGGAACACTGCGGGCAGCAGCTCGCCGGCGATCTTGTACATATTGGGGATCATCAGCAGCAGGCCCTGGGAAGCGGTGTAGGTGGTGGTGAGAGCACCGGCGGCAAGAGAGCCGTGAACCGTACCGGCGGCACCGGCCTCGGACTGCATCTCGACGACCTTGACGGGATTGCCGAAGATGTTCTTCCGACCGGCGGCAGCCCACTGGTCCACGTTGTCAGCCATGGGGCTGGACGGGGTAATGGGGTAAATGCCAGCGACCTCGGTAAAGGCGTAGCTGACGTGGGCGGCAGCCGTATTGCCGTCCATGGTTTTGAATTTTCTAGCCAAAATGAATACCTCCTAAAGTATTACAAATTTTGTCCCTCATATCATACCACTTCCCCCACGGTTTGTAAAGCCATCAAACGACGCTCCCTAAAAAATTTCATGCTTTTCCACAAGAAAGGGTTTGCAAAACTGTACAGCTTGTAAAGCAGGAAGGATTCCGGCGGATTGGCAGGATGGGAAGCCTCTGGTGCGCCGATCGGTCACGGACACTCACAATAGGAAGCGCTCAGGTTTTCTCAAAAAGGGATTGCCTTTTTCGCGTCCGTGGGGTATGATGGAGAAAAACGGAGAAAAGGGTGGAAGCAATGATTTGCAGCGTTCGGACGTTGGGAATTTCCGGGATTCAGGGCAGCGCCGTCACGGCGGAATGCTATATCTCCCAGGGGCTTCCCGGCTTTGACATCGTGGGACTGCCCGACGCGGCGGTGAAGGAAGCCCGGGATCGGGTGCGGGCGGCGGCAAAAAGCAGCCATCTGAGCTTTCCCGTCAGCCGTATTACCGTGAATCTCGCCCCCGCCAGCCTGAAAAAGGCGGGCACCCACTATGATCTGCCCATTCTGCTCAGTATTCTCGCGGCCTGCGGCAGCGTTCGCCGCCCCAAATCCACCAGCGCCTTTTTGGGAGAGCTGAGCCTGGACGGCACCCTGCGCCCCATATCCGGCGTACTGCCCATGGCGCTGGCTGCCAAACGGGAGGGAATTCAGGCGCTGTTCGTCCCGGCGGAAAACGCGCCGGAGGCCACCCTTGCCCGGGGGCCGGCGGTGTACCCCATTCACAACGTTGCCGAGCTGGCGGCGGGACTGAACGGGGAGACGGTTTTGCAGGAGGAGCCGCTGTGGGTGCCCACCCGGGACGACACCCCTATGCCCGACTTCAAGGATGTGCTGGGGCAGGAAAACGTGAAGCGTGCTCTGGAGGTGGCGGCGGCAGGCAGCCACAACGTGCTGCTCATCGGCCCGCCCGGCTCCGGGAAAAGTATGCTCAGCAAGCGCCTGCCCTCCATCCTGCCGGACATGACCTGGGAGGAATCCCTGGAGGTCAGCCAGATTTATTCCGTCATGGGGATGCTGACGCCTCAGAATCCCCTGGTGACCCGGCGGCCTTTCCGGTCGCCCCACCATACGGTGTCCAACGCCGGACTTGCCGGCGGCGGCTCCAACCCCCGACCCGGAGAAATCTCCCTTGCCCACAAGGGGGTGCTGTTTCTGGACGAGATGCCGGAGTTCCGAAAGGACACCCTGGACTTGATGCGCCAGCCGCTGGAGGACGGGAAGGTCACCATCTCCCGGGTCTCCGGAGCGGTGACGTATCCCGCGGAATTCATGCTGGTGTGCGCTATGAACCCCTGCAAATGCGGCTGGTACGGCGACCCTTCCGGGCGGTGCCATTGTTCGGAAGCGGCGGTGGAGAATTATCGCAGCCGGATTTCCGGGCCGCTTTTGGACAGAATTGATATTGTGGTGGAGGTGCCCTCCGTTCACTTCGAAGACCTGCGAAACCGGGCGGAGGCGGAGCCGTCCGCAGCGGTGAAGCAGAGGGTCAACGCCGCCCGGGACATTCAGAACCGGCGCTTCGGCTCCGGCGGAATGTGCAATGCCCGGATGGGACCGGAGGAAATGCGCCGCTACTGCGCTTTAAGCGATGAATGCGCCGGCCTGATGAAAAATGCCTTTGAAACCATGGGCCTGACGGCGAGAAGCTATGACCGGATTCTGAAGGTCGCCCGAACCGTCGCCGACCTGGACGGCAGCGAAGAAATCCAGCCTCAGCATATCGCCGAGGCCATCCAGTACCGGGCGGTGAATTTGGGAAATCGGTAGATTCGTTGGGAGTCAGGCGTTAGAGTGGAGAGTTGAGAGTGGAGAGTGGAGTTATTTTCATTAAGGGGTAACTATTCAGTCGTGGTAGATCGTTTCACGTAAATGATCGTTTATCGCACCAATGTCCGTTGGTTCAGCCGGGGTGGGATGCGCACCCAAGGCTCCCTTGTGTAAAGGGAGCTGTCGCGAAGCGACTGAGGGATTGTGTGGTAAAATGTCCCCAATTCGCCTGTACTTTGGCGAATACGCTACATTCTACTGCGGCAATCCCTTCGTCACCAGTGTGCGCTACTTAAGCCACCTCCCTTTGCACAAGGGAGGCTTTGGGCGCTCCCGCGCCACAGCAACCAACATAGATAAACGATCATTTATATGAGGAATTTCGGGTACGACTGAACAGTTACATTAAGGGAAAGAAACAGTATTCAATCATCCACGAAGTGGATACCTTAACTCCACACTCCACGCTTCGTTCACGCCGCACTCCATATTCCACACTGAATAAAGAGGTATTGACTATGAAAGAAATCTTCCTGTTAAAGCTGGGCGAGATCGTCCTGAAGGGCGCGAACAAGCGCCAGTTTGAGAATAAGCTCCGGCAGAATGTCCGCCGCCGGATGAAAAAATACGGCAATTTTGACGTGTATATCTTGCAGTCCACGGTGTATGTGGAGCCGCTGGACGATCAGGCGGACGTGGACGGCGCCTGGGAGGCATGCAGATCCATTTTCGGCGTGGTGAGCCTGTGCCGGTGCCGCCCCTGCGAAAAGAGCCTGGACGCCATTTTTGACGCCATCGAAAACTATCTGGGGGACGACCTGGACTGCGCCAAGTCCTTCAAGGTGGAGTCCAAGCGCTCCGACAAGACCTTCCCCCTGACCTCCATCCAGCTGTCCCAGGAGATCGGCGGCCGGCTGGCGGAAGCCCATCCAGGGGTGGAGGTGGATGTCCACCATCCGGAATATACCGTGTATGTGGAGGTGCGTGACCTGTCCGCCTATGTCCACGGCCCCGCGGAACCCGGGGCGGGGGGTCTGCCCATCGGCGTGGGGGGTCGGGCCATGGTACTGCTCTCCGGCGGAATCGATTCTCCCGTGGCGGCGTATATGATGGCCAAGCGGGGCGTGGAGGTGGAGGCTGTGCACTTCTTCTCCTATCCCTACACCTCCCAGCTGGCGAAGGACAAGGTGCTGGAGCTTGCCCGACTGGTGACCAAGTATTCCGGGCGGATGACCGTGAACATTGTCTCCTTTACAGAGATTCAGGAGGCCATTCGGGATCACTGCCCGGAGGAGTTTTTTACGCTGATCATGCGCCGGTTTATGATGGAGATTGCCCAGCGCATTGCGCGGTGCGACGGCTGCGGCGCGCTGATCACCGGAGAGAATCTGGGTCAGGTGGCGTCTCAGACCATGGAGGCCATGACCGTCACCGGCGCGGTGGTGGATATGCCCATTTTCATGCCCTTGGTGGGCATGGACAAGAAGGACATCATCGCCATTGCCCGGGAAATCGGCACTCTGGACACTTCAATTCTGCCCTATGAGGACTGCTGTACCGTCTTTACCCCCAAGCACCCCAAGACCAAGCCTACATTGGGGCAGGTCGTGAACGCGGAAAAGAATCTGGACCGGGAAGCGCTGATTGCCCGGGCGCTGGAGAGCGTGGAAAAGGTCAAGGTGGCATATCATGACGAGCCTTTGCTGTGATGTCCTCGCCGCCCTGAAGGGCAAATCCCTGGTTACCGCCGAGAGCCTCACCGGGGGCGGCATCGGTGCGGCGCTTACCCAGGTTCCCGGCAGCAGCGAGGTTTACAAGGGCGGCATCATCTGCTACACCAACTGGGTCAAGGAGAACATCTTGGGGGTTCCGGCGGAAATCCTGGAACGGTACGGCGCGGTGTCCCAGTGGACGGCGGGGTATCTGGTTTCCGGCGTCCGGAAGCTGCTGAAAGCGGATGTGGCGGTGGCGGTGACCGGCCTTGCCGGCCCCGGCGGGGACGAATTCGGTCACAGCGTGGGAACGGTGTTCATCGGATACAAGGATCCGGCGCATACCGTCGTAAACGTGTATCACTTTTCCGGTGACCGGGAGGCTGTGCGAAACCAGACCGTCGAAGCCGCGCTGAAGCTGATATTGAAATACAATCCATGACAGAAAAATGCCCGCTGCCACAAGAGCAGCGGGTATTTTGAATCGGTTAGGTGGGATCGTAGTTGACGATGATGTCATGCTCCCGCAGGGCGGAGACATCCTTGATTTCGTTGCCAAATACATTGACCTGCACGAGACAGTAGCAGTTCGCCAGAGAGTCGATATTGGTGATCTGGTTGTAGTCCATGTAGACGTAGACAAGGGACTGCATCTTGCTCAGGTTGTCCAGACTGGTCAGCGCGTTATGGGAGCCGTCGATGGTTTCCAGCTTGCAGCCGTCGGGCCATTCGGGCAGCGCCGCGATCTGATTGGCGGAGAAGTCAAACTTCTGCAGACCCACCAGGGTGGACAGGGCGGAAATGTCCGTAATGGTATTGTTGGCAATGTTCAGGTCGGTCAGGCCGGTGTTGGCGGACAGAAGCGATACGTCTGTCAGGGCGTTGTAGCTTACGGACAGGCGGCTGAGCAGCTGCAGATTGTCCACGCCGTCCAGAGCGGTCAGCTGGTTGTTGTCCGCCAGCAGCTGGGTCAAGCGGACACAGGTGGCGATGGGAGCCAGGGAGGTCAGGGCGTTATAAGCCACATCCAGCGTCTGAAGATTGCCCAGACCGTTCAGGGCGGACAGGCTGGTTACCGCGTTGTGCCGCAGATTCAGGCTGGTCAGCGTGGTCATGGCGGACAGGGGTTCCAGATTCCGGACGGTGTTTTCGCTGAGGTCAAGCTCCGTCAGGCTCTGAGCGCCCGCCAGCTTTTCAACGGTGCTCAAGCCGCAGTTTGCCATGCTGAGCTTGGTTAAAGAGGGAAGGGAAGCCAGGACGGAAAGCTCGTCCGCGTCAAACCGGCTGCCGCTGAGATCCAATTCCTTCAGCTTTGCCAGAGAGGCGAGGTTTGCCAGGGTGTCAATGTGCTGGTTGGCTATGGTCAGCTTCTCCAGATAGGGCAGGAAGGTGAGGTCGGTATAGGTCTTGGTGTCCTCGGGGACGGTGAATTCGGTGAGCTGCCACAGCTGGCTGGTGTAGACCGGGTCGCCCTCCCGGGTGCCGGTGGCCTCTCGAAGAGCGGCCTCCATGGCAGGATCCGCGAAGGTAACCTCCTCAATGACGCCGGTGATGGTGTAGCCCAGAATCGTCAGGGGACTGACCAGACCGTTATCCCCAACGGCGATGGCATAGATGGTGGTTTCGCCGGCGGGCAGGGAGATGGGCGCGGTGTACACCGGATCCGCAATGGAGGGGTATTCCCCGGTGGTGGTATAGTAGAGCTTGCCGGCGGCATAGAGGGTAACGTCAATATACTGGCTGTAATAGCCGGGCTCATGGTCGCTGATGGGGGCGTCGGGACGCTGGGCTTCAATTTCGGCCTTGATCTGGGGGTCGGTGATCTTGTCCAGCAGGGCGACGGCGTCCAGCAGCTTGTCCTGCTCCACATAGGTTTTGCACAGGGCGGTGAACAGCTCCACGGTGGGTTCGCTGTTGATGGCGGTGGTCAGGGTGTACTCCGCTTTGGTGTAGTTGCCGTCCGCTTTATAAAGGTTCGCCAGCTCGATGGCTACGTTCTCGTCATGACCGGAGAAGTCATAGGCCAGGTCGTAAAACCAGGAGGACAGGCGGGAATTGCCGTGGAGGTCATTATAGCGAGCCTGGGTCAGCAAAAAATCCCGAGTAAAGTCCCGGTCATATTCAAACAGATACCAGCCGATGCTGGCGATGATCAGCGCTGCCAGAAGAAGCGGCACCAGAATTCGGATGACTTTCTTCATAAAAATGCTCCGTTTCAAGAGAATCTCAGGAAATTATACAACAAAAGCGGAATAAAGTCAAGTATTCGGGAAAAGGTCGCAGTTTTGGGGGCGTTTGGGAATATGGAAGCTGAAAAAAGTCCCGCGGAAACTATGCCCGCGGGACGGAAATCACGGCTTTGCCTGCTTCATGGAAAGGCTGATGCGGTGACGCTTTTCGTCCACGGACAGCACCACGACCTTCACCACGTCGCCCACCTTTACCACCTCGCTGGGGTGCTTCAGGCGGCGGTTACATACCTCGGAAATGTGCACCAGACCGTCCTGGTGGACGCCGATGTCCACGAAAACACCGAAATCGATGACGTTGCGCACCGTGCCCGTCAGTTCCATGCCGGGCTTTAAGTCCTTCATTTCCAGAACGTCCTTGCGCAGAATGGGGGCGGGCAGGTCGTCTCTGGGGTCGCGACCGGGTTTCGACAGCTCCCTGGCGATGTCCAGCAGCGTTGGCTCACCCAGGTTGCACTCCGCGGCGGCTTTGCTCAGGCCGTAGGCATTCAGCTTTTCCGTCAGATGGGAGAAATCGCCGCCCTTGTCGCAGCCCAGAAGCTTCAGCAGCGCCTTGGCGGCGGCGTAGGATTCCGGGTGGACGCCGGTGTTGTCTAAGATTTCCTTGCTCTCGGGAACCCGCAGGAAGCCGGCGCACTGCTCAAAGGCCTTCGGCCCCAGCTTGGGCACCTTTTTCAGCTGGGCGCGGCTGGTGAAGGGGCCGTTTTCCTCCCGGTAGGCAACAATGTTCTTCGCGGTGGTGGCGTTGAGACCGGAAACCTGCTGGAGCAAGCTCCGGGAAGCGGTGTTGACATCCACGCCCACGGCGTTGACGCAGTCCTCCACCACCGCCCCCAGGGCGGCGTCCAGCTCCTTCTGGGGGCAGTCATGCTGATACTGCCCCACGCCGATGGCCTTGGGGTCGATTTTCACCAGCTCGGCAAGGGGATCCTGCAGCCGCCGGGCAATGGACACGGCGGAGCGGAGATTCACGTCATATTCCGGGAATTCCTCCGCAGCCAGGGGGGAGGCGGAGTAAACGGAAGCGCCGGCCTCGCTGACGATCATGTAGCTGGCCTCAGGAAAGGACTTGAGCAGCTCCACGGTCATGGCCTCGGTTTCCCGGGAGGCGGTTCCGTTGCCGATGGCAATGTGCTTAACGCCGTATTTGCGCATCAGCGCGGACAGAGTCGCGATGGCCTCCTGCTTTTTCCACTCGCTGAAGGTGGGGTAGACCACGGAGGTAGCCAGCACCTTGCCCGTGGCATCCACCACGGCGACCTTACATCCGTTGCGGTAGCCGGGGTCTAAGCCCATGGTGACGAAGCCCTTCACCGGCGGCTGCATCAGAAGGGGCTTCAGGTTCAGGGCGAAGTTGTGGATGGCACCGGTGTAGGCGCGATCCGACAGGGCGGAGCGCACCTCCCGCTGGATGGCGGGGAAGATCAGCCGCTCATAGGCGTCCTCGGCGGCGGAGCGCACAAACTGGGAAACTTGAGCCGTGGGCTTCAGAGCGGCACGGCACACCAGTGCAGCACCCTCGTTGCCGGGCAGCGACACGACGGGCTTTAGAACCCCTTCCCTTTCACCCCGGTTGATGGCGAGAATTTGGTGATCCAGCACCCGGGAAATGGGCAGGGAAAAGTCGTAGTAGAGCTTATAAACGCCGTCGGCTTCCGCGTCCTCGGCGGCGGTGCAGATCAGGGTTCCCCGGCGCATGGTCAGTTCCCGGAGGGCTTTGCGGATGTCCGCGTCGTCGGAAAGATCCTCCGCGATGATGTCACTGGCGCCCTGGAGGGCTTCTTCAATAGAATTCACGCCCTTTTCCGGGTCAACAAAGGATTCCGCGAGGGCGGCAGGCTCCTGCCCGTCCTGGGCGAAGATCGCCTGCGCCAGAGGCTCCAGACCCTTCTCCCGAGCCATGGAGCCGCGGGTGCGGCGCTTCTGCCTGTAGGGACGGTACAGGTCTTCCACCTCCGTCATGGTGGCGGCATCGTCGATGGCGGCGGACAGCGCATCTGTCAGCTTGCCCTGGTTTTCGATGGACTTTTTGACCTCGTCCCGCCGCTGCTGCAAATTCCGCAGATAGGTCAGGCGGGTCTCCAGATTTCGCAGAGTGGTGTCGTCCATGGCGCCGTGCATTTCCTTGCGGTACCGGGCGATAAAGGGGATGGTGTTGCCTTCGTCCATAAGGCGGACAACGTTTTCCACATACTCTAACTTCTGGCCCAACTCCTGAGCCAGAATTTCAGTAGTTGACTGCATCGGGTATTCTCCTTAACATAATATCGGCGGCTATTTTACCACCGTTTCTCCGGTTTGGGAAGCAAAAAATTCGGATAGCACCGCATAATGGGACAAAAGATCCGCCGAAGAGCGCAGTTCCCATTGCGTGGTGCTGCCTTAGGGTTTTACCGCCCGGGTGGCGAGGAAGGTTTCAATGTTGCGCTCGTGGAGATAGCCTTCGCCGTTGGTGTCGCCGTACAGGTGGGTCAGGCGGAAGCCCACCTCCAGCTGCCCGCCCAGCTGCTCTTCCAGGGAGTGGGAAAACTCCATGCCGCCGTCCTCTTCTTCCAGCTGACGGCGCTGGGCTTCGTTTTTCGGGGGATTGAAGGGCATGGTGTTCTCAATGGTTTTCTCATCCGAACCGACCATGAAGTTGATGCCGTTGTCAAATCCGGTAAGCAGCACGCCCCCGTGCTTCAAAACACGATAGCACTCCCGAAAAATGGGCCGAACCTCCTGCGCATAGCAGTCGGACACCGGGTGGAAGATGAGATCAAAGGATTCATCCGGAAAGGGCAGCGGTTTGGTCATGTCGGCGCGGACAATGGAAATGCTGTAGCCCTCCCGGTCGGCAACCATCCGCTCGCTTTCCAGCTGCCTGGGAGAATAGTCCAGCACGGTACACACCGCGCCCAGCGCCGCGAATACGGGCATCTGCTGCCCGCCGCCGCTGGCGAGTCCCAGAATCCGCTTTCCCTTCAGTTCGTCGAACCAGTCGCGGGGGACGGGCTTGGTGGGGGTGAGTAAAACCGCCCAGTTTCCCTTTGTGGCTTCCAGATAGGCCTCGTGGGAAAGGGGCTGCCCCCACCGCCAGCCGTTTTCCACCCACCGGTCGATGGCGGCGGCGTTATAATCCTGATAGTTCATAGGATGTCCTCCCATCTTTTTGATGAGTATACCACGGATTTCCCATTCCCGCAAGTTTTCTCTTGACAACGTTTCTCCGCTGCGCTATAATGCTCCAGTACCCCATGGGCCTGTAGCGCAGCTGGGAGCGCATTACATTCGCATTGTAGGGGTCGAGGGTTCGAATCCCTTCAGGTCCACCAAAAAGGCCGGTTTCTTGGAAACCGGCCTTTTTCCGTAATCATACATAGAGAGGAAGGCTGTCCATGGACAAGGTGCTGACTGTGGCAAAGGTTGTCGCGCCGATTCTTGCCGCGATTCTGCTGGGTGTTTACGCGCGGCGCAAGGCGGTGATCTCCCCGGAGGGAAACCGGGGATTGCAGCAGTTCGTTATGAAATTCGGTCTGCCCTGCGTGCTCTTTACCTCCTGCCTCACCGCTGATCTTGACGCGGGAGCGTTATCCAGCATGGCGATGGTTTTTCCGCTGATGCTGTGCAGCGCCCTCTGGGCACTCCGGAGGGGGAAGAAACGCTTTCCCTACCACAACCTTCCCATGCTCTTCGCGGCTCAGGAGACGGGAATGCTGGGCATTCCGCTGTTCATGATCCTTTTTGGCGCGGATCAGGCCTACCGCATGGGAATGCTGGATCTGGCGCAGCTGCCGGTAGCCTGCCCGATCATTGCCATGCTCTCCGCGGACACGGGAGAGGATCCGACGCCGGGAGCCATTGCGAAGAAGACCCTGACCTCGCCCATTTTGCTCATGAGCCTGGCCGGACTTGCCCTGAATCTGACCGGCGCTGCGGCATGGCTGGACGGGGTCGGCCTGGGCGGCATTCTCCGGGAGACGACCTCATTTTTGGCGCAGCCGGTCAGCGCGGCAATTCTGTTCAGTGTGGGCTACAATTTTTCCCTTTCCGGGGACAGACGCGTCGCTGTCTTCCGGGTGGCGGGGCTTCACTTTGCCCTGCAGATGGTGTTCTGCCTGATCGTTCAGGCGGGACTGTTGCTGGTGCCGGGGGTGGAGCCGGCAACCCGCTGGGCGGTGCTGATTTACTGCACCCTGCCCACCAGCTTCCTGGCGCCCAGCCTGGGTAGAACGGAGGAGGACGCCTCCGTGGCGGCGGGGGTCTGCTCGGTGCTGACGGTGGTCTGCATGGTCATCTTCAGCGTCGTTACCGTGATGGTTGTCTGATCTACATATCCAGTCTACATATCCAGCAAACAGGCCATGAAGCGTCGGCTTCATGGCCTACTCTTATGCGGAAGAAAACTGACAGCTTTTTTTTGTGGCAGGTGCTACCATATCCCCGGGAGGGATACCAATGAGAACACTGACCAGAGACATTCTCACCGCCCTGTTCATGGGGCTGGTGGTGCCGGGAATCGTGCTGAATATCGCCGCCGGACGGATGACGGAGCCGGAGCCTGAGACGAACCCCGGGGAGACGGTGACGGTTCCCCAGACTTCGCCCCTGCAGACCGTGGCGCTGCCCATGCTGCTGCGCGGCGACGATGGAACTGTTACGGAAATGGACATGGATGACTATCTGGTGGGCGTTGTGCTGGCGGAGATGCCGGTTTCCTTTGAAACCGAGGCGCTGAAGGCTCAGGCGGTGGTTGCCCGAACCTATACCCAAAAGGCCTATGAAACCGGCGGCAAGCATGGCGATGGCTCCGTCTGTACCAACGCGTCCTGCTGCCAGGGCTACGTCACGGAGGCGGATTACCTTGCCCGGGGCGGCACGGAAGCGGGGGTGGAACGGGCGCGCAGCGCTGTGGCGGCAACCTCCGGGTACGTGCTCACCTATGAAGGGGAGCTGATTGAAGCAACCTATTTTTCCTGCTCCGGCGGCAGCACCGAGGACGCGGCGGCGGTGTGGGGGACGGAGTTTCCCTACCTGCAGGCCGTCAGCAGCCCAGGGGAGGAAAACGCGGTGCACTACCGGGACACGGTCAGCTTTACGGCGGAGCAGTTTCAGCAGGCGCTGGGTGTCAGCCTGGAGGGAACGCCGGACAGCTGGTTCCGGGCGGTGACCTATACCGACGGCGGGGGCATCGACACCATGACCATCGGCGACACGGTGTACCGGGGAACCCAGCTGCGGTCGCTTCTGGGTCTGCGTTCCACTGCGTTTTCCGTATCCACAACGGAGGACACCGTCACCATCACCACCCGGGGCTACGGACACCGGGTGGGCATGAGCCAGTACGGCGCCGATGCCATGGCGGTCACCGGCAGCACCTTTTCCGAGATCCTGGCGCACTACTACCCGGGCACCACGCTGGAAAAGCTGTCCTGACCGGTACATTTTCGCCCATGCAAAGGACTGCCACGGAAAAATCCGGGAATTGTACCCAAGCTCCCTATTTCCCCAGAATTCGACAGCCGGGCTGTGATAGACTGAGGAAAAAAGCGGAAGACGCTGGTTTCGGGGAGTGGACAAAATGCGGTTTGGGCGCATCCTGGCGGGAATTGCCGCAGCGGCGGCGCTTTGCGCGGCGCTGAGCTGCCGGGCGCATGGGGCGGAGACGGGGCTGCGCCTGGCGCGGCAGATGTTTGCCTGCGCCGCGCCTTTTTTAGCGGACTACACGGTGACGGACGAGACGGGAAATTCGGTGCTCTCCGGGGAAGATTACTCCGAACTTTGTCAGCTGACCGCCGGGGAGCAGAGCATCGCCGCGTACTCAGCCGACGCGGCGGGACGGCTGCTGGCGGAAGATACCTATCGCCGGGAGAATCTGGAGGACGCCGGGTGCTTTGATTCCCTGACGGCGGGGAAGATCCGCGCCGTGGTGCTCAGCGGCTATCCCTGCCGGGACACCGCATCCATCCAGGCAAACGCCAATGTCTGGCTTCACAGCCGGGGTATGGAGGAGATCCGGGAGCTGCAAAGCGGCGAGGCCGTTCTTGCCTGCCAGCTTGCCCTGTGGCAGCTGACAAATCCGGGGCAGTTTACCATCCGGCAGTACCTGTCCGGCTGGGAGGATATGACCACAGCGGGCTGGCGGGAATACCGGAAGCAGGTGGCGGATACCGCCATGCTCAGCCAGAAGCCTACGGACTTTACGGCCTGGAACGTGGAGGCGCTGTGCCGGTATTTCGGAAGCCTGGCACCGGCGGAGCCGGGGCTGGACACGGTCTCCGGGGCGGCGCTGGTCAATCCGGCGTATACCGCTCAGCAGCAGCCGGACGGGACGTACACCGTCACCGTTTCCGTGGACATTCAGACCGACGTGGGGGATCGGGACGAACTGACCCTCAGCGGGTTCTGCGGGACGCAGACGGATTCCCGGGAGGTTTCCGCTGCTGGAACCTACAGCGTTTGCTTTACCGGCCTGACGGATCGTCTGGAGGTCAGACTGGTGATTTCCGGCATCCAGCACGGCGGCGATGTGTACCTTTTTGAAGGAACGGGGCGCAGTCTTGTGGGCTATGACGACAGCCTGCTTCCCGTGTCCGGGGAACTGACGGTGAAGCCGGACTGCATTTTGAATTTGTACGAAAGCAACCAGGACGGGATCCCCCTTGCCAATGTCCGGTTTGATCTCTACCGAGTGGCGACCCGGGAACAGATAGACAACGGCGAATTCCGTCTCGCGGCGCTTTGCGACGGGGAGACACTGGCGGGCTATCGGACGCCGGGAAATCTGGTGACCATCCTGACGACGGATATTCACGGCTTCGCGTCCTACAATTTCACCGCCAACGGTCAGCCGGAGGGCGTGTATCTGGCGGTGCAGCGGGACGGCAATGCCGGGGAGGCTGCCGCCGCACCCTTTTTCCTGAGGCTCCCGGCTGCGACGGCGGAGGGGGATCTCACCTACACACTGAACGTCCACCCCATCGCCGCCGCCGAGACGGCGCCGACGGTTCGACTGGAGATTGAAAACCAATTGAGCGCCAGCTTTGACGTGAGCGCCAGCTTTGACGTGGGTCAACCCCATACCTGGACGGTGGGGGGGAGCGTTCCCGCCGGCGTGGCTGCCGCCCGGAGCTATACCCTGACCGATGCTTTGGACAGCCGCCTTCAGTACGAGGCGGGAAGTCTGACGGCGGCAGTGGTCGCTGCCGACGGGGAGGAAACAAAGCTGCGGGAGGGCGACCACTATACCCTGACCGTAACCGACCAGACAGTTTCCCTGTCTCTTACGCCCGCCGGAATGGCCTATGCGGGAGGGAAGGGGGCGGAGGGGGAAATCCGGGTGCGGTTCCGGACAGCCATTCGGGAAACGGCGGAACCGGGAACGCCGATTGCCAACCGGATCAGATTGTCCTACTTGAATTCCGGGGGGATCGCCTTTGAGGCCGAATCCGACCCGGCCGAGGTACATACCGGCGGCATCCGCCTCCGGGTCACAAACGGGGCGGGGAAGCCGCTGCCCGGGGCGGTTTTCCGGATCTGCCGGGAGGATGTACCGGTGGCGGAGCTGACTACGGGGGAGGACGGGACGGCGACCTGCCCGGGGCTGGCTTACGGCGGGTATACCCTTACCCAGACCAAAGTCCCGGAGGGTTACGATCCGATGCCCGGCGCTCTGGCGGTAACGGTGAACGAAACCAGCTATTTGACGGCGGCGGACGGCTGGCGGGATACCCAGGGGCGGATCGTGGACAATACCATTCCAATTTACTGCACCGAGGCAGTCGTTCCCAGAACCGGAGACACGACACCGGTGGCGTTCGTTGTGGCGGGCAGCGCCCTCATCGGTCTTCTCTGCTCAGCGGCGCTGGAACTGACGGTTCGCAGTCTGAAGAGAAGAAGCAGACGATAAACTGCGCCGATTGGGAGCTGCCTCTGCGCCCAATCGGCTTTTTCAGTTGACAAACCGCCCCGTTTCGGGTAAAATCAACAGGACTGATACCCGATGACGACTGGAAGAAGGATATATGGAATGGATGTGAATGAAAAGCTGCTGCAGGTCTGCAGACAGTTTCGGATTGAGGGCGAATACCTGGGCTACGAGACCATCCAGATGGGCAACGTCAACCGCACCTATCGGGTGGATTTCCGCCTGCCGGACGGGAAGCCGAAGTCCTTTTTGGTTCAGGACGTGAATACTTACGCCTTCCGCAACCCCGTGGGGCTGATGGACAACATCGACAAGGTTACGGAGCATATCCGCCGCAAGAAGCCCGGACAGGTGACGCTCCACTTCCACCACACCGCCGACCGAAAGACCTACGTCATCGACGGGGATGACTTCTGGCGGATGTGCAACTATGTCCCCTCCGTCACCTACAATGTGGTGACGGATCTGAACATCGTCCGCAACGCCGGTATGGCCTTCGGCGAATTCCAGACGGATCTGGCGGATTTCGACTCCGCTCAGCTCATCGAGACCATCCCCGGCTTCCACAATACCCGCAAGCGCTATGAAAGCCTGTGGCAGGCCGTCCGGGAAGACCCGGTGGGTCGGGTGGCGGAGGTTCGGGAGGAGCTGGCATGGCTCAAGTCCGTGGAGGATCAGGCCTGCATCCTCACCGATCTTCAGAACGCCGGTCAGCTGCCTCTGCGGGTGACCCACAACGATACCAAGATCAACAACGTCCTGTTTCATCCGACGGACAACAGCGCCATGGTGGTCATCGATTTGGACACCGTCATGCCCGGCCTGATGGGCCATGACTTCGGCGACGCTATCCGTTTTGCCTGTAACTACGTGGAGGAGGACTGCCCGGCGTATGAGAAAGCCGGGGTGAATCTGGAGGTCTTCCGTGCCTTTGCCGAGGGCTTCCTGTCCAAAACCGCCCCGTCCATGACAGACAAAGAGGCGCAGACCCTGGCTGTGAGCTGCTTTGACCTGACGGCGGAGCTGTGCGTCCGCTTCCTGGACGACTACATCCGGGGCGACAAGTATTTTAACATCAAGTACCCCAATCACAACCTGGTGCGCACCCGCTGCCAGATCGCCCTGGCAAAGGATATGCTGAAGAAGATGGACGAAATGGACAGCATCATCCGGCAGTGCGTTAACAAATCCCGAGCCTGCTGATTGCCTCAGTGCAGAGGAGTGACCGGCTGTCGAAAAAAACGCTATGCTGAAGGGAATTGTCTGTTTCGCGGACAATTTCAAATGGCATCCGAGGGAAATACCACCTTTTCGCATTCAGCACCCTTGCTCCAACCATATCGGAAGCGCCCGCGGCAGCGGGCGCTTATTTTCTGCACTTCCGGCGGAAAAAGTGGAAAAACTTTTCCTTGCTGTATTCGACAGATTGTGTTATAATGAGTTGAACTATGCAAAAGGGCAGACGTTTGCCCCAGATCTTGTTAGGATGTGAACGCAATGGTTTCAAGGAAACCAAAAAAATGGAATTGGAACGTGATCTCAAGGGTCGCGCTGATTATGCTGATGGATGTCATCGCCACGGCGGTGTCCTTCTTTCTGGGATTGTGGTTTCGGTATGATTTTACCTTTCGGAACATCAGTCCCATCCATCTGCAGGGTTACTTGTCCTCCATCGGCATCTGGTGCGCGATCACCATCTTAGTATTCTGCCTCTTTAAGCTCTACAACTCTATCTGGGCCTATGTCGGCACCGCGGAGGTGTTCCGTATTACCGGGGCGTACGTGGTACTGGGAGTCATCGGCGTTCTGCTGTTCCACTTTGACGGCAGCCTGATGCCCCGATCCAGTATGCTGGTTGGTTTCCTGTTCAGCTATGCCAGCACGGTAGCCATCCGTTTTTCCTATCGGCTGGTGCGGACGGCACAGCGGCAGATCAGCCATATTACCCACGCCAACGGCGTGAAGAACGTCATGATTATCGGCGCGGGGGACGCCGGACGGGCGCTGGCAATCGAGTTTACCAACAGTGACCATGTCCGGGATCATCTGTCCTGTGTCATTGACGACAACTCGGCAAAATGGAACAAGCAGCTTTGCGGCGTGCCCATCGTGGGCGGGCGGCGGGAGATCCCGGAGGCGGTGAAGCGATACCGGATCGGCAAGATCATCTTCGCCATCCCCAGCTGCTCAGCGAAGACCCGGAAGGAGATTCTGGACATCTGCGCCACCACCGGCTGTGAGGTGCAGACGCTTCCCGGCATCTTCCAGATGGTCAACGGAGATGTCAGCGTCAGCAAGCTGCGCAATGTGGATCCCCAGGACCTGTTGGGCAGGGATCCCATCGAAACCAATCTGGACGAGATCGTGGGCTACATTTCCGGCAAGGTGGTGCTGGTCACCGGAGGCGGCGGCAGCATCGGCAGCGAACTGTGCCGCCAGATCGCCAGGGCTACCCCCAAACAGCTGGTGATTCTGGATATTTACGAGAATAACGCTTATGATATTCAAATGGAGCTGCGCCGCACCCATCCGGAGCTGGATCTGGTGGTGCTTATCGGCTCTGTGCGCAATACCGCCCGGGTCAATTCTGTGATGGAGACCTACCGCCCGGAGCTGGTGTTCCATGCCGCCGCCCATAAACACGTGCCCCTCATGGAGGACAGCCCCAACGAGGCCATCAAGAACAATGTCATCGGCACATACAAGCTGGCGAAGGCCGCCGCGGCCTACGGCGTGAAGCGGTTCGTGCTGATCTCCACCGACAAGGCCGTCAACCCCACCAACATCATGGGCGCCTCCAAGCGCCTGTGCGAGATGGTGGTGCAGATGATGAACCGGGAATCCAAGACGGAGTTCGTGGCAGTGCGCTTCGGTAACGTCCTGGGTAGCAACGGCAGCGTTATCCCCCTGTTCAAAAAGCAGATCGAGGCCGGCGGCCCCGTGACCGTCACCCATCCGGACATCATCCGCTATTTTATGACCATCCCGGAGGCGGTGAGCCTGGTGCTGCAGGCGGGGTATTTCGCCAAGGGCGGCGAGATCTTCATCCTGGACATGGGCGAGCCGGTGAAAATCGACACCATGGCCCGGAACATGATCCGCCTGTCCGGCTACGAGCCGGACGTGGACATCAAAATCGAGTATACAGGCCTCCGCCCCGGCGAGAAGCTCTACGAGGAGCTGCTGATGAAGGAAGAGGGACTTCAGGAAACCGCCAACAAGCGCATCCACATCGGTAAGCCCATCGAAATGGACGACGAAAAGTTCAAGCAGCAGCTTGACCTTTTGGACAAGGCCAGCCGGGAGGAGAGCAAAGACATCAAGGATATTGTGGCGGAAATTGTACCTACTTACAAATGCGAGGTCAAACTCTAGGGAAGAACGAGGGAAGCGGAATGTACCGAAGGGTTATCAAACGGCTGCTGGACATCCTGTTGTCCGGCTGCGCCATTGTGGTCTTGTCGCCGGTGCTGCTGGCGATTGCCGTCGCCATCAAAATTGACGACCCGGGCCCGGTGCTGTTCCGGCAGAAACGGGTGGGCATCCACAAGACGCGTTTTTGGATTCTGAAATTCCGCACCATGAAAATGGATACCCCCAAGGATATGCCCACCCACCTTCTGGAGCATCCGGAACAGTATATTACAAGGGTGGGGAAGTTTCTGCGGAAATCCTCCCTGGACGAGCTTCCCCAGCTTTTTCAGATTTTTACGGGGAAAATGTCCATTATCGGCCCCCGGCCCGCCCTGTGGAACCAGTTTGACCTGATTGCGGAGCGGGACCAGTACGGCGCCAACGACATCCGCCCCGGCCTCACCGGCTGGGCGCAGATCAACGGCCGGGACAAGCTGCCCATCGACATCAAGGCCAGATACGACGGGGAATATGTGGAAAAACTCAGCTTCCGGTTTGACTGCAGATGCTTCTTTGGCACCATTGTGTCCGTCGTGAAGCACGACGGGGTGGTGGAGGGCGGCACCGGACAACTGGAAGAGCAGAAGCGGGAGGCGAAGGAATGAAAATCCTGGTGGTCTGTCAGTATTATTCCCCCGAACCCTTCCGCCTTCCGGACATCTGCGAGGCGCTGTCTGCCCGGGGACATTCGGTTACGGTGGTCACGGGCACGCCCAACTACCCCGAAGGGAAGATTTACCCCGGCTATGAAAACGGCGCCAGGGCCGATGAGGTAATCGGCGGCGTCCGGGTTCACCGCTGCCCCCTGATCCCGAGAAAATCCGGCACGGTGTTCCGCTTTTTGAATTATTACAGCTTCGTCTGGTCCTCCCGCCGCTATCTGCGGCGGATGAAGGAGGACTTTGACGTGGTGTTTGTCAACCAGCTCTCTCCGGTTATGATGGCGGAGGGGGCGCTGGCATGGGCGAAACGAAAGAACAGGCGCTGCGTTTTGTACTGCCTGGATCTGTGGCCGGAGAGCCTGCTCGCCGGAGGCATTGGTACCGATTCCCCGATCTATAAGCTGTTTTCGCGGATCTCCCGCCGCATCTACCGGGGGGCGGACGAGATTCTGGTGTCGTCCCGGGGCTTTGCGGATTATCTCCGGGAGAAATTCCAAATTGACGAGGGGAGAATCCGCTACCTTCCCCAGTACGCCGAGGATCTGTTCGGAGAACTGCCCCAGCCGCCGGCGGGAAAACAGACGGTGGATTTCCTCTTTGCGGGGAATGTGGGCAGCGGACAATCGGTGGAGACCATCGTGGAGGCCGCCCGGCTGCTGAAGAACGAGCCGGACATCCGCATTCACATTGTGGGCGGCGGCGTTTCCCTGGAGAAATGCCGGACGTTGGCGGAGGGGCTGCCCAATATCACCTTTTACGGGCGGCAGCCGCTGGAGCGGATGCCGGACTACTACGCCGTGGCGGATGTTTTTCTGGTTTCTCTGGTGAAAGACCCGGTGCTGTCCGCGAGTCTGCCTGGGAAGGTGCAGTCCTACCTGGCCGCAGGCAGACCCATCGTCGGCTCCATTGACGGTGAGACCGCCCGGGTCGTGGCGGATGGGCAGTGCGGCATCTGCGCCCCGGCGGAGGATCCCCAAGCCTTGGCTCAGGCCATTCGTCAGGTGGCGGCTCAGCCGGAACTGCGCCGGCAATACGGCGACAATGCCCGGCGGTACTACCGGGCGCATTTTGAAAAAGAGAAGTTTATCACCGATCTGGCATCTGTGCTCCAAGAAAACGCCCGCCAGGGCGCGGCAGGGATGTAAGCGGCAAACATATAAGCGAGGGATGGAAGCATGAACGATATTTTTACCGGAAAGACCCTGATGATCACGGGAGGCACCGGCTCCTTTGGAAACGCGGTGCTGAACCGCTTCCTGGATACGGACATCCGGGAGATTCGCATTTTCTCCCGGGACGAAAAAAAGCAGGACGATATGCGCCACGAATTCCAGGCGAAAATGCCGGAAGCGGCGGGAAAAATTAAGTTCTTCATCGGCGATGTCCGGGACTTGGCCTCTGTGAAAAACGCCATGCACGGCGTGGACTATATCTTCCACGCCGCCGCGCTGAAGCAGGTTCCCTCCTGCGAATTCTTCCCCATGGAAGCGGTGAAAACCAACGTCTTTGGCACGGACAACGTACTCACCGCTGCCATCGACGCCGGAGTCAGGGCGGTGATCTGCCTGTCCACGGACAAGGCGGCCTATCCTGTCAACGCCATGGGCACCTCCAAGGCCATGATGGAGAAGGTCATCGTGGCAAAATCCCGCACCGTTTCCCCGGAAAAGACCAAAATCTGCTGCACCCGCTACGGCAACGTCATGTGCTCCCGGGGCAGCGTCATCCCCCTGTGGATCGACCAGATCAAAGCGGGCAACCCCATCACCATTACGGAGCCGGCTATGACCCGGTTCATCATGAGCCTGGACGAGGCGGTGGATCTGGTGCTGTTTGCCTTCCAAAACGGTGTCAGCGGTGACATCCTGGTGCAGAAGGCTCCCGCCTGCACCATTGAGACCCTGGCGAAGGCCGTCACCGGCCTGTTTGCCCCCGGCCATGAGATCAAGGTCATCGGCATCCGCCACGGGGAAAAGATGTATGAGACCCTGCTGACCAACGAAGAGTGCGCCCATGCCATTGATCTGGGCAATTTCTACCGGGTGCCCTGTGACAAGCGGGACTTAAACTATGACAAGTATTTCAAGGACGGCGACACCACCCGCAACATGCTTTCGGAGTTCAACAGCAACAATACCCAGCTGCTGAACGTGGAGCAGGTGCAGGAAAAGCTGCTGTCCCTCGCCTATATCCGCGAGGAGCTGGCAGCGCTTCGAAGCAAATAAGGGAAGGGGAGCGGGGATGAACATTCTGATTACCGGCGCGGCGGGCTTCGTTGGGAAAAACCTGGCGGCGGCGCTGCAATGCGTGAAAGACGGTCGGGACAGAACCCACCCGGGACTTTCCATCGGGGAGCTTTACCTTTACGACCGGGATTCCGATCCGAAGCTGCTGGAAACGGCCTGTGAAAAGGCGGACTTCGTGTTTAACCTGGCTGGGGTCAACCGGCCTAAGAATCAGGAGGAGTTCATGCAGGGAAACTTTGGCTTTGCCTCCACCCTGCTGGACACGCTGAAAAAGCACCGTAATCCCTGCCCGGTGATGCTGTCCTCCTCTATCCAGGCGACGCTCATGGGGCGTTTTGCCGGCAGCGAGTACGGAAAGAGCAAGAAGGCGGGGGAGGAGCTGTTTTTCGCCTATGCCCGGGAAACCGGGGCGAAGGTGCTGGTGTACCGCTTCCCAAACCTGTTTGGAAAGTGGTGCCGCCCCAACTACAATTCCGCGGTAGCCACCTTCTGCTATAATTACGCCCATGACCTGCCCATCACCGTCAGTGATCCCAAGGTGGAGCTGGAGCTTCTCTATATCGACGATCTGGTGGAGGAGATGCTCGCCGCACTGGAGGGAAAGGAGCACCGGTGCGAATTTGACGGTGTGGACACGGTGCTCACGGAATCCGGGCGCTACTGCGCCGCGCCCGTCACCCACCGGGCAACCCTGGGGCAGATTGTTGGGCTGCTGGACTGCTTCAAGGCACAACCGGAGACCCTGCTCATGCCGGAAATACCCGCAGGCAGCTTTGCCAAAAAGATGTATTCCACCTACCTGTCCTATCTGCCGAAGGAGAAAGCGGCCTTCCCTCTGAAAATGAACGCCGACGCCCGGGGCAGCTTCACGGAGCTGCTGAAAACCGAAAAGTGCGGACAGTTCAGCGTGAACATCAGCAAGCCCGGCGTCACCAAGGGCCAGCACTGGCACAACAGCAAGTGGGAATTCTTCATCGTGGTATCCGGTCACGGCCTGATTCAGCAGCGGAAGGTGGGCACGGAGGAAGTGCTGAATTTTGAAGTTTCCGGGGAGAAAATCCAGGCGGTGCATATGCTTCCCGGGTATACCCACAATATTATCAACCTGAGCGAAACGGAGAACCTGGTGACCCTCATGTGGGCCAACGAGTGCTTCGACCCGGCAAAACCCGATACCTTCTTTGAGGTGGTATGATATGGAAATGAAGCTGGACTATTCGGATATATCCTTTCGGAACGATGGACGGCTGAAGCTGCTGATCATCGTGGGCACCCGCCCGGAGATCATCCGGCTGGCGGCGGTGATTCAGAAGTGCCGGAAGTATTTTGACTGCCTGCTTGCCCACACGGGGCAGAATTATGACTATACCCTCAACGGCATCTTTTTCCGGGATCTGGGACTGGATGACCCGGACGTGTATCTGAACGCGGTGGGAGACGACCTGGGCGCCACCGTGGGCAATATCATCAACTGCGCCTATAAGCTCATGGCTGCCGTGAAGCCCGACGCCCTGCTGATTTTGGGGGATACCAACTCCTGCCTGTCCGCCATTGCCGCCAAACGGCTGCACATTCCCATTTTCCATATGGAGGCGGGCAACCGCTGCAAGGACGAGTGCCTTCCGGAGGAGACCAACCGGCGGATTGTGGACATTATTTCCGACGTGAATCTGGCCTACTCCGAGCACGCCCGGAAGTATCTCCACGAGTGCGGCCTGCCCAAGGAGCGGGTCTACGTCACCGGTTCGCCTATGGCGGAGGTGCTCCACGCCAACCTGGACGCCATCCTGGCGTCGGACGTCCATGAACGCCTGGGACTGGAAAAGGGAAAGTACATCCTGCTCTCCGCCCACCGGGAGGAGAACATCGACACGGAGAAGAATTTCCGTTCCCTGTTTACCGCCGTCAACGCCATGGCGGAAAAATATGATATGCCCATTTTGTACTCCTGCCACCCCCGCTCCAAAAAGCGGCTGGAAGCCACGGGTTTTGCCCTGGACAGAAGGGTGATCCAGCATGAGCCTCTGGGCTTTCACGACTATAACTGCCTACAGATGAATGCCTTTGCCGTGGTGTCCGATTCGGGAACCCTGCCGGAGGAGGCCAGCTTCTTTACCTCGGTGGGACATCCCTTTCCGGCGGTGTGCATCCGCACCTCCACCGAGCGCCCCGAGGCGCTGGACAAGGGCTGCTTTATTCTCGCGGGCATCGACGAAAAGAATCTGCTGCAAGCGGTGGATACCGCTGTTCGGATGAATCAGGACGGAGCCTATGGCATTCCTGTCCCGGACTATGTGGAGGAAAACGTGTCCACCAAGGTGGTCAAGATCATCCAGTCCTACACCGGCGTGGTGGACAAAATGGTCTGGCGGAAGTACTGATGAAATGCGGAATGCAAAATGCTGCTTTCCACAGGATGAGGCTGCGGTACGGTTCGGGGAATCACCATTCAGCATTCTGCATTTATCAAGGGGGCGAGGGCATGAAGTACCTGTTTATCAACTCAGTAGCCGGTTTTGGCAGTACGGGGCGGCTGGCGGCGGAAAAATGCCGGGAGCTGATGCGTGAGGGACACGAATGCGTGCTCGCCTACGGTCGGAAGGAAGCCAGGTGCGACGGCGTTCCCACGGTGCGCATCGGCACCGACTGGGATTGCCGGATCAACGTTCTGGAAAACCGCCTCCTGGACAACCAGGGTTTCGGCACGAAAGCCGCTACCCGGCGCTTTCTGGACTGGGTTCGGCAGTACGATCCCGACGTGATCTGGCTGCACAATATCCACGGCTACTACATCCACATCGGGCTGCTGTTTGCCTATCTGAAAACCTGCGGCAAGGAGATCCGCTGGACGCTCCACGACTGCTGGAGCTTTACAGGTCACTGCGCCTACTTTGACTATGTGGGCTGCGAACAGTGGAAAACCGGCTGCCATCACTGCCCCCAGAAGCGCGCCTATCCGGCGAGCTTGCTGCTGGACAGGAGCCGGGAAAACTACGAAACCAAGCGGGCGCTGTTTACCGGCGTTCCGAATCTGACGCTGATTACCCCTTCCCGGTGGCTTGCGGAACTGGTGAAACAAAGCTATTTGAGGGACTACCCGGTGGAGGTGGTATACAATACCGTCAATCAGGAGATTTTTCGGCCGACGCCCAGTGATTTCCGACAGCGGTACGGACTGGAGGACAAACAGATCGTCCTCGGCGTTGCCAGCGTCTGGGATGGGCGGAAGGGACTGAAGGACTTTGTGACCCTGTCCTCCCGGCTGGATGAAACATACAAAATCGTCCTTGTAGGGCTTACCCCCAGGCAGATTCAGGAACTGCCGAAGCCCATGCTGGGTCTGCCCAGAACCGGCAGCGCAGAGCAGCTGGCGGAAATCTACACCGCAGCCGATGTTTTTGTGAATCCGACCTACGAGGAGAACTATCCCACGGTGAATCTGGAGGCGCGAGAGTGTGGCACGCCTGTGGTGTGTTATGACACCGGCGGCAGCCGGGAAACCCTGGGACAATCCGATGTCCTGGTGCCAAAGGGAGACCTGGAGGCTCTGGCGGAGGCGATCCGCGGCGTGAAGGGGAGAAAAACGTGAAACAATATCGATTCCCGGAACGGAAAATATGGAAGGCGGCCTTCGGCGTACTGCTCACCGCCATGCTGTTTCTCGCCCGGGACAGTATGTTTACCACGGCGGTCATCGGCTTTGAAAAATCCCAGTTTCTCATGCTGGGGGTGATCTGTGCGGCTGGCCTGGCCTTTCTGATCGTCAATCGGCGGAACTGGAAGCAGCTGCTGACCGACCGGCGGATGGCCGCCATTCTGATCTGCGCGGCGGTATGCCTGCTGCCCATGTTCGTCAAGGGAGACTGGCAGCTGATGTACTTCAGCGTACTGCTGTGCCTGCTGTTTGGGATCTTCCTGACCTACTTTGTAAAGCTGCGGGAAGCTGCCAGGTATTATGTGGTCATTTTGACCGTGCTGGGAGCCTACTCGGTGCTGGCGGCCTATGTTCTGCGCATCGGCGTGGATCGGGGCTGGTTTGCCGTTCCGGTGTTTCAAAATGCCGTCGGCTTTGAATTTCACAATTTCTTTCTGTCGGTTGTCCCGGATAGCTATGTCAAAAACCGGAATTTCGGCATTTTTCGGGAGCCGGGCGTTTACCAGTTTTTTCTGATCACGGCGCTGTATCTGAATAACTACGAGGTGAACTGGGAGAAAAACTGGCAGCTTTGGCTCGTCAACGGCATTCTCGCCGGAACCATGGTGTCTACCTTCGCCACCGGCGGCGTGGCGGAAATGGTGCTGCTGGCGGTCGTGTTGTTTTTTGACAAGAAATGGTATCGGAACCGGCGGATCTGCGCCGTCGCGGCGGTGCTGATACTGACGGCGGCGGCTGTGATTGGGGTGTCCATCGTACAGCAGAATCAGCTGTACTGGGAAGTCTACAGCATGGCGATCGGCAAATTTGTGAATGGGCAGGATTCCTCGGTGGAGCGGATGGAAGCGGTGGCGGTGGATTTGAATCTCTTTTTCCATCACCCGCTGTTCGGCGCGAAGCTGGCGGAGGTGCTCCATGCCGTGGAGAACAACACCACCTCCACGCTGATCCTGTTTGCTGGTTTTGGGGTACTGGGCGGAAGCCTGAGCCTGGCTGCCTGGATCAGTCTGGTGTGGAAGCGGGAGCGAAAGCTGTGGGTCAATCTGGCGCTGCTGGTGATTCTGCTGGCGTCCTTCAATACCCAGAACCTGATCGCCGACGTATTTTTCTGGCTGTTCCCCGTGATGGCGCTGGTGGAGCGGGTGCTGCCGGGACAACCGCGACACCATGGAAGGACGGTGACGGAATGAAACGGGTACTGTTTTTGACCAATATTGCCTCGCCCTATCGGGTGCACTTTTATGACGAGCTGGCAAAGCATATGGACGTGACGGTGCTGTACACCGACCGGGCGGAGGACACGAAGGATCGGAGCGCCGACTGGTTCATTGCGGGCACGGGCGCTTACCGTCCGGTTCAGCTGAAGCGCCGGGTGGCTCGGATCGGGGGAGAAACCCTGTGCCCGGACGTGATCGGCTGGCTGAAAAAGCCCTATGACGCCATTGTGATCTGCGGCTATTCCTCGCCCACGGCGATGCTGGCGATGGCCTGGCTGCGAAGGAAAAAGATCCCCTTCTATCTGGAAGCGGACGGGGGTCTCATCCGCCAGGAGGGGAAGGGAAAGTTCCGTTTCAAGAAATCCCTGGTGTCCATGGCGGATTTCTGGCTCAGCTCGGGGCGGTATACCACGGAGTTTCTCGTCCATTACGGCGCACGGGAGGATCGGGTTTTCTCCTACCCCTTTTCCTCGGTGTATGAAAAGGACATCCTGCCCGCCGTCCTCTCCGCTGAGGAAAAGCGGCGTGCCAAGGCGGAGCTGGGGGTTTCGGAAGGGCAAATGGTTCTCTCGGTGGGACAGTTTATCCCCCGAAAGGGTTTTGATATTCTGATGCGGGCGGCAAGCGCCCTGGATCGGAGCATCGGGTTTTATATTGTGGGCGGCGAGCCAACGGAGGAATACCGGCGGCTGCGGGACACGCTGGGGCTGGAAAACGTCCACTTTGTGGGCTTTCGGAAAAAAGAAGCCCTGGATCGTTACTACCGGGCGGCGGATCTGTTTGTCCTGCCTACCCGGGAGGATATTTGGGGACTGGTGATCAACGAGGCCATGGCCTTCGGCCTGCCCGTCATTACAACAGACCGATGTGTCGCCGGACTGGAGTTGGTGACGGACAAGGTCAACGGCGGCATCGTGCCGGTGGAGAACGCGGACGCCCTTGCCCGGAAGATCCGGGAGGTGCTCGCCTCCGACCTGGAGGAAATGGGCAGAAGATCCCTGGAAACGATCCGGCCTTATACCATTGAGAATATGGCGAAGGTTCACGAGCAGATTCTGGGGAGGTAGACCATGCACATCATTTACGCCGTGACAACGTGCTCCGACCGAGTATACCGCCAGCTGTTTGCGGACGTGCCCCAGAAGCCCGCGTTTCAGTCTCAGAAATACCATCGGCTGCTGATCGAGGGCCTTGCCGCCGGAGCCAGGGTGGATGTGGTGGCAAATCCCCCGGTGAACCGGTCGGTGCTGACACAGAAGTTTGTCCGCCTGCCCCGGGAAACCGAGGGCGGCGCCTGCTACCGCTATATCCCCGCTATCCGCAATCCCCTTTTGAAGGCGGTTTTCGTGGGCTTGGGAACCTTCTTCCAGACTCTCCGCCTGGCGGGGAAGGATTCGGCGGTGATCGTGGACTGCCTGAACCGGGTGACGGCGCTGTCTGCCCTGCTGGCGGCAAGACTTCGCCGCCGCCGGTGTGTGGGCATTGTGACCGATCTTCCGGATATGTTGGAGGGTAGCGGCTTTTCCATAAAACTGGCAAATTTTGTCATCCGTCACTGTACGGATTACGTGCTTTTGACCGAGGCCATGAATACCCGCCTGAATCGGGCTGGGAAGCCCTACGTCATTCTGGAAGGGCACAGCGACATCTCTATGGAGAACCGGACACCCTCGCTGGAGAGCAAAAGGAGGCCGCGGGTGTGCCTCTACGCCGGGAGCGTCTGCAAGCGCTACGGCCTGGGAAATCTGGTGGAGGGCTTTCAAAAGGCCGATATTCCCGACGCCCGACTGGAAATCTACGGCCCCGGGGACTATGTGCCGGAGCTGTCCCGGATCGCGGAAAAAGATCCCCGAATTGTCTACGGCGGTATGCTGCTGAGCGCCCAGGTCGTGGAAAAGGAAATGGCTGCCACGCTGCTGGTCAATCCCCGCCCCACCGGGGAGGAGTACGTCAAGTATTCCTTCCCCTCCAAGACTATGGAATATATGTCCACCGGCACCCCGGTGCTGACCACCGTCCTGCCGGGAATGCCCAGGGAGTATTACCCCTACGTCTACCTGCTGGAGGACGAATCCGCCGAGGGCATTGGGAAAAAGCTCCGGGAACTCCTTGCCCTCCCGGATGAGACCCTGTTTCAAAAGGGCTGTGAGGCTCGGGAGTTTATCCTGAGAGAGAAGAACAACATCCGCCAGGCGGCGAAGATA
This sequence comes from Bacillota bacterium, assembly GCA_029100605.1. Classification (GTDB taxonomy): domain Bacteria; phylum Bacillota; class Clostridia; order Oscillospirales; family Oscillospiraceae; genus Faecousia. The sequence goes on along the minus strand of JAQXPK010000093.1, from coordinate 38,006 downwards.
CTCTCAATGCTGGAAAGGAAGGAAGCGCGATGAAGCTGCTGTGGCTGTGCAATCTGGTGCCCGGCAGAGTGCGGCAGGCCATGGGGGGCAGTGCCTCCGGATGCGGCCTCTGGGTGGACAGTGTGCTGGACGGCCTGATGGCGCTGGATGGGATGGAAGTGCGCGTACTCTGCCCCGGAGACGGACGCGGGGGAGACGTGAATGAAAGCTGCAGCTACGGAACCTTTTCGGAGGGACTTCCCTATGTTTACCTTCCGGCGCTGGAAAAGCAGTTTCGGGAGGAATTGGAACACTACCGACCCGACGTGATCCATATCTGGGGCACCGAGTACGGTCACACGCTGGCTATGGTCAACGCCGCGGAGCATGCGGGAAGGCTGGACAGCCTGGTGGTGAGCATTCAGGGGCTTTGCTCCGTGCTGGCGGGGCATTACCTGGAGGGCGTACCGGAGCGGGTGCAGCGGGGCTGCAGCTTCCGGGATTTCGTCCGGCGGGACAATCTAAAACACCAGCAGGAGAAGTTTGCCCGCCGGGGGGCGCTGGAACAGGAGGCGCTGCGAAAGGTGCGCCACATCATCGGCAGAACCGATTGGGACTTTGCCTGCACCCGGCAGCTGAATCCGGATGTGCGCTACCACTTCTGCAACGAGACCCTGCGCAAGCCATTTTATGAGGGACAGTGGCGCTACGACCGCTGCCAAAAGCATCGGATTTTCGCTTCCAGCTTTCTCTACCCCCTGAAGGGCTTCCACTACCTGCTGCAGGCCATGGGGCAGATCGTGAAAACCTACCCGGATGTGACGCTGGCTGTGCCGGGAGAGAGCTTTTTCACAGCCAGCAGGCTGAGAAGAACCAACTATCAGAAATACCTGGCAGATCTGGCAAGACAAAACGGTCTGGAGGACAGAATCCAGTTTCTCGGCGCGCTCAGCGCCGAGGAGATGAAGCAGGCCTACCTCAGCGCCAACGTGTTCGTCCTTCCCTCCACTGTCGAGAATTCTCCCAACTCTCTGGGAGAGGCCATGCTACTGGGGGTGCCCTGCGTCGCCAGCCTGGTGGGCGGGGTCGCCAACCTGCTCACCGCAGGGGAGGAAGGGTTTGTCTACCAATCCACCGCACCCTATATGCTTGCACATTATGTAAACCAGGTTTTCGCCATGGAGACGGGGGCGGCGGCGCTGGGCACAGCAGCCCGGGTCCATGCCCGAAAGACCCACGACCCGGAGAAAAATCTGGGGGATCTACTGGAAATCTACCAAAAACTGAGCTGATTCACAAGGAAAATACAAGGTTCGGAGCAGACAATGAAACGAAGAAACCGGGTAGCCTTTTTCAATATCCTGAGTACGGTTCTGCTCAGGGGCATTTCCATCTTTACGGCGCCGCTGTTCACCCGTCTGCTGGGCAACAGCGGCTACGGCGTCACCCAGATCTACAATACCTGGGTGAGCGTCATTGCCATTGTGTTCGCCCTGCAGACCCAGGGCACGCTGGCCAACGCCAGAACCGAATACGACGAGGGGGAGCAGCTGGGGTACCAGTCCTCGGCTATGACACTGTCCACCCTGGCCTATCTCGTTTGCAGCGGGCTGGTGCTCTGCTTCCTGAGCCCGATCTCCAACGCCCTGAAGCTCAGCAGATTCCTGGTTGTTCTGATGCTGCTGCAGGGCTTCGGCACCTTCTGCCTCAATTTTCTGAATACCAAATTTGTCTACGAATTCAAGGCCGGGCGGAATATGGTTCTGTCTTTGATGGTTGCCCTGGTTACACTGGTTCTCTCCGTGGTGCTGATTCTCCAGCTTCCCCGGGAAATCAACTACCTGGGGCGGATTGGCGCCATCTCCGCCACCTACGGTCTGCTGGGCATTCCGGTGTGCATCTGGATTCTGGTGAAGGGAAAGACCTTTTTCCACAAGAAATACTGGAAATTCTGCATCGCCCTCGCCATCCCGGCGGCGTTCTACAGCCTGTCCGACCTGGTTTTGGGGCACTGCGACAAGGTAATGCTCCAGCAGCTGGTGGATGAGGCCACGGTGGGCTGCTATGCGGCGGCGCTGAACTTCTCTGGGATCATGTACACCCTGTTTGCGGCGCTGAACAACTCCTGGTGTCCCTTCTTTTTTGAGGACATGAAGCAGGGCAACCGGGAGGGTCTCCGGGAGAAAACGGAGAACTTTCTGGAGCTGTATACCGTGCTCTCCGTTGGGTTTGTCCTGTTGGCTCGGGAGGTTTACCGGGTGTACGTGGGAAAAGATTTTTGGTCCAGCACCATGCTGATTCCCGTTTTCGTGTCCAGCTACTACCTGAATTTCCTGTGCAACTTTCCGGTAAACTTCGAGACCTACCACAAGAAAACCAAGGTCGTAGCGGCAATCACCATCGTTTCGTCTCTCATCAATGTGGGGCTGAACTATCTTCTGATTCGTCGCATGGGCATGGCTGGCGCTGCGGTGGCGACCCTCGCTTCCCACTGCCTGCAGCTGACGCTGCACTGGCTCTACGCCCGCTTCTGCCTGGGGGGCAGGGAATATCCCTTCGGTCTGAAGCTCTGCGGGAAATACGCTGTGGTGTTTGCTGCTGTAGCGGTGGTCTGCGTATGCGCATCGCAGCTTCCGATCCTGCGCTGGGGCGCGGGCGCGTTCATCGGCGTATGGGAGCTGTGGCGAATCAAAAAGCGCAAGGCGCTGATCTGAATATCTGGGAAAGCCGGGCAATGTGCCCGGCTTTTTTCACACTTACGGTTGCAAAGGAATGGAAAATGTAGTATAATACACACGCGATTATGCGCAGGAGAGGCGGCGGTGACGTGAAAAAGGTTTTGTTCACGGCGACAGTTGTGAAAACCCATATCATGGAATTCCATATTCCATACCTGGAAATGTTCCACAAGATGGGCTGGCAGACTGCTGTCGCGGCACGGAACGACTACGAAAACCCCGCCGACTGCCGGATTCCCAACTGCGATACCTACTATGACATTCCCTTCGAGCGGCTTCCCTGGAGAAAGAACAACCTGAAAGCCTACCGGGAGCTGAAGGCCATCATTGACCGGGAGCAGTTTGACATCATTCACTGCCATACCCCGGTGGGCGCTATGATCACCCGACTGGCTGCCCGGGATGCCCGGAAGCGGGGCACCAAGGTGATTTACACCGCCCACGGCTTCCACTTCTACAAAGGCGCGCCTTTGCGGAACTGGCTGCTGTTCTTCCCCGCCGAATGGATTCTCGCGCCTCTGACGGACGTGCTGGTGACCATCAACCGGGAGGACGACGCGTTCGCCCGGAGGCACATTCACGCCAAACGCATTGAATACGTTCCCGGTATGGGTGTGGACACCGAACGGTTCCGGGTGGGAACCGGAGACCGGATGGAAAAGCGACGGGAGCTTGGCTTTGGGGAGAAGGACTTTTTGATTCTCACCGTGGCGGAAATGACGAAAAACAAGAACCACAGCACCGTGCTCAAGGCTCTGGCATTGCTGAAAGACAAACCGGAGTTCGCGAACCTGTACTATCTGATCTGCGGCAGGGGAGAACAGCGGGAGGCACTGGAGCAGGAAGCGGCGCTACTTGGCATTTCCGACCACGTCCGTTTCCTGGGCTACCGCCAGGACGTACCGGAACTGAACAGCTGCTGTGATATGTTCGCCTTTATGTCCTTCCGGGAGGGGATGCCTGTGGCGCTGATGGAGGCTATGAGCTGCGGCCTGCCTGCGGTGTGCTCCCGAATCCGGGGCAACACCGACCTGATTGAAGATGGGGTGGACGGTCTGTTCGCGGAAAACACCCCCCAGGGCGTGGCGGAAGGGATTGTGCGGCTGTACCGGGATCCGGAGCTGCGAGCCAGACTGGGGCGCACCGCCGCCGAGAGGGTTGCCCGGTTCGACGCCAAACAGGTGCAGAAGCGGATGAGGGAAATCTATCTCAGTGTCTGAAGGGAGGCATCGGCATGGCGGGTACGTTGATCGTATCGCTGGATTTTGAACTGTTCTGGGGAATGCTGGATGTCTGCCCCCTGGAAGCGTATGAGGATCACGTTCTGGGCGGTCGGAAGGCCATCCCGGCACTTTTGCAGCTGTTTGAAACATACGGCATTCACGCTACCTGGGCGGCGGTCGGCTTCCTGTTCGCGGAAAACCGGCAGGAGGCGGCGTCCTTTTTCCCGGAAAGCGCCCTGCGACCCACCTATGACAACCCGGCGCTGAAGCCCTACGAGGAATTTGCCAAAATCGGGGAAAATGAGGAGCAGGCGCCCTGCTTCTTCGCGCCTTCCCTGATCGACTTAATTGCCAAGACTCCGGGACAGGAGATCGGCAGCCACACCTTTTCCCACTATTATTGCCGGGAGAAGGGACAGACAGTCCGGCAGTTCGCGGCGGATATGGGCGCGGCGAAGGCCATTGCCGAAAAGCACGGCTACCATGTCACCTCCGTGGTGCTGCCCCGAAACCAGTGCGAGCCGGAATATACAGAGGTTCTCCGGGAGCTGGGCTTCACAGCCTACCGGGACGAGGAAAACGATTGGATCCACGAAAAAATCAAATTTCGCCCCCTGCTGCGGGCACTGCGGCTGGCGGACGTGTATCTGCCCCTGACCGGACAGGGCGGCTATGTGCCGAAAAACGAAAACGGCATCTGGAACCTGACGGGTTCCCGGATGTACAAGCCTGTTTTCCCCGCGCTGGGCGCTTTGGAGGGGCTAAAGCTCCACAGAATCAAGCGCCAGATGCTCCATGCGGCGAAAAACAACCTCACCTTCCACCTGTGGTGGCATCCCCACAACATCGGGGTGCGCACCGAGGCGCATATGGCTCAGCTGGAGGAGATTTTCCGGTATTACGCTTATTTGCGGGATACCTACGGCATGGAGAGCAAAAACATGGCGGAAGCCGCAGGGGAAGGCCATTGAATCAAAAGATAGGGGCGGGAGCATGAGAGTTCTGCACGTTCTGTATTCCACAATCTACACCGGCGCGGAGAAGGTTGCCGCCCAGATCATTCAGGCATTGTCTGATCAGGCGGAGATGGCCTATTGCAGTCTGGAAAGTCAGGAGGTCTGGGACATTCTGGACGGCATGGGCATCCGTCATTACGGCGTTTCGGAACTGACCCCCGGGACGCTGAAACAGGTGATCCGGGAATTCAAGCCCGACGTGATTCACGCCCACGATATGCGCACCAGCTTTGTTGCAGCCCTGTGCTGCGGGAGAATTCCCCTGATTTCTCACATTCACAACAACGCCTACGATTCCCGGGGCCTGTCTGTCAAATCCATTGCCTACCTGATCGCGGGCTTCCGGGCGAAGCATATCTTCTGGGTCTCCAACAGCGCCTACGAGGGCTATGTGTTTCACAGGCTCTTTGCGAAAAAGAGCAGCGTTCTCTACAACATCATCGACGTCCGGCGGATTGCGGAAATGAAGGCGGCGGACGAGAATTCCTATGGCTATGACATGATCTATCTGGGGCGTTTGACCTACCAGAAGGATCCCCAGCGGCTGATGCGGCTGTGCGCCGCCCTGAAGGCGAAAAAGCCGGGCATTCAGGTGGCGGTTGTGGGCGCGGGAGAGCTGGAGGAGGAGACGAAGGCTCTCTGCCAGGAGCTGGGGCTGGGGGAAAACGTCCATTTTCTGGGCTTCCAGAGCAATCCTATGAAAATGCTCGCCGACAGCAAGGTCATGATTCTGACCTCCCGCTGGGAGGGAACCCCCATGTGCGCCTTGGAGGCCATGGCACTGGGCACGCCGGTGGTGAGCACCCCCTCCGACGGCATGAAGGATCTCATTGCGGACGGGGTGGACGGCTATCTCTGCGACGACGACGATGTGCTTGCGGCGGATATTCTGCGGCTGCTGGATGATCCCGATCTCCGTGCCCGACTGTCGGAGAACGGAAAGCGGAAATTTAGCCGGATTAACGACGAAGATCAATACAACCGAACGATTCTTGCCTGTTACCGCCAGTGGGGAGAAAACACATGAAAATTGTTCAGGTAATTCCCTATTTCTGCTACGGCGGGGCTGAAACCATGTGCGAAAGTCTCACCTACGCCCTGAAACGGATGGGGCATACGGTGCTGGTGGTCAGCCTCTACGACCGGCGGACGGAAATCTCCAAACGCATGGAAGCCGCCGGCGTCCCCATCCGGTATCTGGACAAAAAGCTGGGACTGGATGTGTCCATGGTGCCGAAGCTCGTCCGGATTTTCCGGGAGGAGCGTCCGGATGTGGTGCACACTCATCTGGATGTGATCAAATACGCGGTGGCTGCCGCCAGGCTTTCCGGCGTGAAGCACTGCCTCCACACGGTTCACAATGTGGCTCAGGAGGAAGCGGAGGGTCGCGCCCAGGTGATGATCAACGGGTTTTATTTTCACCGGGGCTGGTCAGAGCCGGTGGCGCTCAGCCCGGAGGTACAGCGGACGGTTAAGGAGGTTTACAGCCTTGACCGGATCCCGGTAATCTACAACGGTGTGGATCTCAGCCGCTGCGTTCCCAAAGAGCGCTACAGCCTGGGAGATACCGTTACATTGATGCATATAGGCCGGTTCGACGAACAGAAAAACCACGCCGGTCTGCTGCTTGCCTTTGAGAAGCTACTGCAAATCCACCCAAATTGCCGTCTGAATCTGCTGGGAGACGGGCAGCTGCGCAAGCCTATGGAGGACTACGTCCGGGAGCTGGGCATTGAGCATGCCGTTCGGTTTTTGGGAAATCAGACGGATGTGCATCCCTACCTCCATGAGGCGGATATTTTCCTGCTCCCGTCGAAATTCGAGGGAATGCCCATGACCATTCTGGAGGCCATGGGCACGGGACTGCCTATTGTGGCCTCCGGGGTCGGCGGCGTTCCGGATATGCTCCGGGACGGGGAGAGCGGCCTGCTGGTTCGCTGTGACCCGGAGCAGGTGTGCGCGGCCTGCGCCAAGCTGATTGACAGCGAGGCTCTGCGGGAAAAGCTGGGCAGAAACGCCCTGGCGGACAGCGCCCGGTTCTCGGCGGACACGATGGCGCGGCAATACTGTGCCGAATATGAGCGCCTGATGGCGCGAAAATAAAGGAGGAAGCAAAATGAAGGGCGAAACCGTTTCGGTGGTTGTGCCGGCTTACAATATCGCCCCGTGGCTTCCCCGCGCCTTAGACAGCCTGTTGACTCAGACCTACCCATGGCTGGAAATCCTCGTGGTGGACGACGGCTCTACCGACGAAACCCAACAGGTAATCAAAGACTATGCCACCCGGGACGGCCGCGTCCGGGGAATTTTTCAGGAAAACCGTGGTGTGACCGCCGCCCGCCTGGCGGGCGTGGCCGCAGCGACTGGGGACTGGATCGGCTTTGCCGACGGAGATGACGCCGTGGAGCCGGATATGTACCGGCATCTTTTGGAGAACGCCCACGGCTGCGGCGCGGACATCTCCCACTGCGGGCATCGGGTGCTGTTTCCCGATGGGCGGGTGGAATTTGTCCACAATACCGGCGTTCGGCGGCAGCAGGACAGGCTCACCGGCGTCCGGGATCTGCTGGACGGGGGGCAGGTGGAATCCAGCCTCTGCACCAAACTGTACCGCCGGGCTCTGTTCGCGGGACTTTCTCAGTGGATTGATCCCACGATCAAGAATAACGAAGACTATCTCATGAACTATTACCTGTTCTCTCAGGCGGAAAAGTCGGTGTATGAGGATTTCTGCCCGTATCACTACATTCTCCGCACCGATTCCGCCTCCTATCGGCAGCTGAACGAACACAGTCTCTTCGACCCCATCCGGGCGCGGGAGAAAATTCTCGCGTGCTGCCCGGAGGAGCTTCAACAGGACGCCCGTCGGGCGCTGCTGCGAAATCTCCTGTTTGCCTATGCCCAGCTGTCTGTGCACCCCGAAAAGCAGTATGACGGATGGCGGCAGCGGGTGCGCGACAGACTTAAGGAGCAGACGCCCTATTTTTCCCTGCTGTCTGCTCGAAACCGGGTGCTGGCATGGATGATTTGTGATGTGCCCGCCTTATTTTCCCTGGCGTACCGGGGGTATGTAGCGCTCTTCCAGCGGGAAGAACAGCATTGAGAGGAACGCGTATGACGGATTTGCCCTTAATCAGCGTGATCGTCCCGGTTTATCGGGTGGAGGCCTACCTGGATCGCTGTGTACAATCCATCGTCAGCCAGACCTACCCGAATCTGGAAATCATCCTCATCGACGACGGTTCTCCTGACCGCAGCGGCGCCATGTGCGACGCCTGGGCGGCAAGGGACAGTCGGATCCGGGTGATTCACCAGGAGAATGCCGGAGGAGGCCAGGCCAGAAACGCCGGCTTGGACGCAGCTACAGGGGAACGGATTGCCTTTGTGGACAGCGACGACTATCTCGCCCCCGACGGCTTCCGGTATCTGGAAACCCTGCTGGAACAGGGTGCGGATATTGCCGAGGGCGCTTATGTCGAAACGACGGAGGACAACACTGTTTTCGGCGCTGACGCCGGAGAAGTCCGGTTTTACACCCCTTTGGAGGCAATGGGCTGCCACATCCGGGATACGGCCTTCCGGCAGCTGATCTGGAATAAGCTGTACCGCCGGAAAACCGTCGGGGATGTGCGGTTTCCGGTGGGCACCAAAATTGACGACGAATTCTTTACCTACCGGGTTTTGGGAAATGCCCGGCGGCTGGTTCGCTCCGACAAACAGGTCTATGCCTACCGCCAGCAGCCGGACAGCGTGATGCACGGCGGGTTTTCTCTGCGCCGTCTGGAGGGCATCCAGGCTCAGGAGCAGCGGCTGGAATACCTGAAAACCAATATGCCCTCGCTGGTGTATGAGGGCAGGGCAAACCTGTTTCTCCACTGTCAGTACGCCATGCAGATGAGCCTGCGGTATTTGTCCGGGACGGACTTGCAGACTGCCCGGGAGAGCCTGAAAAAGACAGTTTCCCGGCTGACGCCGCTGATGCCCAGCAGAAAGCTCTCGGCGGCGGGAAACCTGTGGCTGCTGCTGGGGCAGCTTTCCTTTGAAGGCAGCTGCCGCTTGCAAAATTTCTTGGAGCGAAAAGACACGAAAAGGGGTGGATCAGATGGAATTTCCCCATAAAATCACGGTATTCACTCCAACCTATAACCGGGCGAATCTGCTGGAGACGCTCTACCGCTCCTTGCAGCGCCAGAGCTTTTCGGATTTTGAGTGGCTGGTGGTGGACGACGGCTCCACGGACGACACCCAGGCTCTGTTTGCCCAGTGGCAGCGGGAGGACAATCCCTTTCCCATCCGCTGTGTCTATCAGGAAAACGGCGGCAAATGCCGGGCAATTAACAAAGGTTTAGCGCTGGCTCAGGGGGAGCTGTTCTTTACGGTGGATTCCGATGACTACCTGACGGACGACGCCCTGGAGAAGATCAACTGCTGGGAAGCGGCGCTTCCCAAAGATGAGAAGTTCTGCGGCCTGGTGGCAAACGGCGGGCACGCCCCCGGTCAGACCCCCAACACGCTGTTTGAAGGCGACTGGTTTGACGGCAATGCCTTCGATATGTACGGGAAAATCGACGGGGAGCGGGCGCTGGTTTTCTACACGGAAATCCACCGGAAATATCTCTATCCGGAGTTTCCCGGGGAAAAATTCATGACGGAGGCGGTGACCTGGAACCGCATGGCGCATGACGGCTACCGCATCCGCTACTTTAACGACATCATCTGGATCTGGGAATATAAGAACGACGGTCTGACCCAGGCGGGCTATCAGCTTTTTCTGGACAATCCCCAGGGGACGGCTCTGTTTTTCCGGGAAAAGGCGGTATTCTTCCACTATCCCCTGAAAACCAAACTGGGTATGTGGTACGGCTTTACCTGCGACGCCATGGATCGGTGCACCAATGCCCAGATCGCCCAATACATTGACATGCCCCGCTGGCTGGTGGCGCCCATGAAGCTTGTCCACAATCTGCTGCAATACATCCGAAAGAAGAGGTAAGCCTATGGCTGAACATTCCAACTATCACACCCACATTTCCGCAAAGCACCGCCTGCTGGATCTGAACCTGAAGGAGGTCTGGCGGTATCGGGATCTGATCTTCCTGTTTACCAAGCGGAATTTCGTGGTGAGCTACAAGCAGACCATTCTGGGCCCCGCTTGGCTCTTTCTGACGCCGCTGTTTACCAGTATTGTCCACGCGTTCGTGTTCGGCGGCATCGCGGGTATCGGGACGGACGGCATTCCCACGTTCCTGTTTTACCTGTGCAGCAACGCCATCTGGAGTTACTTCGCCACCTGCGTGATTAACAATGCCAATGTATTTGCCGCCAATGCCTATGTTTTTGGCAAGGTCTACTTTCCCCGGCTGACCACGCCGATTTCTAACGTCATATCCTCCATCATCCGCTTTGGCATTCAGATGGTGCTGGTGCTGCTGTTCATGCTCTGGTATCTGGTTCAGGGTATGCTGCACCCCCACTGGCGGGTCTGGCTGGTGATTCCGGTGGAGCTGATCCATCTGGGCATTCTGGGCATGGGCTTCGGCATCATCATTTCCAGCCTGACCACCAAGTACCGGGACCTGACGGTGCTGGTGGACTTCGGCGTTTCTCTGTGGATGTATGCCACCCCGATTGTCTACCCGCTGTCCACCCTGGGAGAAGGCTGGATGCGCACGCTGATTCAGATAAACCCGGTTACGCCCTCTGTGGAGCTGTTGCGCTATGCCATTTTGGGCCAGGGAACCTGCAATCCGGGGTTCTACGCCCTGTCCTGGGCGGTGACCATATTGGTGGCGCTGGGAGGCATCATGATTTTCAACAAGGTGGAACGCACCTTTATGGATACGGTGTAAGGAGGGCGGAAACATGAATGAGGAAAGAGAAATTGCCATCCGCCTTTCCGGCGTGAAAAAGCGCTACAAGCTGGGGCAGATCGGCGGCGGCACCCTGACGGAGGATATTCAGAGCTGGTGGGCCCGGGTCCGGGGCAAGGAAGACCCCAATACCATGATCGGTACCGACCAGCGGCTGGTGGGACAGACCTTCATGGCTCTAAACGGCATCGACCTGACGGTTTACAAGGGCGAGGCGCTGGGAATCATCGGCTGTAACGGCGCGGGTAAAAGCACCCTGCTGAAGCTCCTGTGCCGGGTCACCGCGCCCACCGAGGGAGAGATCGACATCTACGGACGCATCGCCTCCATGCTGGAGGTGGGCACCGGCTTCAACGGCGAGATGACCGGCCGGGAGAACGTCTATATGAACGGTGCGATCTTAGGCATGACCAAGGCGGAAATCGACGAAAAAATGGAGGACATCATCGAGTTTTCCGAGGTGCGGGACTTTATCGACACCCCGGTCAAGCGGTATTCCTCCGGTATGTTCGTCAAGCTTGCCTTCTCCGTGGCGGCTCACCTGAACAGCGAGATCATGATCATGGACGAGGTGCTGGCGGTGGGAGATATGGCATTCCAGAAGAAGTGCCTGAACAAGATGCGTCAGGCTGCCAAGCAGGATGGAAGAACCGTTCTCTACGTCAGTCACAATATGAACACCATCCGCACCCTGTGTGACCGCTGCATTGTGCTGGATAAGGGTAAAATCATCTTTGACGGCGATGTGGAAGAGGCCATTGAGCTGTATATGCAGGAGGAAACCGCCAACAACGGCTGGATTGAGGGACAGACGGAGTTCCGGTATACGGACGCACCCCCGCGCTCTCCCTATGCTGCCGGCGAAGCCAGGATTCAGCGCCTGCGGCTGACGGACAAGACGCTTGCCCTGTACGATACGGGAGAGCCAATCCGATTTCAGCTCCTTGTGGAAGCCAAACGGGATTTTGCCGATCTGCGGCTGCGGATTGAAGTCCTCTTCGGCGGCGATACACCGGTGGGCGCAGTGCCCAGCCTGTCTCTGGGGGCGTTCCGGGCGGGGGAAAGCAGATCCTTTGCGGTCAACTTTGACGCCGCCGGGCTGACCGTGGGGAAATACCGGGTGGATCTGGTTTTGTTTGAACTGGACGAGTTCGGCAACAGCTTCGATCAGGAACTGCTGCTTCCGGCGTTCCGAATGGAAGTCCAGGGGATGGAGGATATTGTGTGGAACGCCAAATCCTGGGGACACTTCCGTTTCCGGGATGCGGAAGTGACAGCCGTTGAGGAACCGCAATGGGACGCATAAAGATTGTTTTTATCGAGGACAGCCTGGTCTGCGGCGGCGCGGAGCAGGCGCTGTATGATCTGGCGCTGCTGCTGGATAAGGAGAAATTTGACGTCACTGTCCTGGCACAGAAGCCGGGAGCGCAGTGGGATCGGAAGTTTGCGGATGCGGGAATTCACCTGATTTACGACTACAGCTGCCGTAAGCCTACGAAGAATCCCATCGTCAAGATCCAGAATGTCGAAAAAAAACTTCGGACGGAGGCATGCTACCGCCGAAACGGGGAAAACCTGCTGAGCGTGGTCTGCCCGGGGGCGGACATCATCGTGTCCTACTCTATGTGGGACTATCCCCAGTGCGGCTTTGCGGACGGCGCAAAATCCGTCAAGTTTATCCACGGCAATATGCAGACGAACCGGGCCTTCCGGGAGCTGATTCTCCGGGATCAGGCGCTGCTGCACCGGTATGACCGAATTGTGTGCGTGTCCCAGGCAAGCCGCCAGGCCTTCGTAGAAGCTACCGGCCGGGAAACCGGAGTGGAGATGCACTTCAACCCCATCAACAGTGACAGTGTCCGCCGCCTGTCGGAAGAAAGCGTCGAGCTGCCGAAGGAGGAACCCATCGTCTGCGCGGTGGGCCGCCTGTCCCCGGAAAAAGGCTTTGAGCGGCTGATTGTGATACACAGGCGGCTGGTTGAGGAAGGTATCCGGCACAAACTGGTTCTTGTGGGAGACGGCCCGGACAGGGACTATATCCGCAGAACCGTTCAGGCGATGGATGCCCAGGACAGCGTGATTCTGGCTGGCTACCAGGCCAATCCCTACCCCTATATTGCCGCGAGCCGCTTTCTGGTCTGTTCTTCCTTCACCGAGGGACTGCCGGTGGTGGGAATGGAGGCACTGTGCCTGGGAATTCCCATAGTGGCGGCGGTGCCCTCCGTGGGGGAGCTGTTCGGCGGGGAAGATTGCGGCATGATTACGGAAAACGACAATGCCAGCCTCCGGGACGGTATGCGCCGGATGCTGACGGACCAGGAATTCTACGCCGCGAACAAGGCCGGAGCGGAGCGCCGCAGCGGCTTTTTCTCCGGGCGGCGTATGGCACAGGAATTGGAAGAGATGTTCTTGCAGATGATGCAGGAAAAATAACGGGAGGTGTTGCTCCATGGCACAGATCAGTGTGATGATGGCTGCCTACAATGCGGAAAGCTATATTGCCCGTGCGCTGGACAGCATTCTGGCGCAGACCTTTACGGACTTTGACGTAATTGTTGTGGACGATGGAAGCAAGGACGCCACCGGCGCCATTGCGGATGCGTACGCGGCACGGGACAGCCGTATTCATGTGCTCCACCAGCCCAATTCCGGTGTATGCGTTACCCGGAACAACTGCATTGATTGGACCTATCGGTGCAGCGACAGTCAGTGGATTCTCTTTGCCGACAGTGACGACTGGATGCACCCGGAAATGTTGGAGCGGATGCTCCGGGCAGCCCAGGGAAACAACGTCCACATCTGCGCCTGCGGCTATCAGGAGACCACCGGCGCGGACCCGGTGATCGACCCCAAGGATCTGGAACCCCAGGTCTGGGAGCCCATGGCCTTCTACCAGGCCAGTTATGTCAACGCCATCATGACCTGCTGCAAGCTCTACCATAAGAGCTGCTACGAGCATGTCCGGCATCCGGTGGACAACTATTTTGACGATGAATTCGTCTCCTATAAAATGCTCTACCCGGAAAAGAGGATGGTGGTGATTCCGGCCCCGCTGTATGCCTACTTCATCAACACCGAAGGGCTGACCAAGCGAGCCTGGACTCCCAAACTTCTGGATGCCTGGGTGGCCTATGAGGAGCAGATCGCCTTCTTCCGGGAAAAGGGGGAGGAGGAACTGGTGTCTTTCCGCCTGCGGGGGTATCTGGAAAATGCCATGACCAACTACCAGGCGGCGGGTCAGGCTCCGGATTCGCCGGAAATAGCGGCGGCCCGGAAGCGGATCCGGAAAAAAATCCGGGAACTCATTCGCCGGATGCGGCAGCAGGGGTGCCTGAGCTACCGTTTCGATTTTGACACCATCCTGGAATTCTATCCGGTCAGAGCCCGGCTCTACCGCTTAGTCAGGGAAAAGACGGAAGGCCTTCGGAGGAAGAACAATGCCTGAGATCAGCGTGATCGTGCCGGTGTACAATGCTGAGTCCTATTTGCGCTGCTGCGTAGACAGCATCCTTTCCCAGACGGTCTCCGATTTTGAGCTGATTCTGGTGGACGATGGAAGCCCGGATGGCTGCGGCGCCATCTGCGATGCCTACGCCGCCCGGGACAGCCGGGTGCGGGTGCTCCACCAGGAGAATCAGGGGCAGGCCGCCGCCAGAAACCACGCCCTCACCGTTGCCCGGGGCGAATGGATCTGCTTTGTGGACAGCGACGACGCGATCCACCCCCAAATGCTGGAGATTCTCGCCAAAGCCGCAGCAGAAAGCGGCGCGCCCATAGCCATGTGCCGGATGGTGGAAGCTCCAGAACTGCCGCCGGACTTTTTCACGCCGGTGGACGCGGAGTGGGAGACCCTGTCCATGGCGGAGGAACCTTTGACAAAGCTGTTTGACGCAGGGACGTACCCCGGCTGGGTGGCTTGCGCCAAGCTGCTCCGCCGGGAGCTGGTGGCGGAGCACCCCTTCTGTCCGGGTAGGGTTTACGAGGACAATGAGGCTGTGTGCCACTGGCTTGTGGCGGCAAAGACCATTGCCAGCGTCCCCCGGAGCCTATATTATTACCGCACCAACCCGGACAGCACCACCCAGAGCCGGTTCACTCTGAAGAGGCTGGACTATCTGTGGGCGTTGGAGCGGATCATCCGCTTTTACCATTCCGCTCATTATCCGGCACTGCGGGAACGCTTCTGCGGCCTGTACGCGGAGGCGGCAACGGGGTACTATAACCGGGTTCGCGATGAGCTGAACAACGTCCCGGCGGCGAAGGCCATCCGCAAATCGGCGTGGCGGCTGGTAAGGGAGATCCCCTTCACCAAGCCTCAGTTTGAGACCATGCTCTGCGGCCTGAATCCCGGATTGTCAAGGCTCTATTGGCCTTTAGAAGGACTGACCCGCACCCTCCGGGATGAGGGAGCCTCCGGCCTCGTCCGGAAGCTGAGGGCGCATTTGTCGAAAGGAGCGGGACAATGAGCATTCCCAAGATCATTCATTACTGCTGGTTCGGCGGAAAGCCCAAGCCGAAGCTGGCGGAAAAATGCATCGCCAGCTGGAGAAAGTTCTGCCCGGATTTTCAGATCATGGAGTGGAACGAGGGGAATTTTGATGTCTCTGCCGCCCCCGCCTATGTGCGTCAGGCCTACGCTTCCGGGCGCTGGGCCTTTGTCACGGACTATGTCCGCCTGAAAGCCCTGACGGAACTGGGGGGCATATACATGGATACGGACGTGGAGCTGGTGAAGCCCCTGACGCCGTTTCTGGAGCAGGAGGGCTTTGCCGGGTTTGAGACGGATGCCAGCGTACAGACGGGGCTGCTGGCCTGCCGGGCGGGATTTCCGCTGTTTCTGGAGTTTCTCCACCATTATGACAGCGCCAGCTTCCTTAAGGCCGACGGAACCCAGGATGTGACCACCAACGTGTCCGTCCTCACGAACCTCTGCCGGGAGCATGGGCTGGTGCCCAACGGACAGTTTCAGGTGGTGGACGGCTTTGCCGTGTACCCGAAGGAAGTGTTCTGCCCTGTGGATTTTGACACGGAAATTCTCCACAGAACCAAAAAAACCGTCGCCATCCACTGGTTCGCCAGCAGCTGGAAGACGGAGGAGGAACGGGCGGAGCTGGAAGCGGAGCGGCAGCGCCTGCACTACGAGAAGGTATCCGCCGCCCGCTATGGGTTTTTCACGAAAATTTTGGGAGAAAAGACATACAACAAGCTGAAAGCCCTCCTTCTGAGGCGCTGACAGAGGAAAAGGAGGAGCCCCATGCCCGAAATCAGCGTCATTGTCCCGGTGTACAAGGTGGAGGATTACCTCCGCCGGTGCGTGGACAGCATTCTGGCTCAGAGCTTTTCGGATTTTGACCTGGTTCTGGTGGATGACGGAAGCCCGGACGGCTGCGGCGACATTTGCGAGGAATACGCCCGCCGGGATGGGCGGGTGCAGGTGATTCATCGGGAAAACGGCGGTCTTTCTGCCGCCCGGAATACGGGAATCGACTGGTCGTTCGCCAACAGCGGCAGCCGGTGGCTGACCTTTGTGGACAGCGACGACTGGGTGCACCCGGATTTCCTGAAGGAGCTGCACGGGGCCGTCATGGGAACGGGCTGCCGCCTTGCCGTCTGCGGCTATTTCCGCACCGGGGGGGAGGACTTTCCAAAAGGGGAGGCAGCGCCCTGCCGGGTGCTGTCGGCGGACGACTTTTATTGCGGCGAGAGCTATGGAGAGATCTCACCGGTGACGGCCTGGGCGAAGCTGTACCACAAGGATCTGTTTGCCTCCCTCCGTTACCCCGAGGGAAAGATTCATGAGGACGAGTTCACCACTTACCGCGCCGTGTATGCCGCCGGACAGGTGGCGGTGCTTCCCCAGCCCCTGTATGCCTACTACCAGAATCCCGTGGGGATTACGCAGTCGAAGTGGACACCCCGACGGCTGGCGATTGTGGAGGCTATGGAGGGTCAGCTTGCCTTTGCCCGGGAAAATGAAAACCGGCGTCTTTTGGAGACGGTGACCGGCAGCTATCTCTACTGCATCCATGAACAGCTTGCCTTTGCCGCCGCCTGGGACGGCCATAAAAAGCGGCAGCTGCTTCGGATGCTCACAAAAAAGCTGCGGCGTGGACTGAAGCAGGGAAAACAATTCGGACTGTTTCCGGTTTCCTGGGAGAACGAATGGATCTACGAGGAAGCCTATCCGGTAAAGCCCTTCTGGTGGCTCCTGAACTGGGGAAAGCGGATTGCTGACCGGGCGGCGGGAAAGGAAGAGACGGAATGAAAGACGTGATTTCGGTCATCGTGCCGGTGTACAATGTGGCACCCTATCTTCCGGAGTGTATGGACAGCATCCTGTCTCAGGATTATGAAAAGCTGGACGTGATTCTCATCGACGACGGTTCAACCGACGCTTCGGGAAGCCTCTGCGACGATTATGCCCGCCGGGACAGCCGCGTCCGGGCGATTCACCAGGAAAACGGCGGCGCCGCGGCGGCAAAAAATGCCGGATTGCGGGCGGCGGAAGGGGAATACCTGTGTTTCGCGGACAGCGACGACTATCTGGAGCCGGGGGCGTACGCCTATATGGTGGCGCTCCTAAAGCAGTACGACGCGGACATTGTCCGCTGCGCCTTTCGGAGTGTGTTCCGCACCCGCAAAGAGCCGCATCTGACCCAGCAGGCACGGTGTGTCCTGGAGGGGAAAGCCTTTCTGACCCAGTTTCCCGGGGACTGGACCTGCGCACTTCTGTGGAACAAGCTGTACAAGCGGGAACTATTCGAGGGCATTTTCTTTGAAGAGGGGCACAAGATAGACGACGAGTATTTTACCTACCAGGGCGTGATGAACGCCGCCAGAGTCGTGTGCGACCCGAAAATCGTCTACAACTACCGCCAGCGGGCCTCCAGCGTGATGCAGTCTCCGGCAGCCAAAGCCCAGATTGCCATCGACCGGATCGATTCCGTGGCAAAACGTCGACAGACGGTACTCCGGCGTTTCCCGGAGCTGCGGCGGGAATTCGATCTGAGCTTCGTGGACGCCCTTACCTATCTGCCGGACTGCCCGGACAACACCGAGCAGAGCATCCGCCTGATTAAGCGGTATGCCAGAGACTATTTTCTGGAACGGGGCAATACCTTCCCACCCCGGTATCTGCTGAAACGGCTGGTTCTGATGTACGTCACCGGCACGGAGAAACTGCTGAGAAAGGGAAGAGAAAGCGAAACGGGCGTGGAGATCGGTGACTATTTTTCATAGAAAAACAGCACGGGAGGGATAAACATGAAGACCGTAAAACTGAACTACGTGGGAGTCTTTGATGGCTTTAATCCGAAGCAGAATTTGGTCTACGACATTTTGAAAGGGAACGGCTATGATGTTCAGATTTCAGATGACCCGGATTACATTATCTGCGATGTATTTGGCGAGAACCCCTATGAATGGTGCAAATATCCACAAGTCAGAATTATGTACAACGGGGAAAACTTTATTCCGGATCTGAACCTGATCGACTACGCCATCTGTACATATCCAATTTCTCTCCTGGACAGGTGCTTCCATCTTCCAGCTTGCGTGTGGCCCCGGAGCCACTGGCTGTCATTGGCACACAGGGATCGGGCATACCCGCCGGAATTCGTCAGCCGGAAACCGTACTTTGCCAATTTTATAGCCAGTCACGAGTCTGAAAATGGTATTCGCGGGGACTTCTTTCGGAAACTCTGCCAGTATAAGCGGGTGGAGTCCCCCGGAACCTATCTCAACAATATGCCGAACGGTTTTACGGTTGACTGGACAGACGAAAGCAAAACGGAGTTCCAACGGAAATGCAAATTCACGCTCTGCTTTGAAAGTACGAAAAGCGAGGGATTTGTTACCGAAAAGCTCATGGATGCATTTTATGCGGATACAATCCCCGTGTATTTTGGGAGTGATACCGCAAAAGATATTTTTAACCCGAATGCCTTTATCCACTGCTCAGACTATGATTCCTTTGACGCGGTAATTGAAAAGATCAAAGAGCTGGATCAAAACGACGAGCAGTATCTGGAAATGCTGAGACAGCCTGTCTTGGTGGATCCGGATTACCCGGAACGGTTGGAACGGGAACTGAACCAGTTTATTTGCCACATTTTCGACCAACCACTGGAACAGGCATACCGACGTTCCAGGGTATTCCACCCGAAGCGGTACAACGATTATCTGACGAGAGCCGTGGATTCGGAGCAACTCACAATGAAGAATCTCACGGCACGCATGGGTCAGAAGGTTCTGAACAGACTGGGACATCCCGGTCGGAAATAGAATCATACGGAACCGGTCTGACACGATCGGTTCCGTTTTTATTCATTTTGACTGGGATAGCTTCACTACCAGGCAATCGCCGATCATCCGCATCGAGCCATAATACGGGTAGACCGCCATTTCGGAAAACTCCGGCGATTCTTCGATTTCCCGGCATTCCTCGTCTGCGGCAAAGGGAATGGAGAAGCCCAGATAATACTCCAGAAAACGCTGCCGGGAGTAGGAATTCGGGGTAAAGCCCTGGACGCCTGCCAGCTGCTTCAGAAACGGGAACTGCTTAGCGTCATACGCCGGCTTCTCCCACTGCCCGATCAGGGCGAGTTTGGTCGTCTCGTTGAATCCCGGCGTCATTTTGATGTCCGAAACCAGAGTCGTGTAGAAAGCGTAGGCATTTTCGTACCGGAGATACATACTCAGGTAGGCCTCGTTGGACACATATAGATTGCACACGAGGATCACGCCCATCGCCAGGGTAACAGCGTTGAGGGCCACGCGCCGGAACAGGGCAGACGCTTTTCCCTCCGCAGCCAGGGGAAGACAGGCTTCCGCCAGAATCGCCGCCAGAAGATACACCGCGATAAAGCCATACAGCACCAAAGTGTGAATGGAATCGACCGTGGTGATCAGATACATACAGTTGACCGCCAGAGGGAGCAGGGCAGTGAGCAATAGCAGAAGCAGAAGCCTGGGGAGATCCTTTTCTTTCCGCTGGCAACCCCAGATGACCAGCAAGACAACGGAAGCGCCCAGGCAGACCCAATGGGCAGCCCGGGAAAGCGCGGTGGGAATCAGCCCCCGGTAGCCCTCGGTGAAAAAGCGAAGAAAGCTGGAATAGGCAAGCCCGATTCGTGCGGGAAGGTCGGATAAGCGAAAGGTGACGCTGTCGGAGGCGTAGGAATTGAACTGAGTCCCGGTGAGCCGCAGAACAACACCGGTGGCGAGGCAGTACAGCCCCAGGCTAACCAGGAGAAACGCCACAAAATAAATGCCCTTCCGAATCACCGAGGCGGCCTTGTCCCCCTGCAGCAGCCGCTGGATGAGAACCAGAACCAGCAGACCAGCGGAAACGGCAACGTAGGACTGGTAGATACTCAGCGACAGCACCAGACACCCAAGAGCCGGAAGAAGATTCCATTTGCCAGGGCGGGCGAGGAACCAGGCAGCAAGCACCGCCAGCAGAAAAGCCACGGCATAGGAGCTGCTGGTGAACATATAGCCAAAGGTGCCGATCAGGGAGGGAAATACCAGAATGCAGCCCGCCAGAAGCACCTGCAGCAGCCGGCTGCGGATGGAGAACAGATGAAGAAGGATGCAGATAGAGACTGCCATCAGGACAAGAGTGATGACGCCGTAAAGCCAGGGCATGGAATAATTTGGGAAAATGCTGTCCAGCAAACCCAGTCCCCATCGGCCGGAATCCACAGTCGCGCCCTTGGAGAAGAGGCAGAATACCTCATCGTGGTTCACCAGCTTGTTGGTGAAGGCGAACAGATAGGCCAGCATTCCAAAAATGGCGGAAGCGAGAATGGGCGCTCTGTATTCCCGGATCTTCGCTCCGAACCAATGCGCCGCGGTATCCAAGAGGAAAACACGGTTGTTGCTGTTCCGCTCCATAATGGGCCTCCTTTTCCGATTCTCGGAGATTCTCTGACTGCCATTATACGCCCTTTGCGCCAATGCGTCAATAAAAAAGAAGAGCAGCGGGAAAGTCAAAGGCAATACCGCATAATGGGGCAAAAGATCCGCCGAAGCCCGCTGTTCTCATTGTGCGGTGTTGCCTAAAAGAAACCCTTGCAATTTCCCCCGTTTGCGCATATAATAAACTGAATTATCATCTTTTGTCATGAGGTTATGCTGTGTATCTGAAATCTTTGGAACTGCAGGGCTTTAAGTCCTTTCCGGATAAGACGCTGATCCGCTTCGGCGACGACATTACCGCCATCGTCGGCCCCAACGGCTCCGGAAAATCGAATATTTCCGACGCTATCCTCTGGGTCATGGGCGAGCAGAGCAGCAAGACCCTCCGGGGTGCCAAAATGGAGGACGTGATCTTCGGCGGCACCCAGAAGCGCAGCGCCGTGGGCTTTGCCGAAGCGACCCTGACGCTGGACAATTCCGACCGGGCGCTGGCCTACGACGCCGACGAGGTGATGGTCACCCGGCGCTACTACCGCTCCGGGGACAGCGAATATTACATCAATAAGCAATCCGCCCGCCTGCGGGACATCAACGAACTGTTCATGGATACCGGCCTGGGACGGGAGGGCTATTCCAACATCGGGCAGGGCAGAATCGATGAGATTTTGTCCCTGAAAAGCGGCGACCGCCGGGAAACCTTCGAGGAAGCCGCGGGCATCTCTAAATACCGCCACCGCAAGGAGGAGACTGAGCGTAAGCTCGCCGCCACGGAGGATAACCTTCTGCGTATCGGCGACAAGGTCTCCGAGCTGGAGCTGCAGCTTGAACCTTTGAAGCAGCAGTCGGAAAAGGCAAAGAAGTACCTGGAACTGAAGGACGAGCTGAAGGGCGTGGAGGTCGCCGTGTGGCTGGACACCCTGGACAGGCTCTCCGCCGCCGCCAAGAAGGCGGAGGAGGATTACGCCTCGGCGTCTTTTGTGCTTCAGCAGGCTCACGACGATCTGGACGCCCTGTACCGTCAGGCAGAGCAGCTGGGCGAGGCACTGCACACCCGGGACGGCGAGCTGGAAACCGTTCGGGTCAAGGTCAATATGCTGTCGGCGACCCACCAGCAGCTGGAGGGGCAGATGGCGGTGCTCCGGGGCAATGTGGACAACAACAACGGCAACATCGCCCGGATTGAGGAAGAGTTGAAGGGGCAGGAGGATCGTTCCGGGGGCATCGTGTCCCAGATCGACCAGACAAAGCGCCGAATCGAAGAAATCGAGACCAGCCTGGCGGACAAACGCCGGGAACTGGAGGCCTTGCAGCAGAAGCTGGCGGCTATGACCGCCAACGCCCAGGGTCTGACGAAGCAGTTTCTGGAGCTTCGGGGGAAGGAATCCACCCTGGCGGCGGACATCGCAGGCCGTCAGGCCGATGTCCGGGGTCTGGAGGACAGTATGGTGCAGACCCGGCAGCGGCTGGAGCAGCTGGAAAGCGACCTTGCCGCAGGAAACGCCCGGCACCATGAGGCCGAGACCAACCTGGAACAATGCCGGAAGGAACTGAAAGCCGCTCAGGAGGAAGTCACCGCCGCGAACAATACCATCGCGGGCTATACCCTCCGACAGAATACCCGGGTCAAGCGCCGGGATGATCTGCAGGAGCAGCTTCGCAGCCTCACCGCCCAACTGGACACCGTTACCGCCAAGGCCAGGGTGTTCCGAGCCATGGAGCGGGACTTTGAGAGCTATAATAAGGCCGTGCGCATGGTCATGCAGGAGGCTCAGCGGGGCGCTCTGCGGAATATCCATGGGCCGGTGTCCCGGCTGATCCGCACCGAGGACAGCTACACTGTCGCCATCGAAATCGCCCTGGGCGCCGCCATGCAGCAGATCGTGGTTGGCTCCGAGCAGGACGGCAAGACCGCCATCGGCTACTTAAAGCGCACCGGCGGCGGTCGGGCGACCTTCCTGCCCCTGAGCAGTATTCAGGGCAGGAGCCTGCAGGAGACCGGCCTGGAAAACTGCCGGGGCTTTGTGGGCATTGCCTCCGAGCTGGTATCCTTCGACGAAACCTACCGGGGGATCGTGGAAAATCTGCTGGGTCGGACGGTGATCGTCTCCGATATGGACGCCGCCATCGCCATGTCCCAGAGGTATCGAAGCCGCTTCAAAATTGTCACCCTGGACGGTCAGGTCATGAACCCCGGCGGTTCCATGACCGGCGGCTCGGTGAATAAGGAAGCGGGAATCCTGTCCCGTGCCAACGAGCTGGAGAAGCTGACGGCACAGGAAAAGAAGCTGCAGCAGGATCAGCAGATCACCCAGGCGGATCTGCAGGAGGCGCAGCGCCAGTGCGACCAGGTGGAATTCCAGATGCGCGCCGCCCAGGATCAGCTCCGGGAGGCGGAGGATCAGGTGCTCCGGCTTCAGGGGCAGGAGAAGCAGCATGAGATTCTGTTGAACGCCATCGTGGAGGCGGAGACCTCCGCCCAGCGGGAGCGGGATTCTCTGCGGCAGCGGGACACCTCCGACCGGGAGCGCTACGCCGCTCAGCAGGCGAAGATTCAGGTGTTAACGCAGCAGCTTGCGCAGACCCGGCAGAGCCTAGCCCAACTGGAAGGCAGCCAGACCGAGGCGGCAGCGGCCAACGCCGCCATTACCGATCGGATGACGAACCTGAAAACCGAGGAGGCAGCGCTGGACGCCGAGCGCGCTACGGCATTGAACCACATTGAGGATTTGCAGCAGCTGCGCACCGCCATGGAGGGCGACCGGGAGAAGAAGCAGGCGCTGATGGATGCCATCCGGGAGGACATCGCCCGGCTGGAAGGGCAGATTGCCCAGCTGAAAGACCAACAGACGGAAAATGACGCCGAGGCCGAGGAAATGAACCGGCGTTTGCAGCAAATGTTGAAGGATCGGGGGGAGGCGGAAGCCGCCAAGACCCGTGCGGAGCGGGATGCCCAGGAGAAGAACAAGGACATCCTGAATATGGAGCGAGCCTGCGCCCTCCTGGAACAGAAAAAAGTCACCTCCGGCATGGAGGAGAAGCAGATCATCGACAAGCTGTGGGAATCCTACGGACTGACCCCAGGCACCGCCCCGGAGCACCGGGGTCAGATCGAAAACGTCTCCGCTGGAAACCGCCGGGCGGGGGAACTGAAGCGGAAAATCGCCGCTCTGGGCACCCCCAACCTGGGCGCCATCGAGGAGTACGCCCGGGTCAACGAGCGCTACAGCTACCTCGCCGGACAGCGGGATGACGTGCTGAATTCCAAGCGGGAGCTGGAGAGCGTTATCCGGGACATCACCAAGGAAATGACCACCATATTTGTCACGGAATTTGGAAAAATCAACCACTATTTCGGGCAGACCTTTGAGGAAATGTTCGGCGGCGGCAAGGGACAGCTGATCCTGGAGGATCCGGAAAATCCCCTGACCTGCGGCATTGAGATCCGGGTTCAGCCTCCCGGAAAGCAGGTCAAGACCATCACGCTGCTCTCAGGCGGTGAGAAGGCCTTCGTGGCCACGGCGCTGTACTTCGCCATTTTGAAGGTGCGCCCCACGCCGTTCTGCCTGCTGGACGAGATCGACGCGGCACTGGACGACCGGAACGTGGAGCGGTTTGCCAGTTATCTGCACAACCTGGCGAAAAAGACCCAGTTCATCGTCATCACCCACCGCCGGGGCACCATGGAGGCCGCCGACGTGCTCTACGGCGTGACCATGCAGGAGCAGGGCGTCAGCAAGCTACTGCGGCTGGATCTGAACCAGATGGAGCAGTATCTGGGCATTGTGGAGTAAGAAAACGCCCTTCGGCGGATTTATCACACAGGAACAGGAGAGTATTATGGGCTTTTTTGACAAAATCAAGGCCGGTTTGACCAAAACCCGGGAGGCGCTCAGCGATTCCCTGGGCAGCGTGTTTTCCGGCTTTTCCGAAATCGACGACGACTTCTATGACGAGCTGGAGGAGAGCCTGATTCTGGCGGATCTGGGGGTGGATACCGCAGTCAAAGCCGTGGGGCTTCTGCGCAAGGCCGTCAAAGAACAGCATTTGAAAACCACGGAGGAGGCCAGACAGGCGCTGAAGGACATTCTGGTGGATATGCTGTCCGTGGGGGATACGGCGCTGAATCTGTCCACCCGTCCCAGTGTGATTCTGGTCATCGGCGTCAACGGCGTGGGCAAGACCACCACCATCGGCAAACTTGCCAAGCAGCTGGTTTCTCAGGGCAAGCAGGTGCTGCTGGTGGCGGGGGATACCTTCCGGGCTGCCGCCGCCGACCAGCTGGAAATCTGGGCGGGCAGAACCGGCGCGTCCATCGTGCGGCAGCATGAGGGGGCCGACCCCGCCTCCGTGGTCTACGACGGCATCCAGTCCGCCAAGGCCAAAGGCTCCGACGTGATCCTCATCGACACCGCTGGACGGCTCCACAACAAGACCAACCTGATGAACGAGCTGAACAAGATCAGCCGGATCGTGGATCGGGAGCTGCCCGACGCGGCGAAGGAGGTGCTGCTGGTGCTGGACGGCACCACCGGCCAGAACGGCTTGATTCAGGCCAAGCAGTTTAAGGAAATCGCCGGCGTCACCGCCATCGCGCTGACCAAGCTGGACGGTACTGCCAAGGGCGGCATCGTCATTGCCGTGGCGGACGCATTGCAGATCCCCGTGAAATTCGTGGGCGTGGGCGAACAGGCCGACGATCTGATGCCCTTTGAGGCGAAAGGGTTTGTGGAGGCACTGATTTGAGCATGAAGGTAGTGTTGGCAAGCAAAAACCCCCATAAACTGGAGGAAATCAGCCAGATAACGAAGAAATTTGACATGGAGCTGGTGATGGAGTCCGACCTGGGCGTGGACATCGACGTGGCGGAAACCGGCACGAGCTTTGAGGAGAACTCCTTTCTCAAGGCCGACGCCGTGATGAAGGCCACGGGTCTGCCCGCTTTGGCGGACGACTCCGGCATCGCCGTGGACGCCCTGAACGGAGAGCCGGGCATCTACTCCGCCCGGTACGGCTTTGACGATACCCTGGACGATTGGGGACGGCTGCAGCTGCTGCTGAAAAATACCGAAAATGTCCCAGACGGTCAGCGGCAGGCTCAGTTCGTCTGTGTCATCACCCTGGTGACCCCTGAGGGAAAAGTCATCCAGGCTCGGGGCGAGGTGCACGGGGAGCTGCTTCGCGCCCCTGCCGGTTCCGGCGGTTTTGGCTATGATCCCATTTTCTACTATCCGCCCTTCGGCAAAACTCTGGCGGAGGTGACCCCTGAGGAAAAGAATCAGGTGTCCCACCGGGCAAACGCGCTGAAGGTGTTCTACGAGAAACTCAAGGAGGAAGGCTATGCTGACAAGTAAACAGCGCGCCGAGCTTCGGGCGCAGGCGAACAGTCTGGACACCACCCTCATGGTGGGTAAGGACGGGGTGACACAGGCGGTGATTGAGGAGGCGGACAGGCTGCTCACCGCCCGGGAGCTGGTGAAGGGAAAGGTGCTGGAAACCGCTCTGATGACTCCCCGGGAGGTGTCCGACGCCATCTGTGAAGCCACCGGCGCCGAGGGCGTTTCCTGTGTCGGCTCCAAGTTCGTCATCTGGCGCTTCAGCGAAAAGTGCCAGGCGGAGCGGAACGAAACCGGTCGGGCGAAGCACAAGGAACTTCCCAAATCCAAGCAGGATCCGGTGGGTAAGGGCATCCGCGCCCGCCGTCAGGCCGCCAAAGCCGCCCGGGAGCAGCGCAACCAGTATTTCCGGGAGCAGGCCATTGAAAAAGCCATCGAGCAGAGCCGGGAAAAGCAGCAGCGGGGAAAAGGGTGAGCTCAATTGACAGTTGATGCCGCGTGCGGACGCATTTCGCAGCATCGATTTATAAAAGAGAATAATTGACAATTGTCCACTGCCAACTGTCAATTATGAAAGAGGAGCGGTGCAAATGGAACGAATCGGCATTTACGGCGGAACTTTTAATCCGCCCCACATCGGTCATATTCAGGCGGCGAAGCAGGCGATTCCCGCGCTGGGACTGGACAGGCTCATCCTGATTCCAGCCGGCGTGGCGCCCCATAAAACGCTGCCGGAGCATTCCCCCACGGCCAGGCAGCGGCTGGATATGCTGCGCATTGCCGGGGCGGACTGCCCCGGGCTGGAGGTCTCGGACATGGAGCTGAACCGGGAGGGCACCAGCTATACCTGGGAAACCGTGGACGAGCTGAAAAAGCGTTTTCCGGATGCCGAGCTGGTGCTGCTCATGGGCAGCGATATGCTGCTGTGCTTCGACCGGTGGAAAAACCCCGAGAAAATTCTGAAGCAGGCCAGCCTTGCCGTGTTCTCCCGGGGCGGAAGGGGGGAGACTGCCGCAGTCGCCGCAAAGAAAGCCCAGCTGGAAGCCGTGGGCGGGAAGATCACCCTGGTGCAAAATGAGGTCATCGACATTTCTTCCACCCAACTGCGGCGGCTGCTGGCTTTCCACTGTGCCGATCCCTTCCTGCCCAAGGGCGTGGGGGACTACATTCGGGCAAACAGCCTGTACGATGTGAACGCCGACTGGAAGCATCTGACCATGGACGAATTGGAACAGGTGGTGATCCGGCTGCTGAACTCCAACCGGGTTGCCCACGTTCTGGGCTGCCGGGATACGGCGGTGGCGTTGGCGCAGCGTTGGGGTGCGGACGTGACCGACGCCGCCCGGGCGGGGCTGCTCCACGACATTACCAAGGCGCTGGACGGGCCTCTGCAGTTGACAGTTTGCAGCGAATATGGTAAAGTATTAAATGCGTTTTCGAGGAAATACCCCAGAACCCTCCATGCTCTCACCGGTTCTCTGGTGGCGGAGCGGATTTTTGGGGAAAATGAAGCGGTTGTTTCCGCAATTTGCTGCCACACCACGGGAAAGGCGAATATGAACGTGCTTGAAACCATCCTTTATGTGGCAGACTATATGGAGCCGAACCGGAGCTTCCCAGGGGTGGAGAAGCTGCGTAAGCTGGCCTTTACCGACCTGACGGCGGCGCTGAAGCTGGGGCTGGAGATGACCCTGGAGCACCTGAAGGATCAGGGGAATGAAGTATCCCCCGAATCCCGGGAGGCGCTGGCCTGGCTGAACCAAGAACCGTAGAAAGGAAGAGATTATGTTAACCCCAAAAGAAATTGCCTATGCGGTGACCAAGGCTCTGGACGCCAAGAAGGGGCAGAATATCAAGCTGCTGAAGATTGATCGTGTCAGCTCTCTGGCAGATTATTTTCTAATCTGCACCGGCACCTCCAGCACCCATGTCAAGACCCTGTGCGACTATGCTGAGTATACCCTGGATCAGCTGGGGGAACCGATGCTGAGCCGGGAGGGACACCACGGCAACGCCTGGGAGCTGCTGGACTACGGCAGCATCGTTGTCCATGTGTTTACCGAGGAAGCCCGGCAGTTCTATGACCTGGAGCGACTGTGGGCGGACGCCGAGCAGGTGGATCTGAAGGATATTTTGATCGAGGAGTAACTCGATTGCTTTTTGGAAGAGGTGGATTCCCGTGAACTACGATTTTGCAAAGATTGAAAAAAAGTGGCAGAAATACTGGGAAGAGCATGATACCTTCCACACGGATGTCTGGGATTTTTCCAAACCCAAGTACTATGTGCTGGATATGTTCCCCTATCCCTCCGGCGTGGGTCTGCACGCGGGTCATCCCGAGGGCTATACGGCGACGGACATCGTTTCCCGGATGAAGCGGATGCAGGGCTACAACGTTCTGCATCCCATGGGCTACGATTCCTTCGGCCTGCCGGCGGAGCAGTACGCCGTCACCACCGGTCATCACCCCAACGGCTTCACCCAGAAGAATATTGAGACCTTCTCCAAGCAGCTGAAGGAGCTGGGCTTTGACTACGACTGGTCGAAGATGATCGCAACCTCCGACCCGTCCTTCTACAAGTGGACGCAGTGGATTTTCAAGAAGCTCTACGAGGCGGGCTACGCCAAGCGGATTGAAATGCCGGTGAACTGGTGCGAGGAGCTGGGCACCGTGCTTTCTAACGACGAGGTCATCGACGGCAAGTCCGAGCGGGGCGGCTATCCCGTGGTGAAGAAGAACATGATGCAGTGGGTCATCGACCAGCCTGCCTTCGCCGAAAAGCTGCTGGAGGGCTTAAACGAGATCGACTGGCCGGAATCCACCAAGGAGATTCAGCGCAACTGGATCGGCAAGTCCACCGGCGTGGAAGTGGACTTTAAGCTGGTGGGCGGCGGCGAATTCTCCATCTACACTACCTGCATCGAGACGATATACGGCATCACCTTCATGGTGCTGGCACCGGACGGTAAGATCGTCCAGAGCCTGATGGATCGGGTGCAGAACAGGGAAGAAGTCCAGGCGTACATCGACGAAACCGTGAAGAAGAGCGACATGGATCGCACCGAGCTGAACAAGGGTAAGTCCGGATGCCGCCTGGAGGGCGTGTATGCCATCAACCCTGTCAACGGCCGGGAAGTGCCGGTGTTCATCGGCGATTTCGTGCTGGCAAGCTACGGCACCGGCGCCGTCATGGCGGTGCCCAGCCACGATCAGCGCGACTTCGAGTACGCCCAGGTGCATGGGATTCCCATGATCCAGGTCATCGATGGGGCGGACGTGTCCCAGCACGCCTTTGAAAAGCAGGATTATCTGGGCAAGGGCTGTAAGCTCATCAACTCCGAGGAGTTCACCGGCCTGACGGTGGAGGAGGCCAAGGAGGCCATCACCTGCAAGCTGGAAAAGATGGGCGTGGCCAGAAGAAAGGTCAACTACCACTTCCGTGAGTGGATTTTCGCCCGCCAGAGATACTGGGGCGAGCCGGTGCCCTGCGTGTATACCGACGACGGCAAGACGGTGTTCCTGCCGGATGAGGAGCTGCCTGTGGTTCTGCCGGAGCTGGAGGACTATAAGGGCAAAAACGGCCAGGCACCGCTGGAGAACGCCACCGAGTGGAAGCAGTATGACCATAATGGCATCCACGGCGTTCGGGAGACATCCACCATGCCGGGCAGCGCCGGTTCCTCCTGGTACTATATGCGCTATATCGACCCCCAAAACGACAAGGAATTCTGTGATCCTGTGCTGCTGAAGCACTGGATGCCTGTTGACCTGTACGTGGGCGGCCCGGAGCACGCGGTGGGACATCTGATGTACGCCCGGATCTGGAACCGCTTCCTCTACGATCAGGGTCTGTCTCCCGTGAAGGAGCCGTTTCAGAAGCTGGTGCATCAGGGCATGATTCTGGGCGAGAACGGCATCAAGATGGGCAAGCGGTACCCCGAGTTCGTGGTCAACCCCAGCGATATTGTGCGGGACTACGGCGCGGACACCCTGCGGCTGTATGAGATGTTCATGGGTCCGCTGGAGGTTTCCAAGCCCTGGAGCACCACCGGCGTTATCGGCGCGAAAAAGTTCATCAACCGTGTGTGGAACTTCTTCACCGAGGCAAAGAACATCACCGATACCGACGACGGCAAGCTCACCAAGGTCTACCATCAGACTGTGAAAAAGGTGACAAACGACTTTGAGGCTCTGGCCTTTAACACCGCCATTGCCCAGATGATGGTCTTTGTGAACGAGGTATACAAAAACGGCACCTGCCCCAAGGCCTATGCCGAGGGCTTCATTAAGATGCTCTCCTGCATCACCCCCCACGTGGGCGAGGAGATGTGGCAGATTTTGGGTCATGATGATACCATCGCCTATGAAAGCTGGCCGGAGTACGACGAGGAAAAGTGCAAGGATTCCGAGGTCAACATCGCGGTGCAGGTCAACGGCAAGATGCGAGGCACCGTTCTGATGGACGCAGACCTGACTGACGAGGAAGTGGTTGCCAACGCTGTGGCGGACGAGAAAATTGCCAAATTCCTTCAGAAGCTGGGTGGACAGATTGTAAAGACCATTGTGGTTAAGAACAAGCTGGTCAATCTGATCGTGAAATAATTTGTAATATTTGCGAAATCTTTCTTGACAATTCGGGAAAGAGCCGGTATAATGTATCAAGCCGGTATGGCCCTGAAAGCATCCTGGATCGAGCCGGATGCCATCGGAGGGAGGGAAAACAATGTCTGAAATTCGCGTCAAGGAGAACGAGTCTCTGGAGAGCGCTCTGCGTCGTTTTAAGCGCAGCTGTGCCAAGGAGGGCGTTATCGCCGAAGTGAAGAAGCGCGAGCATTACGTCAGCCCCAGCCTGAAGCGGAAGCAGAAGTCTGAAGCTGCCCGTAAGAACAAGAGAAAGTTCTACTAATCCCTCTTGAAAACGCTCAAAACCGCTCTGGGAAACCAGAGCGGTTTTTGCATATTTTCCGTATTACTGAAACGGAAAGCCCCGCAACCGATGGTCGCGGGGCGGAAATTTACATTTTCTCCGGTGCGGAGAAGCCCAGAATGTGGATGCTCTTTTCCAGAATATTTTTGGCAAGACCCAACAGGGCGATGTGACCGGCTTTGCGGGTTTCGTCTGGTTCCTTGAGGACGGGGGTTTCATGGTAGAACCTGTTCACCGCGCCCGCCAGCTCATAGATGTAGGCGCAGATCAGGTTGGGGGCGGAGGCGGCGAGGGCGGACTCCAAAGTGGGCTGCAGACGGGTGATGACGTTCATCAGATCCTTGCCGCAGTCGTTCACCGGCGGTTGGATGGGCAGCTGCTCCCAGGCACCATACTTCGCCAGAATGGACTTGACCCGGACGATGGTATAGAGAATATAGGGGCCGGTATTGCCCTCGAAGGCGGCGAAGCGCTCCAGGTCAAAGTTGTAGTCCTTGGTGGGCTGGTTGCTTAAGTCGCCGTATTTCAGGGCGGCGAGAGCGATTTTCGCTGTGGTATCCTCCACTTCGCTTTCGTCCACAATCTTGTTTTCCACTACCTTGGCCCGAACAAAGGCGGTCATGTCGGCAATGAGGGTTTCCAGGCGGAGAACGCCGCCGTCCCGGGTTTTGAAGGGCTTGCCGTCCTTACCATTCATGGTGCCGTGCCCCACGTGCTCCAGCTCAGTGGTAGCGGGGACAATGCCGCACTTCCGGGCGGCGCGGAACACCTGCTCAAAGTGCAGCGCCTGCCGCTTGTCGGTGACGTAGAGAATCTTGTCCGGGTGCCAGTCCTGCATCCGCTGAACCATGGTTGCCAGGTCGGTGGTGGCGTAGATGGCGGAGCCGTCGGACTTGACGAGAATGCAGGGGGGCACCTCCTTCTTGTCCGTCTCCTCCGCCACGGGAATGACCCATGCACCCTCAGAGGGCACGGCATAGCCTTTTTCCTTCATATCCGCAACCATGGCGGGAATGTAGGGGTCAGCGTCGCTTTCCCCCAGCCACTTCTCAAAGTGCACGTCCAGACTGTCGTAGATCCGCCGCAGGTCGGGCAGGGATACGTTCATAATGTGCTGCCAGATGGCACGGTAGCCCCGGCGTCCCTGCTGCAATTCAAAGGTCGCGGTATGGGCACGCTCCGCGAAGGCCTCGTCCACCTTCTTCCGGGCGGAGGCGGCGGGATAAAGCTCCTCCAGATCGGACAGGGTGAAGGGGGCTTCCGCTGGGTACTCCCCGGTGAAATTGGGGTCAAAGTAGACAAGCCCCGGCTGCCGATCCTGAAGCTCCACAATGATCAGGCCCATCTGAAGGCCCCAATCCCCCAGGTGTACGTCGCCGATGGCGTTGTAGCCCATGAACCGATACAGCCGCTTCAACGCCTCGCCGATGATGGCGGGGCGCAGATGCCCAATGTGCAGGGGCTTTGCCACGTTTGCGCCGCCATAGTCCACCACGATGGTTTTTCCCGCGCCGGGCTTTTCCACTCCGAAGTCGGGCGCAGTGCGCATCTGCTCCAGATAGGCCTGCAAAAATGTCCCGGAGAGCTTCAGATTGATGAAGCCGGGCATGACGGCCTCCACCAGGGAATAGTCGGCGGCGTCCAGCTTTTCTACCACCGCTTTGGCAATCTGAATGGGAGCGCAATGGTACTGCTTGGCGGCAGCCAGCGCGCCGTTGCACTGGTATTCGCACAGATCAGGCCGGTTGGAAACCGTCACCCGCCCAAAGGCGGCGTCGTAGCCTGCTTCGACAAAGGCCTGACCCATTTTTTCCGTGATCATGTCAAGAATTTTCTTCATAATAAACTCCACAATGATTTAAGATGGAAGATACAAGATAGGAGATACAAGATAGGAGATACGAGATAGAAGATACATTTTTATGAGATACTACCCCAATATCTTGTATCTCGTATCTTGTATCTTGTATCTTGTCTCTTCTCCCTGTTGGCTTAGGTGTTTGCTTTCCGCTCTGCCATCCAGGCGAGGTAGTCGTCGTAGGTGCCGTACTTGTCGATGATGGTGCCGTCCGGCTGGAAGGCGATGACCCGGTTACAAGTGGAGGTCAGCATTTCGTGGTCGTGGGAGGCCAGCAGCACCACGCCCGGGAAGGCCTCCAGACCCTTGTTCACCGCCTGAATGGACTCCATGTCCAGGTGGTTCGTGGGCTGATCCAACAGGATTACGTTGGCGCCGGAGAGCATCATACGGCTCAGCATACACCGCACCTTTTCGCCGCCGGACAGGACGTTTACCGGCTTGAACACATCCTCATTGGAGAACAGCATCCGCCCCAGAAAGCCCCGGAGGTACACATCGTCCTTTTTCGCCGAGTATTGCCGCAGCCAGTCCACCAGTTCCATTTCATTGCCCTCAAAATAGGGGGAATTGTCCTTGGGCAGGTAGCTGCGGATGGTGGATACGCCCCACTTGACGCTGCCCTCGTCCGGCTCCAGCTCGCCCATGAGGATTTTGAACAGGGCGGTTTGGGCAAGCTCGTTTTCGCCCACAAAAGCGATCTTATCCGTTCGGTTGACCGAGAAGTACACCTTGTCCAGCAGCTTCGCCCCGTCCACGGTGACGGACACGTCCTTGACGGTAAGCACGTCCTTGCCCAGTTCCCGCTCCGGCTGGAAGCCCACGAAGGGATAGCGCCGGGTGGAGCAGGGCATTTCCTCCACGGTCAGCTTGTCCAGGAGTTTCCGGCGGGCGGTTGCCTGCTTGGCCTTGGCCTTGTTGGCGGAGAAGCGCTGGATGAACAGCTGCAGCTCTTCGATCTTCTCCTGGTTTCGCTTGTTCTTATTGCGCATCATGGCCTGCACCATCTGGGACGATTCGTACCAGAAGTCGTAGTTGCCCACGTACATTTTGATCTTGCCGTAGTCGATGTCCACGGTGTGGGTGCACACGGTGTTCAGGAAGTGACGGTCGTGGCTCACCGCAATGACCATGCCGGGGAAATCCAGCAGGAAGTCCTCCAGCCAGTTGATGGCCTCGATGTCCAGGTTGTTGGTGGGCTCGTCCAGCATGACGATGTCGGGATTGCCGAACAGCGCTTGAGCCAGCAGAACCTTCACCTTCAGTCGGGGGTCGACGGTGGCCATCAGATCGGAGTGCAGCTCCGTTCCGATGCCCAGACCCTGGAGCAGGCGGGAGGCGTCGGATTCCGCTTCCCAGCCGCCAAGTTCGGCGAACTCCGCCTCCAGGTCTGCCGCCCGGAGGCCGTCCTCGTCGGAGAAGTCCGGCTTTTCGTAAATGGCGTCCTTTTCCTTCATCACGTCGTACAGGTGCTGGTTGCCCATGATGACGGTGTCCATGACGGTGTGGTCGTCGTAAGCGTTCTGATTCTGCTTCAGAACGGACACCCGCTTGGTGGGATCGACGGTAACGGAGCCAGTGGTGGAGTCCAGCTCCCCTGTGAGGATGCGCAGGAAGGTGGACTTGCCCGCGCCGTTGGCGCCGATAATGCCATAGCAGTTGCCGGGGAGAAACTGTAGATCCACGTGCTGGAACAGCCATTGACCGCCGAACTGCATACCGAGGTTGCTTACTGTAATCATTTCTTACTCCTTAACCCTTTTTCATTTCAGCGTGCTTTGCACATAACTATACATTTTAATAATACCACAAATTCCAAAATAATCAATGGCAGAGTTGACATTTTTGCGGCAGGATGGGAGACACCCTTGCGTGGAAGCTGTGGGCGATCGGTGAAACTTTCGCGTTGAATTTATGAATAAATCAAGAACAATTTTTGAAAGCCCTTGCTTTTTCTGACAGGTGCGCTATAATGTTGGCACTCAGTCACTTAGAGTGCTAAACAGAAACAAGGATGTGTCATGTACTATGGAAAAACAGCAATTCAAAGCGGAGTCTCAGCGCCTTCTGGATCTGATGATCAACTCCATCTACACCCACCGGGAGATCTTCCTCCGGGAAATTATCTCCAACGCCTCCGATGCCATCGATAAGCTGGCCTATACTGCCCTGACCGACGACAAGGTGGGCATCAACCGGGACGAATTCGCCATCACCATCACCCGGGATCCCGAGAACCGTACCCTTACCGTCTCAGATAACGGCATCGGTATGTCCAAGGACGAGATGATCGAGAATTTGGGTACCATCGCCAAGTCCGGCTCCCTGGGCTTCAAGCAGGCCATGGAGAAAAACGAGGACATCGACATCATCGGTCAGTTCGGCGTGGGCTTCTACTCCGCCTTCATGGTGGCTTCCTCCATCACCGTCATTTCTAAGAAGTACGGCGAGGACAAGGCCTGGAAATGGGTCTCCGACGGCGCGGACGGTTATACCATCGAGGAGACGGAAAAGGACGGCCCCGGCACCGACGTGATTATGACCCTGAAGGCCGATACCGAGGATGAGAAATACTCCGAGTATCTGGAGGAGTACGAGATCCGGAACCTGGTTCGTAAGTATTCCGACTATATCCGCTACCCCATCAAGATGGAGGTTACCAAGTCCCGCCAGGTGGAGGAGCCGGAGGACGAAGACACCGAGGAAGATAATGCAGAGGAAGAGCAGACCGAGGAAGCCAAGACCGAGGACAGCGAGTCTGAGGAGAAAGCCTCTGAGAAAGAGAAGGCTCCTAAGGAGCCCAAGTACGAAGAGTACACCGAGATGGAGACCCTGAACTCCATGGTGCCCATCTGGCAGCGGGACAAGAAGGACGTGACCGAGGAGGAGTATGAGGCCTTCTATCGGGACAAGTTCTACGACTACAACAAGCCCCTGCGCACCATCCACTACAATGTGGAAGGCAACGTCTCCTTCAAGGCACTGCTGTACATCCCCAGCAAGGCGCCCTTCGACTTCTACAGCAAGGACTTCAAGCGGGGACTGCAGCTGTACAGCAGCGGTGTGCTGATTATGGACAACTGCGAAGATCTGCTGCCGGAACACTTCCGCTTCGTCCGGGGCGTTGTGGATACCCAGGATCTGTCCCTGAACATCAGCCGTGAGATGCTGCAGCACAACCGCCAGCTGACCATCATCGCCCGGAACATCGAGAAGAAGGTCAAGTCCGAACTGAAGGCCATGCTGGAAAACGATCGGGAGAAGTACGAGGAATTCTACGCTGCCTTTGGTCGTCAGCTGAAGTACGGCACCGTCGCCGACTACGGCGTCCACAAGGAAGCCTGTCAGGATCTGCTGCTGTTCTACAGCCACAAGCAGGGCAAGCTGATTAGCCTGAAGGAGTACGTGGACGCCATGGCGGAGGGCCAGGAGAAGATCTACTTCGCTCCCGGCGAGAACAAGGATCGCCTGGCAAAGCTGCCTCAGGTAGAGACCCTGTCCAAGAAGGGCTATGACGTGCTGCTGTTCACCGAGGATGTGGACGAGTTCGTGCCCCAGACTCTGATGACCTACATGGAGAAGCAGTTCTGCAACGTCTCTACCGAGGATCTGGGTCTGCAGACCGAGGAAGAGAAGAAGCAGGCTGAGGAAAAGGCCGAGGAAATGAAGGGCTTGCTGACCTTCGTGAAGGAAACTCTGGGCGACCAGGTGAAGGAGGTCAAGCTCTCCTCCGAGTTGGGCAGCCATCCCGTTTGCATGACCCCTGCCGAGGGCATGAGCTTTGAGATGGAGAAGTATATGAAGCGGGCCAACCCGGAGTTTGCGTACCCTGTGGGCCGTGTGCTGGAGCTGAACCCTGAGCACGAGGCGGTGAAGGCCATGCAGAAGGCTATGACGGAAGACCCGGTCAAGGCCAAGGATTACGCCCAGCTGCTGTGCTATCAGGCGCAGCTTATGGCGGAGCTGCCTCTGGACGATCCTTACGCCTACACCGAGCTGGTCTGCAAGCTGATGCAGTAATCCGTTTGCCTGCAAGAAAAAGATTGCTTTTACCGCATTCTTATGATAAGATAGCCTCACCTGGAGAAAGGGAGGGTTTAAAATGTCTTTTGTGTTTTCCAATGGCTTGGATGATGCTCTCGGAGCGGGACTGCTGTCCGGAATTCTCAGCTGCATTCCCACGACGTTGATCGGAATTGCCATGTACGTCCTCAGCGCCATGGGACTGTATGTCATCGCCAAGCGCCGGGGGCTGAATCACCCGTGGCTGGCCTGGATTCCCGTGGTCAGCGTATGGATTCTGGGCTCGCTTTCCGACCAATACCGGTATGTGGTCAGAGGAGAGAACAAATCCAAGCGCAAGGTGCTGCTGACCCTGAACATTATCACGGCGGCTCTGAGCGTCGCAATGCTTGTGTGCGCCGTGGTGCTGGCAGGGAAAGCGATATTTGGTGCCGTAGGAGGCATGAACGAAGAAGCGATGCTCCGGGAGCTTCTGGGGCCGCTGCTTGGCGTGGTTGGTATGTGCCTGCCGATCATTGGCGTGGCGATTGCCTACGCGGTGATCTACTACATGGCGCTGTACGACGTGTATAAGTCTCTGGATCCCAGCAACTGTGTGCTGTTTCTGGTACTGAGCATCGTGTTCAACGTCACCGAGCCCTTCTTCCTGTTCTTCAATCGGAACAAGGATCAGGGAATGCCGCCCAGACGTCCCAATCCCACCTATATCCCGCCGGAGCAGACCTGGCAGGACAGCCAGCAGCCGGAGAACAAGGATTACCTGTAAGAGCGCGCCCCGCTTTTCCACGGAAAAGCGGGGCGCTTTTCAAGACGCAGGACAGATCAGATTGCTTGCACCCGAACGCGTATGCCGCTAAAAGCAGGAAAACCCCTTTTGTCATCCCGACAAAAGAGGTTTTTCGTGGCGGAGATGGAGGGATTCGAACCCCCGGATGGTTTGACCCATCAACTGATTTCGAGTCAGCCTCGTTGCGACCACTTCGATACATCTCCGTGCCCCGCCATTATATCAGCGGTTACAAGAAAAATCAAGACCTTCTTGGGGCGTTTTCAAAGCACTATTGGAAATGAAAAAAGTGCTTGACATTTATTTATGCATATGCTATAATAAGCAAGC
>JAQXPK010000092.1 GCA_029100605.1 Bacillota bacterium | reverse complement strand
AGCAGCGCAGGGATATTTGTGCAAGACAAGGCAGAGGAACGCCGCCATACTGTATGTATGGCAAGTGACGATAACGCAGTATTGCGCAAACAGACCAAGCTGATATGAAAGATCTCATACTAACTCTTGATTAAAAACTTTAATTCTTTCCGGTCTGAATTGCGCCAGAATGCGTTATCTTCCTTGCTGGGCGGAAAGCCCAGCGGCGTCATCTGCCTTTTCTGGCACAATTCATTCTCGGAAAGCTTTTAAAGCTTTCAATCAAGAATTAGTATAATACGAACGGAAGCTGCCCCGCGAACGATTCAAATCGTTCGCGGGGCAGCCATTTTATGTTTCCTGCTGAGAACCGTCATCGGTTTTCGGTGCCGCCTCCGGCTGGGCGGCAATCTGATTCACCAGCAGCTTCGCCCGGTCGTGGGGGCGGAAAGCCTGCCACAGCAGCACGCACACCGCCGCAGCGCAGCTGATGCCCGCCAGTACCTGGCTGACCCGGAAGGAGCCCCAGTACAGGCTGTCCACCCGCAGTCCCTCGATCAGGCAGCGTCCCAGACCGTACCAGGCCACATACCCCAGGGCGATCTGTCCGTCATACTGCCGGCGCTTGGAGAGGAAATGCAGCAGGAGGAAGCCCGCCGCGTTCCAAAGGGATTCGTACAGGAAGGTAGGATGGTAGTACTCCCAGGCTCCGGTGACGGTGTTGTACAGCCCCATACGGAAGAAGCTGTCCGTTGCCGCGCCGAAGGCCTCCCGGTTGAAGAAATTGCCCCACCGTCCGATGGACTGCCCGATGAGAAAGCCCAGAGCCACCAGATCCAGGATGGTGCCGATTTTGATCTTCTTGATCCGGCAGAAGATCAGCACCCCCACTGCCGCGCCCAGAACGCCGCCGTAGATGGCAAGGCCGCCGTTCCAGATGTACAGGACGGAAATGGGGTTGTCGGCATAGTCCGCCCAGGAGAAGATGCAGTAATACGCCCGGGCGCAGACAATGGCAAAGGGGGTAATCCACAAAACGCCGTCTAGGATGTCATCCTGCTTCACGCCGAACTGCTTACAGCGGCGGCAGGCATAGATCACCGCCAGCATCAGGCCAACGGCGATGACCAGGCCATAATAGTGGATGGTCAGCGGGCCCAGGGACAGGGTGCGCCCGGGGTTCACCTCAATACCGAGGAAGGGAAAGGAAATGGATGAATAGTCGCTGGGATTCATGATAACGCCTCCTGATTAAGCGGATAGATTACGGAAAGGCCGCACCGCTCTTCCCGAACCACCCGGTCGAGGAAGTCGCGGATCTCCTCTGGCTGAATGCTCCGGTAGATTTCCGGAAAACGGAAATAGTCAAAATCGGAAAAATGGTAGGCGCACAGCCGGAAGCAGGTGGAATCAAAGCTGTCCAGATCCCGGATGCGCCGTCCCAGGGCGCTGCGCTTCATCCGCAGAAACCGGCTCTCGGGAATGCCCTGCGCCGCGATTTTCTCCGCCTCAGCCAGAATGGCTGTCCGAACTGCCTCGGGATCGTCGGAATCCCCGGAGCACAGCAACATGGCGCAGCCGTCCACGGTTTCAAAGCCGCCACCAAAGGAGGAATCAATGACGCCCTGCTCGTACAGCTTCAGATACAGCTCGGAGGATTCGCCGAACAGCGCCTCCGCCGCCAGATCTGCCACCATTTCCGTGCGGATGGCTTCGTCCCCGCCGGCAAGAGGCTCGCATTTGAACGCCAGGTTAAAGGTGGGCATGGCGACCTCCATGCGGCTCGTCACCTTGGGGGTCGGGCAGGTCATATCCTCCTGCCAAGGCCGCAGTTTGACGCCGGGTGCCCGCTTTTCGCTGCCAAGCACCTGACGAGCCGTCTCGGCGACTGCCTCCGGCTCCACGTCACCGATGACGCAAAGCAGCATATTCTCCGGAGTGTAAAACGCCCGATGGCAGGTGTACAGCACCTCCGGGGTGATGTCCCGGATGGTATCCGCCGTGCCGAGAATGGGCACCCGGATGGGGTGACTTCGGTACATGGCTTCCATGAGCTGGTCGAACACCCGGCTGTCCGGGGCATCCTCGTTCATGCCGATTTCCTGATCAATGATGCCCTGCTCTTTTTCCACGCTCTGCTGGGTAAAGTAGGGTGTGGAGACGAATTCTAGCAGCAGGCGCAGACATTCGTCAAAATGCTCGGTGCAGGAGAAATAGTAGGCGGTCATGTCGTAGCTGGTGAAGGCGTTGGCCATGGCTCCCAGGGCGGCGAATTCCGCCGACACGTCCCGCCCGGGAAGATCGAACATCTTGTGTTCCAGATAGTGGGCGACCCCCGCCGGAGCGTGGTATTGCTCCCCCTCCAGGGTAAAATCCGTGTGAATGGAGCCAAAGTCCGTGACGAAATAGGCTAAGCGCTTGGTAAAACCCTTCTTGGGCACCACCAGCACCGTCAGGCCGTTTTCCAGGGTCTGACGGTAAAGGGTCTCGTCCAGCTCCGGATAGGAATATGCGGTCATTGGCTCTCTCCTTTCAGAAAATAGGTGCTGTGCAGTTCGACGGTATTCGCCGCTGCCACCACCTGGGAAAGCGTTACCTGTTCCACCGCCTCCATATAGGCTTCCAGCGTCAATCCCACGCCGCTGAGGGCGGCGGTAGCGTAGTAGCCCTCCAGAGAGCCGGGAGAATCGTGGGCTGCCCGGAGGCTGCTGTAGATCGCCTCCTTGGCGCAGACCACTTCCTCTTCACTGATCTGCCCCTGCTTGCAGCAGTCCAGCTGGCGGAGAATCTCCTGCCGCGTCTGCCGCTCCTTGTCAAAGTCGATCCCCGCCGCCACGGTGACGATGCCCTTGGAGCCATAGTAGGCTGAGCCGACGCTGTAGCACAGCGACAGCGTTTCCCGGACGTTCAGGAACAGCTTGGAGGTCATGCCCGCACCGTAGAGAGTGTTGAACACCTGCATGGCGGCAAATTCCGGGGTGCGGTTGGTAATGGGGGTGACAAAGCCCATGCCCAGCTTTCCCTGGGCAACCTCCATCGTCTCCGTTACGTCCTGTCCGGGGCAGGGAGTGAACGGCGTCTGCGGCGGCAGAGAGACCGGCTGCCGTTCCAGGCGGGACAGCAGCGGGCGCAGGAACGCTTCCACCTGCTCCCCCGGCGCGCTTCCGGCGTAAAAGATTTCAATGGGGCTTTCCCGGAGGATCCTCCGGTAGTGCGCCAGCAGGCTCACCGGGTCAATGACCGCCACATCCTCGGTCTCTCCCAGCCGGGGCAGGCCGAAGCTGTCACCCCGGCACATGGTTTTCAGCAGCTGACCCATGGCATAGGTTCGCTTGTCGTTGCGCTCGGATTCGATGGCGGAAATCAGGTTTTTCTTCTCGCTTTCCACGAAATCCGGGCGAAAGCCGCCCTTTTCCTCGGGATAGTCCAGAAGCAGCTCCTCCAAAAATCCGATCATGGGCTGCAGCACCCGGTCTCCGGGCAGGGCGAAGCGGTCGTCCATAAAGCCGCAGTACAGCCCCGTGGTCTGGTAGTCCCCCGCACGGCGTACCAGGGGGCTTACCGCCGCGCCGTACAGCTCGTCCAAATACTCGGTGATGGCTCGCAGATCCGGACAGCGCCGGGTGCCCCGGAGTAAAACAGCGGGCAGCAGCGCGTTTTGCGCGGATTCCGCTTTTGACATGGGTCGCACCAGCTGAAAGCTCAGGCAGCCCTGCTTGAACCGGCTGTCCCGGCAGCACCGCAGCGTCACCCCGGGAAGAAGGGTTTTCGTCTCGATCATACATTGCTCCTTACGGTTACGAAGTCGTGTAAGGTGTATTATATACCACTTTTCCCAAAATAGGAAGTCAATACACAAAAAATTCAGAGTTTTTTGGTTGTCATTTTCCCTTCTTTGCGGTAGAATGGAATGTGGACTTGTTTGTCAGGAGGAAGTGCGCCATGGCATGGCTGGAATTCACCGTGAACACCACCCCGGAGAATATTGACGATGTGGTCTGCGCCCTCACCGCCCGGGGATTTTCCGATCTGGTCATTGAGGATCAGGCGGAATTCGAGACCTTTCTGGACGAAAACCGGGCTTACTGGGATTATATCGACGAAACCCTCCAGAAGCAGCTGCAGGGGCTTTCCCGAATCAAGCTGTACCTGGAGGACACCGATGCTGCCGGACGGCAGCGGCTGGAAGCGGCGGTGCGGGAGCTGGGTCTGACCATGACCGCCGCGCCCCTGCCAGACACCGACTGGGAGGAAAGCTGGAAGCAGAACTACCCGCCTCAGGAGGTGGGGCAGTCTTTGATTGTCGTACCCTACTGGCTGGCAGACGAGCCGACGAACCGGAAGAAGGTCATTCTCGACCCCGGCCTGACCTTCGGCACCGGTGCCCACCCCTCCACCCAAATGGTGATGGAAACCATGGAAAAACTGGTGAGGCCCGGCTTTTCCTGCCTGGATCTGGGCAGCGGCAGCGGGATTCTCTCCATCACCGCTTTGCGTCTGGGTTCCCAAACCGCCGTGGGCGTGGACATCGACCCCAAGGCGGAGGACATCGCCCGGGAAAACGCGTCCTACAATGGGTTTGCCGCCCCGGCCTTTACCGCCCTCACCGGCAATGTCACCGAGGACGCTTCCCTCATGAACGCCCTGGCGGAAAAACACTATGATCTGGTGCTGGTGAACATCGTGGCGGATGTCATTATCGGCCTTGCCCCGGTGCTGCCCCGATTCCTTTCCGAAGGCAGCACCCTGATCTGCTCCGGCATTCTGGACACCAGGCTGGAGGACGTACGATCCGCCCTGGAGCGCGCCGGGCTGACCGTCACCGATGTGAAGGCAAAGCAGGACTGGCGCTGCGTCACAGTGAAACGATAAAAGGAGACGACTATGAGTATTCCCTATCGTACCCGGCGGAAACTGAACCGCGTGGGTATTGTGCTTTTAATTCTGCTGCTGGTAGGCGTGATCGCCTGGCTGTGCTGGGTGGTTTGGCTGGAGCGGTTCGTGGTTTACACCGCCGACGGTGCCAGCCTGGATTTTGAACAGTCCGCTCAGGATATTTCCGGCGAGGTCGCCTCGCCTCCCGTGGCTCAGCAGAATATCTCTATCTATTATAATGAAGGCAGCGACGCGCTGGACACCGGCAACGAGCTGACCCAGCTCAACGGCTACTACATTTCCAGCAATATGCTGCAGACGGACATCAACGGCGTTCTGGACAAAATCGAGCGGCTGCCTGCGGGCACCCCCATCATGATCGACATGAAGGGTCCCTACGGTTCCTTCTTCTATCCCTCCCACCTGGACGACGCCATCCATTCCGCCAGCACGGATGTGGACGCCGTGGGTGCCCTGGTGGACACCCTGATGAACAAGAAATTCTACACCATTGCCCGGGTCTGCTCTCTGCGGGACTGGAATTTCGGCAACAACCACGTCACCTCGGGTCTGTATATGCTGTCCAGGGCAGGTCTGTGGCTGGATTCTGAGGGCTATTTCTGGCTGGATCCCACCAACGCCACCACCACTACCTGGATCACCTCCGTGGTGCTGGAGCTGAAGGAAATGGGCTTCGACGAGGTTCTGCTGGCGGATTTCCGCTTCCCCAATTCCGACCAGTACATCTTTAATGGGGACAAGGACGCCGCGCTGCAGGAGGCCGCCGCTAAGCTGATGAGCGCCTGTGGCAGCAGCAGCTTCACTCTCTCCTTCGGGGTGGACAACCCGGCCTTCCAGCTGCCTGAAGGGCGCAGTCGGATCTATCTGGAAAATGTCGACGCCGCCAGCGTTGAGACCAAGGCCTCCCAGGTGACGGTGGAGGATCCCAAGGTGCAGCTGGTCTTTCTGGCTGCCACCAACGACACCCGCTTTGAAAGCTACAGCGTCATCCGTTCTCTGAACGCGGCGGAGGTGCTGGAAGCCCAAAAAGCGGAGGCGGGAAATTAATACTAAAACCCGATTAAAAGCTTTAAATCTTTCCGGTCTGAATTGCGTCAGAATGCGTTATCTTCCTTGCTGGGCGTCAGCCCAAAACCGTCATCTGCCTTTTCTGGCACTATTCATCCTCGGAAATCTTTTAAAGCTTTCAATCAGGTTTTAGTATCACACCTGATCCTCCGATCCAGCACCTCGATGTGCGCAACTACCCCATGAATCCGCACGCACGCCTGATGAAAGCCCAAATCCAAAGGTCATTGTCTCGCTTTGTCTTCCGTGCTAAGCTTTTGCTGGGGCGTGTCTGTTTCCTCCTTGATGTATTCGTTTCCATGGTTCCGCCCGGTATAGACCAATCTGCCACATTGGAATGCCAGCGGGATATTCAGCGGCACCGGCTCCCAGCCGGTCTGGCTCAGGGCCTTTGTGGAAATGACTACGCTGTCCTCACGTTTCAGCATATGAAGGCTGTCCTTCCGGTTGGCGTGGACATAGAACAGATCACCGTCGTAGATCAGAAGATTGACCATGTTTTTGTGCGTAATGCTACGGATCACGTCCTCGACGATGGAAAAACGTTCCTCCGCAGAAAGCGCGCCGGGGTTTCCCCCGGCGTTGATTCTGTCTACCAGATAATACAGAATCCGCTCACTGTCCGTGCTCCCTTTCTGGATTCGCGCATACGGCTCCAGCACGGGACTTTCAAAGATGGTGCCGTTGTGGGCCAGCGTCCACAGTCTGCCGGAAGCGTCCCGCCGGGCAAAGGGGTGAGAATTCT
>JAQXPK010000091.1 GCA_029100605.1 Bacillota bacterium | reverse complement strand
CCGGAATTGCCGGTATTCACCCAAATTTACATTGCGTAGAATCCAACGTCGTCGGCGGGGTCATGACATAAGCCCTACGAAACGGGTGCCAGATAAACTGCAACTTGCCGGTTTGCGGAGTTAAGCCGATATGCACATTTTTTAATATCTGGAGTTTTGCCATGAAAACCTTCTTTTCCCACCTG
Organism: Bacillota bacterium; assembly: GCA_029100605.1. Lineage (GTDB taxonomy): Bacteria > Bacillota > Clostridia > Oscillospirales > Oscillospiraceae > Faecousia. The sequence goes on along the minus strand of JAQXPK010000091.1, from coordinate 16,085 downwards.
GGTCCCGGGCGGATCGGGGCGCTGATCGGCTGTCTGGTTCTCGCAGCGGCGGCTTTTTTCCTCAAATTCTGCGTTCCCGGCTACAGCTTTTCCGCGCTGGTATGCCTGTTTCTCATTGCCGTGATCCTGTTTTACGCCCTGATGCCCCTGGCAGCGCCGCGGTTTCCCGGGCTGACCAAGGTGGTCACCATCGCCGTCACCGTGTTTCTGATTCTGGGCGGACTGGTGGTGGGCGTGACGGAAGCTGTCATCATCCACGCCAGCTTTGGCAATCCGGAGGAGCCGGTGGATTATCTGGTGGTTCTGGGTGCCAAGGTGAATCGGGACGGCCCTTCGGTTTCCCTGTGGGATCGGATCTGCGCCGCCTACACCTACCTGGAGGAGCACCCGGGCGTGACCGCCGTTCTCTCCGGCGGTCAGGGCACCGACGAGCCCATTACCGAGGCCGAATGCATATACCGGGAGCTGGTGAACCTGGGCATCGACCCCAAGCGGCTCTGGCTGGAGGAGGAGGCCACCTCCACCTGGGAGAATCTGCACTTTTCTTTGGATCTGATTCAAGAAAAAACCGGGCAGCGGCCCCAAAAGCTGGGAGTGCTGTCCAGCGAATATCATTTATTCCGTGCCAGCCTGTTCGCCAAAGCCTGCGGCGTGGAATTTGTGGGAGTTCCCGCCCGAACATCCCGGTTTCCCCAGAAAGTCAACCACTTTCTCCGGGAAGTAGCCGGAGTCTGGCACTACATTCTGTTAGGAGGACGCTATGATTAACAAAAGCTATGCCGATTTTGCCTGGGAGCAGACCGCGGCGCTGCTCGCCATCGATTCTCCCTCCGGCTTCACCGCCAACGCCGCCCAGTGGGTGCAGAACGCGTTCCAAGAACTGGGGTTTTCCACCGAAATCACCAACAAGGGCGGTGTTCTCGTTGACCTGGGGGGAGAAAACCCAGAGGACGGTCTGCTGCTGGAAGCTCACAGCGACACTTTGGGTGCCATGGTCGCCCAGATCAAAGGGAATGGGCGTCTGCGTCTCACCGCCCTGGGCGGTATGGAGCCCAACAACGCCGAAGCGGAAAACGTCCGGGTTTACACCCGCTCCGGGAAAATCTATGAGGGCACCTGCCAGCTGTGCAACGCCTCCGTCCATGTCAACGGGGACTATGGTACCGCCAAGCGCAGCTACGATACCATCGAGGTCGTGCTGGACGAGGATGTCACCTCCGCCGACGATACCCGGAAGCTGGGCATTGAGGTGGGGGATTTCGTCTGCTTCGATCCCCGCACCCGGCGAACGGAAAGCGGCTATCTGAAGAGCCGGTTTCTGGATGACAAGCTCAGCGTGGGCATTCTGCTTGGCTTTGCCAAGTATCTTGCCGACAACCGCATCACCCTTTCCCGGAGAACCTGGGTTCACGTGACGGTTTATGAGGAAGTCGGCCACGGCGGCTCCGCTTCCCTGCCCGTCGGGGTGACGGAGGCCATTTCCGTGGACATGGGCTGTGTCGGTGAAGGCTTATGCTGCACGGAGCGGCAGGTATCCATCTGCGCCAAGGATTCCGGCGGCCCCTACAGCTACGAGGTAGTGGGCAAGCTCATCGACGCGGCGAAGGAAACCGGCGCGGACTACGCCGTGGATGTCTATCCCCATTACGGCTCCGACGTGGAGGCCACCCTCCGAGGCGGCGCGGACATCCGCCACGGCCTCATCGGCGCTGGGGTCTACGCCAGCCATGGCTACGAGCGCAGCCACATTGACGGGATATACAATACCCTGAAGGTGCTCTGCGGGTATGTGCATGGATAACGCCCGGTACGCAAAGCCCGTGCTGGCAGGGATTCAAAAGGTTTTGCAGCGGGGCACCGCTCAGGTTTTGGAGGAGGATGCCCACGGCATTTTCCTTCGGGACACGGTCAGCGGTGCCTGGATGGCGGCGGCGGACAGCACCGAAACCGGAATTCGGTATCTGACCGCCCAGGAAAGCAGCGGATATTCCCTGCTGTGCATCTGTGGAAACCGGGAATTGACGGACTATGCCGCCAACCGCTATGGCCTGACCAGCAGGCTTGACTGCTATCAGGCGGTCTACCCCGCCGCCGAGCCTCCGGACTTTCCCCAAAATCTGACCATCCAGCCGGCGGACATGGGGGATTTGGACTGGATCACTGCCCGTTACGATCTGCTTACCCCGGGAGAAATCGCCGAAATTATCCGCCGCCGGAGGCTGTTCGTCGGTCAGAAGGACGGCAGCCCGGTGGGCTTTGTAGGAGAGCATCTGGAGGGCAGTATGGGACTGTTGCAGGTTCTGCCCGAGTACCGGGGCTGCGGGTATGGAACGGAGCTGGAGACCTTCCTCCTGCGCCGCACCCTTGGAGAGGGCTTTCAGCCCTTCTGTCAGGTGGAGACTGGCAATTCGGTATCTCTGAAACTGCAAAGGAAGCTGGGTTTGGAAATCTCCCGGGAGCACGTCTACTGGCTGTCAAGGTAGACGAATCACCTCACGCTAAGGCAGAAAGCGGGGGTCAGGCAGCTTGCCTGACCCCCGCTGGTTTTTGTCACTCAACGGAACCGATTGGCCAGCTTCGCCAGCGGTTCGATCACGTCGGACAGATCTTCGATTGCCTGGTTGAGCGTCTCAAAATCCACGGCGTTCAGCTTTTCCATGGATTCGTCCAAGCTCTGCTGACCGGACAGCACCAGCTTGTCCACGTTGGAGACCATTCCCTCCAGATCCACCGTCGCCAGCTGCTGGGTTGTGGTTTCCAGATTGCCCAAAACAGACTGAGCTTGGGTCAGCACGGCATTGGCCTGAGGCACAAGACTGTAGACTATCCCAAAGGTCGCCGCGCAGCACAGCACCGCCACCAAAGCCAGGGCGCACAAGATCCGTCCAATGCGGACTTTGCGGCGGTTGGACTGGTCAAGCTTCTGCAAAAGTGCCAGGATCTCCTTGTTTTCTTCCATATTCATCACGGCCTTTCCGTTTTTTCTGGAACATTATACCATAGCCGTCCCAGCCGCGCAACCCGGAAAAAGAAAAACTCCGATGCATTTTCAGCATCGGAGCAAATGTGGAGCGGGCGACGAGGCTCGAACTCGCTACCTCCACCTTGGCAAGGTGGCGCTCTACCGGATGAGCTACGCCCGCAGGGAACGTAGCTTATTATAACGGTTTTCCCAAAAATGTCAAGTCCTTTTTTCTGATTGGTCAAGATTGGGCGATTTCCGTTTCCTCCGGGGCGGAAGGCTCCGGGTCAGCCATGGACTGCTCCGGCGGCAGAACTTCCGCCGGAGCAGTTGTCTCCTCCGTCGGCTGGGATTCCGGGGGCGCGGGCGTATCCGCCTGGGTCGGCTCCGTCTCCTCCGGCAGAGTTCCGATCTCCGGGCACTGGGGATATGCCGAGTAATCCCACACATAGCCCGTCATTTCCCGATCGGTAAACTCCCGGAAGGCTCCTGCTTCACTACTGCGAAGCAGATCCACGTGGAAATAGTGTCCGCCTTCCTGCACGATATTCCAGGTCCAGGGTTCGCCCGCGCGGGTGCCGGTGACGGTCATGCACTCCAGCCCCGCCAGGCGGCACATGGCAGCGTAAACCGTGGCAAAGGCCCGGCTGTCCCCCACCCCGTGGCGCAGCAGACTGTAGGCCGGGGTGATGGAGGTTTCAACTTCATAGTCAAATCGTTCCATCAGGAAACCGTAGAGCTGGGAGAATTTCTGTTTTTCCGCGCCGTCGCCGCTGACGTACAGCGCCGCCGCGTCGAACACCGGCTTGACCTGGGACTGCATCTGCCGCAGAGAATCCCGGCTGGTCTGGTAGGTGAAGGTCAGTTCCGCAACCCGGGAAACGCCGACGCCATGGATGGCAGCCGTCACCTGGGGTATCTCCATCACCTTCTCCGGATACGCTTCTCCGTAGTCCCGAACCATCTGGGAAAAATCGGTAGCCGTGTACTGCTCCACCAGCAGCACCACGCCGGCGGCATAGCTTTCCAGAGCCTTGTCCACTTCCGCCTCAGCCTCGGTCATGTCCTTTACCTGGCGGATCATTTGTAGCTCCGAGCGGCTGTGGCGGTAGGTGACGGTCACAGCGATTGCCGGCAGACCGCCATTGGCGCCCAGCTCATAGTCGATCCGCTCCACGGCGTAAGCGCCTACGGGATAGGATTCCGTCGCGTACCGCACCGCCATTGCCATGCCGCTTTCCACAGCCTTCTCCGGGTAGTCCGCCACGTTGATAACGCCGCTTTCACTGCCCTCGCGGATCATATTCTCCAGAGCCTGGATCAAGTCCATATAGTTGGACGCAACGGTCGCCCCCGACTGCTGGGTCTGCTTCTGTCCCTGATGGGGGGTCACGGAGGAATAGCTGCCGTCCATCCAGCCGCAGCCAGTCAGCAATATGCTCACCGCCAGTCCCAACGCCGCCAGCTTCCGCTTCATACGCCCTGCTCCTTCCCTCACAGCGACTGTTTGGAGTACCGGGAGAAGCCGTCGCCCAGCACCTGGTGCGCCTCCTGCACAATAACGAAGGCGCAGGGGTCGATCGCCATGACCAGCTCCTTCAGATCGGTAATCTGCTGCTTCTTCACGGCGGTGAGCACGACCTTGGTGGGAACGTGGCTGTAGGATCCCTCGCCGTTTAAGAATGTCGCGCCCCGATCCAGTTTTTTCCCGATGGCCTCCGCCACCGCCTCGTATTCCCGGGAGATAATCAGCACCACCTTGGAATAGTCGAAGCGGTACACCACGGCGTCCACCACCTTGCCGGAGATAAAGACCGCGACGCCGGTGTACAGCGCCTTGGTGACATCCTGAAAGGCGAGCCCCGTCAGCACCGCCACCACTGCGTCAAAGCACATGGAAATCTGACCGATGGGCACGTCCCGGTATTTGAGCTTCAGCAGCCGCACCACGATGTCCGACCCACCGGTGGAAGTGCCGCAGATAAACACGACGCCCAGTCCCATCCCGCAGATCACACCGCCGTACAGGGCGCTGATCAGCGGCTCCATCGTGGGCATGGGAATCATGGAAAACACGTCGATCAGGACGGAGCTGGTCAACATTCCCAGCAGGCTCCCGCAGAAAAACCGTCTGCCAATCTTCACGCCTCCCAGAATAAACAGAGGCAGGTTGATGAGAATGCTCAGCGTACCCACGCTGCCGATTCCCAGCACGCCAACAACCACCAGAGCGAGGCCGGAAATGCCGCCGGGGCTGATCTCGTTGGGCTGTAAAAACAGGGAAAATCCCAGGGCGAACACCGCGCTGCCCACTATAGTCGCCGGAACCCAGCCGAACCGACTCCAAAAACTGCGAATGATCTGCTTCACGCTTTCTGCTCCTCTTTCTGTAGATTACACCTCGAATGTCTCCTGCTTGTCAGGGCTGTCCTCCTGCTTCAGAACCGCGCCGGCAGAGGGGATGGTCTTGGTGCGGTAGCGGCTTTCGTTCACGATGCCGCTTTCCGACAGCAGCACCGCGTCCCGGAGCACCGCCTTCTTCTTCAGCGTCAGCACCGCCACGCCCTGGGTATTGCGGGTGGTTTTTGGCAGCAGCTGGGCGGTTGAGAAAATCGCCGCCCGGCCATCGCTGGTGTAGAGCGCCATCTGTTCGTCGGCCTCCAGCGCCATCGCCTTGACCAAGGGGCTTTTATCGCAGTAGGCGCCGGTGAGCTTTTTCCGGTTGGTCTTGGTCTCGTAGGCGGACAGAGGCACCTTGGCGGCTTTGCCGTTTTCAAAGAAGAACAGGACAAAGCCCTTGTAGTCCCCACAGAACACCAGCGCCGACATGGTTTCCCCCGCCTCGAAGCCCAGCTTCTGGGGCAGGAAATCCCCCAGAAGCGAGGCTTTCCCGTCGTCAAAGTCGGAAAGCCGGGATTTGTAGCACTGGAATTTGTCGGTGAACACCAGAAATTCCGCCCGATTGGTGGTTTCCCTGGTAAAGGCCAGGCTGTCGCCCTCCTTGAATTTCTGCTCGCCGCTCATCCGCAGGGATTGGGCGGTGATTTTCTTGAGATAGCCTTCTTTGGAGACGAATACCGTCACGGGGTAGTCCGGCACGGCGTCCTCTTCCTCTTCGGGGGCAGCCTCCTGGGCGTCGTAGACGATCTCCGTCCGCCGGGGCTGACCAAACTTGTCGGACACCGCCCGCAGCTCCTGAATAATGACGTTTTTCAGCTTCCGGGGGCTATTCAGGGTGTCCCGCAGGTCGGCAATCTCTTGTTCCAGGTCGCCGATGGCCCGGGTCTGCTTGAGGATGTATTCCTTGTTGATGTTCCGCAGCTTGATTTCCGCCACAAAATTAGCCTGGATCTCGTCGATGCCGAAGCCGATCATCAGGTTGGGCACGACCTCGCTTTCCAGCTCCGTCTCCCGGATGATGGCGATGGCCTTGTCGATGTCCAGCAGGATCCGCTCCAGACCCTTCAGCAGGTGCAGCCGATCTTCCTTTTTCTGCATCTGGAAGTAGATGCGGCGCTTGACGCAGTCCGTCCGCCAGGCCGTCCACTCATTCAGGATCTCCCCCACGCCCATCACCCGGGGCATACCCGCGATGAGGATATTGAAATTGCAGGGGAAGCTGTCCTGCAGGGGGGTCAGCCGGAACAGCTTCTGCATCAGCTTGTCCGGGTCAGCGCCCCGCTTCAGGTCGATGGTCAGCTTCAGGCCGCCCAGGTCGGTTTCGTCCCGCATATCGGCGATTTCCTTGATCTTCCCCGCCTTGATCAGCTCCGCCACCTTGTCCATGATGACCTCGGTGGCTGTGGTGTAGGGGATCTCGGTGATCTCAATGAGGTTGCCCTCCTTGACATAGCGCCATTTCGCCCGGAGCTTGAAGCTGCCCCGACCGGTGGCATAGATCTCCCGGGTCGCCGCCTCGTCGAACAGCAGCTCCCCGCCGGTGGAAAAGTCCGGGCCGGGCAGGGTCTCCAGAATATCGTGGTCGGGATTCTTCATCAGGGCGATGGCGGTGTCGCAGACCTCCTTCAAATTAAACGAGCAGATGTTGGAGGCCATGCCCACGGCGATGCCCTGGTTGGCGGACACCAGCACGTTGGGGAAGGTGGTGGGCAGAAGGGCAGGCTCCTTCATGGTGGCGTCGTAGTTATCCACCATGTCTACGGTGTCACAGTCGATGTCCTTGAAAATCTCGGCGCAGATGGGATCCAGCTTGGCCTCGGTGTACCGGGAGGCGGCGTAGGCCATATCCCGGGAATATACCTTGCCGAAGTTGCCTTTGGAATCCACGAAGGGGTGGAGCAGGGTCTCATTGCCCCGGGACAGGCGCACCATGGTTTCATAGATGGCCGCATCGCCGTGAGGATTCAGGCGCATGGTCTGACCTACGATGTTGGCGGATTTCGTCCGTCCACCGGTGAGCAGACCCATTTTGTACATGGTGTACAATAGCTTACGGTGAGACGGCTTGAAGCCGTCGATCTCGGGGATCGCCCGGGAGACGATGACCGACATGGCGTAGGGCATATAGTTGAGCTCCAGAGTCTCGGAAATGGCCTGCTCCGTCGTCGAGCCGTGCAAGCCCATAATGCCGTCGGTGTTCACTTTCTTCTTTTCAGGTTCCTTATTCTTTCGTGCCATACTTGGCTCCTTTGAAAATCATTTGTAGGGCTTATGTCATGACCCCGCCGTCCGCGAAGCGGCCGAGTGTAGACCAGCCGTAGCAAATTCGCATATTATTCGGTTCTCCAAAAATCGAACCGGATCGGCGGGGTCATGACATAAGCCCTACGCAAGTTGTCAGGAAATATCCGCCAGTTCCAGGTATTTCGCGCCGTTCTCCGCGATGAAGTTCTTCCGCTCCTGAAGGCCGTCGCCCAGCAGGAAATCAAAGTAGTGTGCCGTCCGCTCCGCGTCCTCGGGCATGACCTTGATGAGGCGGCGGGTCTGGGGATTCATGGTGGTCATCCACATCATCTCCGGGTCGTTTTCACCCAGACCTTTCGAGCGCTGGATGGTTACCTTTTTCCCTTCCAGCTCCCTGAGAATGGTCGCCTTTTCCTGCTCGTTATAGGCAAACCAGGTCTTGTCCTTGCAGGTGATCTCAAACAGCGGCGATTCCGCGATATACACATACCCGTCCCGGATCAAAGTGGGGCACAGGCGGTAGAGCATGGTGAGAATGAGCGTTCGGATCTGAAAGCCGTCCACGTCGGCGTCGGTACAGATGACCACCTTGTTCCACCGGAGCTGGGACAGGTCAAAGGATGACAGTTCCTTGGCCTTCTTGCCCTGTACCTCCACACCGCAGCCCAGAACCTTGATGAGGTCGGTGATGATTGGGGAGGCGAAGATTTTGGCGTAGTCCGCCTTCAGACAGTTGAGGATTTTGCCCCGGACGGGCATGATGCCCTGAAATTCCGCGTCCCGGCTTAATTTGACGCTGCCCAGAGCGGAATCGCCCTCCACGATATACAGCTCCCGCACCGCCGCGTCCCGGCTGCGGCAGTCCACAAACTTCTGCACCCGGTTGGAAATGTCGATGGAGCCGGAGAGCTTCTTTTTCACGCTGGATTTCGTCTTTTCGGCGGATTCCCGGGCCCGCTTGTTCACCAGAATCTGCTCCGCCGCCCGGTCAGCCTCCTGCTTGTTCTCGATGAACCAGACCTGTAACTGCTCCTTGAAGAAGGCGGTCATGGCGTCTTGCGTGAATTTACTGTTGACGCTCTTTTTGGTCTGGTTTTCAAAGCAGCCGATGGTGGAGAAGCAGTTGGTCACCAGCACCAGAGAATCCTGAATGTCCTGGAAAAGGATCTTATTCTCGTTTTTCGTGTATTTGTTATTGTCCCGGAGGTACTTGTCAAAGGCGGCGGTGAAGCCGGAGCGAACCGCCTTGTCGGGGCTGCCGCCGTATTCCAGCCAGGAGGAATTGTGGTAGTATTCAATATGGCTGAGCTGCTTGCTGAAGCAGAAGGAAGCGGTGATTTTCAGCTTCATCTCCGGGCGGTTCTCCGCGTCCCGGCCCCGGCGCTCCGCCTCCCAGTAGGTGGGCATGGTGAAGGCATTGTCCCCCACCAGCTCCTCCACATACTGCTGAATGCCGTTTTCGTAGCAGAACTCCTCGGTCTCAAATTTGCCCCCCACCTGGTTGCGGAACTGGAAGGTGATGCCCTTGTTCACCACCGCCTGACGGCGCAACACGTCCCGGTAGTAGTCCACGGGAATATTGATGTCGGTGAACACCAGCTTGTCCGGCTTCCAGTGGAAGCAGGAGCCGGTCTTTTTCCGGTCAGAGGGCTGTTTTTTCAGGCCGCCGATGTTCCGACCCTTTTCAAAGTGGAGATCGTACCGGTAGCCGTCCCGGCGGATGGTGGCGTCAAAGAATTCCGAAGCGTACTGGGTGGCGCATGAGCCAAGGCCGTTGAGACCCAGAGAATACTCGTAGTTTTCCCCGTTTTCCCCGTATTTGCCGCCGGCGTACATCTCGCAGAACACCAGCTCCCAGTTGAAGCGCTTCTCTTTCTCGTTATAGTCCACAGGGCAGCCCCGGCCGAAATCCTCCACTTCCACGCTCAAATCTTCATAGCGGGTGACGATGATGGTGTCGCCGTAGCCCTCCCGGGCTTCGTCGATGGCGTTGGAGAGAATTTCAAATACCGCATGCTTACAGCCCTCTAGGTCGTCGGAGCCGAAGATGACCGCAGGGCGCTTGCGCACCCGATCCTCGCCCTTGAGCATGGAGATGCTGGAGTTGCCATATTGTTCCTGTTTTTTCGTTGCCATTTTCTTTACCTGCCTAAGTATGCCATATTCTTTCTATTATAGTATACGCAAAAATCTTCCGAAAGTCAAGGAACGGTGTCGATTACGAAAAAACGCACCCCATGTGGGGTGCGTCCATGGCGTATTTCAGTCATGTCGCTGATCCTGGTTCTCGTAGGTCTCGCAGAACCGGGCGGAGAAAGACGGCTCCCGTCCCGCCGCGTACAGGTGGGAGGTGTCCCCAAAGGCGCACATACGGAAGGAGGCGATGCCCTTGCGACGCTCCTCGGTAATCAGGGTGGTGACAGAGGAGGGCAGGGCGCAGGTGCCGTGCCACAAGGGCATGGGGGAAATCCCAAGAAGATGGCTCAGCAGCACGCATTCCACACCAAAGTGGCAAAAGAGGACAACCGTATCTTCGTTCGGCTGCTCCGCCCGGTAGTATTCTCCCTCCCGGCGGTAGCCGTGGCGGGAGAGCAGCGCGTCCAATCCCTGCCAAACCCATTCGGCCTCTTCCTTCACCAACGCGGCGGTAAACCGGTCGTTTTCCCACCAGTGCTCCCGGTCATAGAATCGTTTATCCGCCGTCCAGTCCTGGGGCAGCCAGTCCCAGGCCACGCTCCGTTTCTCCTTGTCCGGGCGGAGCACCTCGGGGGCGAATTCCCGGAGCCAGGGCAGGATCTCCGCCTGCCGTCCCAGCTTTTCCAGGGTGGGCTTGGCGGTGTCCCGGGCGCGGCCCTTGGGGGAGCAGTAAAAAGCTTTCACGTCCAGCTGGCACAGGCGGCGGGAAAGCAGCTCCGCCTCCTGCCAACCTGTCTGCGTCAGGGAATCGATGGTATAGTCCGGGTCTGCGTGACGTACTATCAGCAGTTTCATAGGTTCCCTCCTCTATTTTCCGAACTTTTCCGCCGCCTGCTTCAGCATCTTCCGAATGGGCAGGTTGTAAGGACAGCGGCTTTCGCAGGCGCCGCAGCCGATGCAGTCGGAAGCCTTTTTGTCCAGCGCCGCATACCGCTCTTTCGCCCAGTCCGCCAGACCGTATCGGGACAGATACCCCTCGAACAGAAACACGCCGGAGATGTTGATGCCCGCGCTGCAGGGCTGGCAGTAATTACACCGGCGGCAGAACTGGGTGCCCAGGGCAGACCGGACGGCGGCAAATCCCGCTTTTTCCTCCGGGGTCAAAGGCGAAGCGTCGTTCACCGCCTCCAGATTCTGCTCCAGCTCGGCGATCTCCGCCATGCCGGGAATCGTCACGGTGACATCCGGGTTGGCGCAGACGTAGCGCAGGGCAAGGCGGGCGTCCTCAATGGCACCGCCCGCCAGAGGCTTCATGTCAATAAAGCCGATGTTCCTCTCCCGGCAGGCAGCAATCAGATCCTCCGCCTGGTCCTCCACAATGTTGAAGGGAAACATGATGGTCTCCACCCAGGGCAGCTCCAGTGCCAGCCGGAAGGTCTCCACCGAGTGGGCGGTGATGCCGATGTGACCGATCTTCCCCGCCGTCTTGGCTGCCTGCAGAGCCTCCAGCGCGCCGCCGGGAGCGGTGACGGTTTCCAGATCGGCAGGCGGGACGTTGTGAAGCTGGTAGAGGTCAATATAGTCGGTGCGCAGATTGCCGAGGCTGATGTCAATATCCCTTGCCATGGCCTCAGCGGTGCGGGACATACTCTTGGTGGCGAGAACGAAATGCTCCCGGATGCCCTCCAGTCCGTAGCCCAGGTATTCCTCGCTGACGGTGTAGCCCCGGGCGGTGTCGATGTAGTTGACGCCGCTGTCCAGCAGCTTGCGCATCAGGCGTTTTGTCCCCTCTGCGTCAATGCGCTGGATGGGAATGCCCCCAAACCCCATGCGGGAAATTTTCAGGCCGGTTTTTCCGAGCGTTCTGTATTCCATGATGCTCCTCCTTGCTTGTATCGTATCAGGATTCCAAATCCGTCGGGGACAGGGAATCGGTATAGAACCCGGAAATGCCCCGCTCCAGGGAGTGCTTTGCCTCATCCACGCGATTCACGGTATGCTCATACACCGTGAAGCCCAGTTCCCGCATCAGCGCGGCGTCTCCGTCCGGCACCTGTCCATAAGAGACGGTGGTGACGGAACTATTCTCGTCGTTGCAGATCCGGGGAACTTCCAGTGACCAGTCCCCCAATAGGTTTTTCGTCAAGGGGGGAGATCTCCTGAATCGAAGCCTTCTCCCGACCGATATACAGCCGGATGATCACCCGGTTCAGGATGGAAGCGTCCTCCCCCGCCAGCGTGGGCTGCCGAATCCGGCGTTTCCCGCCCAGACCGGGGTTATTTCCCCATTTCCCGGTTCTTCCGGAATGTGTCAATCACGCAGTCCATAACCGCGCCCCGGAAGCCGTGGTTCTCCAGGGTCTGAACCCCCACGATGGTGCTGCCGCCGGGGGAGCACACCGCGTCCTTCAGCGCGCCGGGATGCTGGTGGGTGGCAAGCACCATCTGCGCTGAGCCTTCCATGGTCATGGCGGCGTACGCAATGGCCTTGGCTCTGGGGATTCCGCAGGCCACCGCGCCATCCGCCAGAGCCTCGAGGAACAGATACATAAAGGCGGGGCCGCTGCCGGACAGGGCGCTGGCAGCGTCCATGAGCCGCTCCTCCAGCGTATCCAGCAGGCCGCAGAAGCGCATATCCCCCAGCCAGTCGGCGAGGACATCCTCCCCCACCAGGTCGTTGGTGCAGTAGGGGATCACGCCCTTGCCGATAGCGGTGGGAGTGTTGGGCATAATGCGGATGATGGGGACATCCGCGCCCGCGAACTGCTTTAGTTTGCTGATCTCCAGCCCCGCCGCCATGGTGATGAGCAGGGGCTTGCGTTGTGCCAGCGTCTTTTGCAGTGGCAGCAGCACATCCTTCACCATGTGGGGCTTCACGGCGATAAAAATCCGGTCGCAGCCCTCCGCGATGGAAGCGTTGTCGCCGTAGGCGACGCCCAGTTCCTCCGCCAGAGCCCTTGCCTTGCCGGAGCGGTCGGAGATCAGAATGTCCCTGGTCGCCTGACTCAGCGCCCGGGCGATGGCGCCGCCCATGTTGCCGCAGCCGATAAATCCGTTTTTCATTGCGATAGCCTCCTTCAGCGCACGTTCCCGTTTCCGCGGATGATGTATTTATAAGTGGTCAGTTCCCGCAGACCCATGGGGCCCCGGGCGTGGAGCTTTTGGGTGGAGATGCCCATTTCGCACCCCAGGCCAAATTCGCCCCCGTCGGTGAACCGGGTGGAGGCGTTGACGTACACCGCCGCGCTGTCCACATTGGCGGTGAAAAACCGCTCCGCCTCGGGGTTTTGGGTGACGATGGCCTCGCTGTGACCGGTGGAATGGGCGGCAATGTGGGCAACCGCCTCGTGAACATCCGCCACGCATTTCACCGCGAGAATATAGTCCAGAAATTCCGTGTCAAAGTCCTTCTCCCCAGCCTTCACCCCGGGAATGATGGCTGCCGCCGTCTCATCCAGACGCAGCTCTACGGGATGTTTCCCGTGGACGACCAGCCTGTCGTAGAGCATGGGCAGAAATGCCGGGGCAACGGCCTTGTCCACCAGAAGCACCTCCTCGGCGTTGCACACGCTGGGACGGCTGGTTTTGGCGTTTTCCACAATGTTCAGCGCCATAGCCAGGTCTGCCGTTTTCTCTACATAAACGTGGCAGATGCCGGTGCCGGTGGCGATGCAGGGCACGGTAGCGGTGCGAACACAGGCCTGAATCAACCCCGCGCCGCCCCGGGGGATCAGCAGATCGATGTAGCCCTCCGCAGTCATCAGCGCCGCGGCGCTTTCCCGGGAGGTGTCCTGCACCAGATTGACGGCGTTTTCGGTAATTCCCTGGGACGCAAGGCCGGCGCGCAGGGCGTCCACAATGGCGTTGGCGCTGCGGAAGGCCTCCTTGCCGCCCCGGAGGACGCAGACGTTGCCGCTTTTTAAGGCCAGGGCGGCAGCGTCGCTGGTGACGTTGGGGCGGCTTTCGTAGATGATGGCGATGACGCCCATGGGGACGGACACCTTCTGAATCTTCAGGCCGTCCGGGCGGATGTGCTCCTCCAGCACCTGCCCCACCGGGTCAGGGAGCGCCGCCACATCCCGGATGCCCTGGGCCATGCCCCCGATCCGCGCCCGCGTCAGCCGCAGGCGATCCAGCATCACCTCGGAAATGTGTCCCACCGCCGCTTCCAGATCCTGGGCGTTTGCCGCCAGGATGGCGTCCTGCCGGGCAAGCAGCGCCTCCGCCATGGCGTTCAGGGCGGCGTTTTTCTGCTCCGTCGTCAGATTGGCGACAAGGGGCTTCGCCGCTTTTGCGGCTTCCAGCATGGTTTTCATAGGCATTTCTCCGTAAAGGTGGTTCCGACGGCTTTGCCGTCGAGAATGTCGTAGAGGTTTTCCGGGCGGTCGCCGTTGGCAATCACCATGTCGCAGCCGCAGCCGAGGCAGATTTCGGCGGCGTGGAGCTTGGTAACCATGCCCCCGGTGCCCTGGGAGGAGCTGCTGACCCCCGCAAGCTCCCGGATATGGTCGTCGATCTTCGTCACCCGGCGCAGCAGAATGGCATCCGGGTGGGTGTGGGGGTCGGCGGTGTACAGGCCGTCAATGTCCGACAGAAGAATCAGCAGATCGGCGTGGACGCACTTCGCGACGATGGCAGCCAGGGTGTCGTTGTCACCGATGACGATTTCGTCAGTGGCAACGGTATCGTTTTCATTGATGATGGGCATAGCGCCCAGCTCCAGCAGCCGATTCAGGGTATTGGTGAAGTTCAGCCGCCGGGCGTCGTTGGCGGTGTCGTCCCCGGTGATCAGCAGCTGAGCCACGATATGGTGATAGTCGCCGAACAGCTTGTCGTATGTATACATGAGCTCACACTGTCCCACGGCGGCGGCGGCCTGCTTGGAGGGGATGTCCTTGGGTCGCTCCCGCAGACCCAGCTTTCCCACGCCCATGCCGATGGCGCCGGAGGAAACCAGGATCATTTCATGGCCGGCGTTTTTGATGTCGCTCAGGATTTTGCACAGCTGCTCCACCCGGCGGATGTTCAGGTGCCCAGTGGGGTGAGCCAGGGTGGACGTGCCGATTTTGACCACGATGCGCATATTTTCTCTCTCCTGCTAACGGATTTGGCTCATTATACCACTTGCGCCCCCCATAGTAAAGGGTGGAAAGGAAGAAAACCGCAAAAAAGAGCCGCACTTTGGGTGCGGCTCATGGAGCGTATGGATCATTCGTTCAGGCCGAACAGCGGTCTGGCGACCCGCTTGTACAGCAGCAGCGTGAGGATGGAGACCACGGTTCCCTTCACCAGATTCAGCGGCGCAACGCACAGGATGACGAAGGTGGTTATGTTGGTAACGCTGCCCCAGATGGCGGTGCCCATGGCGATAATGGTGTCCAGGGGCATTCCGTACAGCTCCGCGAATTTTGGCAGCAGATAGACGGCGTTGAAGGCGCTGCCGAACACGGTCATCACCAGCGTGCCGATTGCCAGGCCGATCATGGCGCTGTGCTTGCTCTTGTGGTGATGATAAAACACAGTGGCGGGCAGAACAAAGGAACAGCCCACCACGAAATTGGCAAGATCCCCCACAAAGGCGGTGGTGGTGCCCTTCAGCAGCAGTTTCAGCAGAATCTTCACGCCCTCGCAGGCCACCGTGGCGCTGGGCCCCAGGTAAAAGCCGCACAGCAGCACCGGCAGCTCGGAGAAATCCAGCTTGTAAAATTCCGGTGCCAGAAATACCAAGGGAAAGTCCAGCACATGAAGCACTGCAGCAATGGCGGCGCTGATGCCGATGATGCTGACCCGGCGGGCAGGGGTAACCTTCCGCTTTTCCGGGAGGAAATGCTCCTCCAGCCGGGCAAGCAGGGCAATTCCCACCACGATAGCCAGGCTCACGCCCACAAAGGCCAGATTGTCCAGGATCTGTTTCCAAAGGTTTGTCATCTTTTGTCACCTCAGCATGAAAATACGCCCTGAGTGAATCCACTCAGGGCGCGAAAAAACGCAAATCATTTGCGTATCTTCTCCCATCCAGACTATACTGTCGGTACCGGAATTGCACCGGTTCAACGCTTCTGCGCTCGCGGACTGTCACCGCCGGTGGGGAATCGCGCCCCGCCCTGAAGATACTGTTCAGTTCTCCTACACAGTAGCACGGAACGCGGCGCTTGTCAAGAGAAGAAATGTGTGGTAGGATAAATTAGGGCAACACCGCTGGGTGGGAACTGCGGGCTTCGGCAGATCTTTTGTCCCAATCGTGCAGTATGAAAAAATGGGAAATACATTCAGTATTCCCGCATTTTTCATACTTTCGCTTGCGTCAAAATCTCTTGCCGAATCTCCTTGCCCCATTATGCGG
>JAQXPK010000090.1 GCA_029100605.1 Bacillota bacterium | reverse complement strand
TGATTGCTGTGAGGGTCCACCTGTTCCCATCCCGAACACAGAAGTTAAGCTCACACGCGCCGACAATACTTGGCGGGCGACTGCCCGGGAAGATAGGTAATGCCAACATTCAAAGCTCCATCCGTCAGGATGGGGCTTTTTATTTGTAAATGAAATTTCCACTGAGACCGCTTGCATTGAACATACTGTTGTGATAAAATCAAGCAAGTAACATTACTTGCAAAGGGAGGAATAATATGAATATTGTTGTACTTGGCGGCGTTGCTGCTGGAACCAAAACTGCGGCAAAGCTGAAGCGACAGGATCGCAGCGCCAGCGTCACGGTCTACACCAAGGGGAAAGACATTTCCTATGCCGGGTGTGGACTTCCCTACTATGTAGGTGGTAGCATTGAAACCCGGGACGAGCTGATTGTCAACACGCCGGCAAAGTTTACAGGTCTTACCGGCGTGGTTGTCAAGACCGAAATGGAAGCCGTATCGGTGGATCCGACTGCAAAAACCGTGACCTTTGCCAATGGGGAAGTTGTTGGATACGATCAACTTGTTATCGCGACGGGCGCAGTTCCTTTTGTCCCTAACGTTCCCGGTACCGATAAAGAGGGCGTTTTCACCATGCGTACCCCCGATGACGCCATTGGTTTACGGTCTTATGTGGACGAAAAGAAGTGCCGCAGTGCTGTCGTAGTTGGAGCGGGCTTCATTGGGCTGGAAATCGCGGAAAACCTGTTGTCCAAAGGACTGAAGGTCACAGTGGTAGATATGGCGTCCCAGGTTATGCCCAATCTGTTCGATCCTGAAATGGCTGATTTTATCCGGCGCAAGCTCCAGGCTAAGGGTATCCGGGTGATTACCGGCGCCGGTCTGGAGGAGATTCTGGGCGATGCTTCCGTCACCGGAATACGCACTGGCGTTGGCAGCTTTGAAGGCGATGTTGTGGTGCTTGCCATCGGAGTCCGGCCTGCTACCGCTTTTTTAAGCGGCTCCGGAATCGAAATGAACCGTGGCGCGATTGTCGTCGATCCATATCAGAGAACCAACGTGCAGGACGTTTACGCGGTGGGCGATTGCGCACAGGTCTATAACCGCATCACTGGCAAGGGACAATGGTCTGCCATGGGTTCCACGGCGAACATAACCGGTCGGCTTCTGGCGAAGAATCTTACCGGAGGCGACGCCCCTTACGGTGGCTGCCTGGGCACCGGTGTCGTTAAGCTGGCGGATGACCTGAACGCCGGTCGTACCGGCCTGACGGAGGAACAGGCGAAGGCCGCGGGCTTCGACGTGATTACCGCCACCTGCGTTACCGACGATAAAGCGCATTACTACCCCGATGCTTCCACCTTTGTGACTAAGCTCATTGCGGACAAGCAAAGCCATAAGCTGCTGGGAATCCAGGTTCTTGGCGGCGGAGCAGTGGACAAAATGGTGGATATTGCGGTGACCGGCATTGCCCTGGGCGCGAAAATTGAGGACTTCGACACCCTGGATTACGCCTACGCACCGCCTTTCTCTACGGCGATTCATCCCTTTGTGCAGGCTTGTTACATCCTGGAGAATAAGCTCAGCGGTGAATATGAGAGTATGACCCCGGCTGAGTATGCCGCTGGAAAAGCTCGCGGCTACAAGGTCATCGATGTCACGCCTTCTCCCACCATTCCCGGTGCGAAATGGGTGGATTTGAGCAAGGTCAACGGCCCCATCGACGGCTTGGAGAAGGACGAGAAGCTGCTGCTGGTCTGTGCCAAGGGTAAACGCGGTTACTTCCTCCAGAACCGCCTGAAGGCCTTTGGCTACACCAATACGCTGGCACTGGAGGGCGGCCTGTTTGTGAACAACGTGAAGGTACAGTTTGAGGGCGGTAAGCTTCCGCCGGAGGAGATCAAGCGGGTCAAGGCACTGGGCTGCCTGCAGGATAAGCGGTACGGCGACGTGTTTAACGTCCGTGTGATTACCGGAAACGGCAAGATCACCGCCGAGGAGCAGCGGATTATCGCCGAGGCTGCCGACAAATTCGGCTCCGGCGAGGTCGCCATGACAACCCGGCTGACCCTGGAGATTCAGGGCGTAAAGCACGAGAACATTCAGCCCTTGATCGACTTTTTGGCGGAGCACGGCCTGTCCACGGGCGGCACAGGCAGCCTGGTACGCCCCGTTGTCTGCTGCAAGGGAACGACCTGCCAGTATGGTCTGGCTGATACCTATGCGCTGGCGGAAAAGATTCATGAGCGGTTCTATGTGGGCTATCACGGTGTGACCCTGCCCCACAAGTTTAAGATCGCCGTGGGCGGTTGCCCCAATAACTGCGTCAAGCCGGACTTGAACGATCTGGGCATCATCGGACAGAGAGTACCCATGGTCAATTTTGCAAAGTGCCGCGGCTGCAAGATCTGCCAGGTGGAAAAGGCCTGTCCCATCAAGACCGCGAAACTGGTGGACGGCAAGATCAGCATCGATCCCAAGGCCTGTAACAACTGCGGACGCTGCAAGGGAAAGTGTCCCTTTGGCGCCTTGGAGGAGTATCAGGAGGGCTTCAAGATCACCATTGGCGGTCGCTGGGGCAAGAAGACAGCCCACGGCAGAGCACTGACCAAGGTGTTCACCTCGGAGGAAGAGGTGCTGGATGTGGTGGAAAAGGCGATTCTGCTGTTCCGGGATGAGGGACTCTCCGGTGAGCGGTTTGCCGATACGGTGACCCGCCTTGGCTTCGATTACGTCAACGAGAAGCTCATCAGCGGCAGCGTGGATAAGACCACCATTTTGAATAAGACCGTCAAGGGCGGCGCGACCTGTTGAGAGCCGATGGATCAAACGAAACCCCTGGCTTCCCGGAGATGGGAGGCCAGGGGTTTTGGATTTCCTGGTCAGTCGCTGGGGGAGCTTCTCAGGAAACGGACGATAAAGGGAATGCTGAGCAGGCCAGCCAGAACGTCTGCCGTAGGTTGGGCGATCTGGATTCCACGCAGACCCAGCAGGGGGACACCGATGAGCAAAAGGGGAATCGTGACTGCTCCGGAGCGGATCAGAGACAGAATGGAGGATATGGTGGGTTTCTGAATGCTTTGATAGAGCATATTCACCGGCACAGAGAAGGGCATAAACATCATACCGAAGGCAGTAAACCGCAGGGCTGTGGAGCCGATGGAGATGACCTCTGGACTTTTCTGAAACAATCCGATGATCGGTTCGGCAAACAGAATGCTCAGCAGGGAAAATCCGCCGATAAACACCAGTCCGAAGCACATTGTAAACACAAGACCCTTTTTCACCCGGTCATATTTCTTTGCCCGGTAATTAAAAGAGGCAACCGGCTGAAATCCCTGACCCATGCCGAGCCCCACGCACATGAGGAAGTTGGAGTACCGGTTGACCACGCTCATGGCGGCGATGGCGGCGTCGCCGAAGGGCTTTGTAAGGTTATTCAGCACTCCCATGGTGACGGAAGTCAGCCCCTGACGAATCAGAGAGGGGAAACCCACATGGCAGATTGAGAGATAGACCTTGGCGCTGCGGCTGACGGAACGGATGGATATGGTGCTTTGGGCTTTTGTGAGATACATGGTCAGAAGGATGGCAAAGCTCACCAGCTGGGAAGCGGCGGTGGCAAGTCCCGCGCCGTAGACGCCCATGTGCAGCTTCATCACGAGAAGGTAGTCCCCCAGAATGTTCAGCAGACCGCCGGTGGTCAGACCAAACATGGCATAAAAGGCTTTGCCCTCGTATCGCAGACCGTTGTTGAGAATCAAAGAACAGATAATCACCGGCGCTGCCAGCAGGATCCAGAAGCCATAATCCATGGCGTGTGGCAAGATGGTCTCCGTACTGCCCAGAAAACGCACCAGCGGTTCCAGAAACAGAAGGCCAAAGACGCAGATCACCAGCCCAAGCCCCGCGCCGGTGAAGAAGGATGTGGAAATATACATGGTGGCTTCCTTCGTATCCTGATCCGCCAGCGCCCGGGAGACGTAGGTTCCGCCGCCGTGTCCCAGCATAAAGGCCAGCCCCTGCATGATGGCTTGTACGGTGAACAGAACACCCGTCGCGGCTTGCGCGCTCTCGCCCAGCGTACCGACAAAATAGGTGTCCGCCATATTGTAGATACTGGTAATCAGCATGGAGATGGTGGTGGGAATGCCGAGATTCAGAATCAGCCGGGGAACGGGCGTTCCGGTCATTTTCCGGTAGTGTGCCTCAGCGCTTGTCAAAATCATGGCCTTCTTTCCTTTTTTTCTACATGATAGCACGGTTTTTCCCGAGGTTCAAGGGAGAATAGCGGGCATAAAAAGGCACGGGCGGCTTGTTTCCGTCCGTGTCTTTTGCGTCGGAATCAGCCCTTCGCCTTGGCGGCCTTCAACGCTTGGGCCAGCTGGTCGGGGCAGGAGGTGGCCTTCATGCCGCACTTGATGCCCTCGGTGCGGGCGATGACCTCGTCAACGTCCATGCCTTCCACCAGCTTGCCGATGCCTTTCAGGTTGCCGTTGCAGCCTCCCAGAAATTGGACGTTTTTCACCTTGTTGTCCTCAATATCAAAATAGATCATCTGAGAGCAGGTACCCTTGGTTTTGTATTCGTACATTGTGATTTTCCTTTCTATACCGTTAAGTCTACCAGTTTTGCGCCCACCAGTACTGCGAGATCCTGGGGCGGGAGGAGCATTTGATGGCCTCTGGCACCAGCGGAGACGGCAATTTCCTCCCACAACTGACAGGTTTCGTCCAGGAAGGTGGGATATTTCTTTTTCATACCCACAGGGCTGCAGCCGCCGCGAATATAGCCCGTGAGACCCAGCAGCTCCTTTACCGCCACCAGCTCCATATTCTTGTCCCCGGCGGCTTTGGCAGCCTTCTTCAAGTCCAGCTCGCAGCAGACGGGAATGCAGAATACGTTGATCCCCGTTTTCTCGCCCCGGGCGACAAGGGTTTTGAATACCTGCTCCTCCGGCAGGCCGATGGCCCGGGCGGCGTGGGAGCCGCTTAAATCCGTTTCGTCGAATTCATAAAAGGCCTCCCGGCAGGGAATCCCAGCCTGCTGAACCAGACGAACCGCGTTTGTTTTCGTTGCCATAGAATCACCGATCATTATTATACGACAAAATGGCGCGGCTTTCAAGTGTGAATTCCGAAAAAACGGTTATCCTAACACAAACAGGAGGTAACATTCATGGCAGAAAACAAAGACGCGGAGATGAAAAAACAGGAGCGGGAGCAGGTCGTGGAGCTTGGCTCTGATATGACCAAATCCAGCAAGGGCAATATTTACACTCTGACCATCATCGGTCAGGTGGAGGGGCATATGATCGCCCCGGAGACGGTGAAAACGACGAAATATGAACACGTCCTGCCGCTGCTGGCGGGAATCGAGGAAAGTGACGACATTGATGGCCTTTTGCTGCTGCTCAACACCGTAGGCGGCGACATTGAGGCGGGGCTTGCCATCGCGGAGATGATCGCCGGTATGAAAAAGCCCACGGTGTCCCTGGTGCTGGGAGGCGGGCATTCCATCGGGATTCCTCTGGCGGTTTGTACGAAAAAGTCCTTCATCACGCCAACCGCAAGCATGACGGTGCATCCGGTGCGAATGACGGGACTGGTGGTGGGAGCGCCACAGACCTTCCGGTATTTCCAGCGAATTCAGGAGCAGATCGCGGACTTTGTCACCGCGAATTCCCGCATCAGCCGGGAGGACTTTGAGCGATATATGATGGCGACAGGAGAAATGGCGACAGACGTTGGCACCATTCTCTACGGCAAGGAGGCGGTGGCCTCCGGCCTGATCGATAAGCTTGGGGGTCTTAACGACGCGCTGACAGCCCTGCACAGGATGATCGAAAAGCAGAAAAAATAGGGCGGCGCAATGAGGACTGCGAAATTCTGCCGTTCACTTCGCAACCGTCCGGCTCGAACGCTTCCCGTTGGCGGGGAAAGCGGACAGCCGGACGGATGCTTTTTGCCTGCCGGAAAGAAAATGTGTTCTTTTCGTAAATAAGGGGTTGACTTTCCCCCTGGTGGATGGTTTATACTAACCTCAGGAAAGGCGGTGAGGTCGGTGAAAATCAACGAGGTAGAAGCGCTGGCGGGGATTCCAAAGAAGAATATCCGGTTCTATGAGGAGCAGGGTTTGTTGTCTCCCAGGCGGAACGCGGAAAACGGCTACCGGGACTACGGAGAAGAGGAGGTGGAAACCCTCCGCCGGATCAAACTGCTGCGAAAGCTGGGCGTTCCCATTGGAGAAATCCGACAAATGCTCAGCGGAACCCACACCCTCGGCGACGGAATGCGTCGGCATCTCGTCACACTGGAGCGGGAGAAGCAGAACCTGGAGCAGTCCATTGGTCTGTGTCAGGAGCTGCAGAATCGGCAGATTCCCGTATCGTCCCTGGATGCCGGGGAAATCCTCAATCGGATGGAGGAACTGGAAAAAGACGGAACCTCGTTCCGGAATCAGCAATCCCAGGATGTTCGGGCGCGTTACATAGCCCCTGTTGTTGTGACGGTGGGAATGGTTTTCCTGATGGTTAGCATGTGCGCACTGATTCTGTGGGCGTACCGGACATCGCCGGAAGATGCGCCGCCCATTGGCTTTTTGTGGCTGGTAGTCGGAATCTGCACCCTGCTGGGAGCGGGCGTGGTGCTGGCATTAACCCAGAGGATCCGGGAAATCGGGAGAGGAGAGATTGACGATGCGAAACACTACTAATCGGAAGAAAAAAAGGGGCGCGATTCTCTGCGCTGCGGTCATGATTGCGCTTCTGGGCATTTACCTGGGGGTCATTTTATTCCCGGTGGTGGGCGAAGCCATGGGGGATACCGCTGGAATGGTATTTCTGATCGTGTACGGCCTGATTGTTTTGGCTGTGATCGTGGGCGTGCTTCTTGCCCTGCGCCAGCGCCTGAAGGAAATCGACGGCGGGGAAGAGGAAGACGCAAAACAATACTGAGCATCGTTAACGCAGCCGGAATCAGGGAGAACCCCTGTCTGGATAGAGCTTCATGAAAAGAATGGGAGGAAATTGAAATGTTATTACTGAATATCGACCATGTGCCTGGACGGGACATCGAAGCGCTGGGACTGGTGAAGGGAACCGTGGTACAGTCCAAGAACTTCGGCAAGGACTTTATGGCGGGGATGAAAACCCTGGTGGGCGGAGAGATTACCGGCTACACGGAAATGCTGGTGGAAGCCCGTCAGATCGCCACAAAACGGATGGTGGATGAAGCCACGGCTATGGGCGCGGATGCCGTCGTGAACGTTCGCTACGGCTCCTCCGCTGTGATGCAAGGCGCTGCTGAGGTCATTGCCTACGGCACCGCCGTGAAACTGAAATAAGCAGGTACTTACAGAAAGCCCCAGGCCGTCGGCCTGGGGCTTTCTGTGCTTACCGTTCTATTTGAATCGGGTCACGAATAGGTTTGAGTGAAAGGGGGGAGGGGAATGGTTGTCAATCGTAAGCCAACCGGAAAAGCCATGTCCATTCCGGGCGGCTTGGCGGTCGGAGCACTATTCAGCATTGGAGCGACATTGCTTTTGACAGCGGTGCTGGCAAAGTTGGTGGAAGGTGAGACGGTGCAGCAGGAAAACATCGGCTATGGCGTGATGGTGATCCTGACGGTGTCCGCTTTTACGGGAGCGCTTGTTTCCTTTGGCAGAATCAAACGCCAGCGGCTTTTGGTCTGCGGGCTGTCCGGCCTGCTGTATTTCGTCATCCTCATGTCCATGACCGCGCTCTTTTTTGGCGGACAGTATAGTTCCGTTGGCGTAACGGCGTTGCTGATCCTGTTGGGCAGCGCGGTCGCGGCGCTGCTGGGCTTGAAGCAGGGAGGGGGAGGCAGACGCAAGAAAATCAAGGTGAACCGTAGTTAATGTGTACAAATTGCCATAGTGGGTAAACTAAATTTACCCACTATGGATTGAATGCAGGAAAACTTGCAGAATCAATATTTTGTGTGTGAAATGTTGAAACGTCCCAATATATTGTCAAATAGTTGAAAATGATAAAGGCATAAACAGACTTATGCCGCTTAGTTTACATAACAATGTTAACATAAATCTTGTCATAATCTACAAAATTTCCTGTTTTAGGCAAAATTACTTGAATTTCAATCGGTTTTGGAGTATAGTATGGGTGTATTCAAATCGATGCCTGATCGAATCGTGCCATGTACACCTTCACTGTTTCTTCAACAAAGGAGGTCTGACGGATTCATGGCGCGACTTTTCCATCTGTCTTTTCCGGAGTGGTGGCGCAAGTATCGCTCCGTACTTCTTGCATTGTGTTACCTTGCGGGGCTTTTTTTTGGCGTGTTTGTGTTCCGCTCTGCGGACGAGCGCTTGGATTTGCTGATGCGCGGCGCTTTTTCCGGCACCGTGTCGATCGTTGGCCTGCTGTGCGTAACCATCCTTCCTTTTCTATTTTCCGCTTTCGCGGTTTTTCTTTCTCGCCCGGTGCTGCTGTTTTTAGTGAGCTTTGTGCAGGCGTTTGCGTTCTCGTTTGTGTCTTTGGGTATCCTGCGCTGCTCCGGCTCCGCCGGATGGCTCACCCGATGGCTTCTGTGCTTCAGCGGAAGCGTATTTGCACCGGTGCTGTACCTGTACTGGCAGCGGCATCTGACGAGACCCTTCAGCGGCCTGGAGGCGGCGGGAATGCTCAGTGTGTGTCTGTTGATTGGGAGCATTGATTATTGCTTGATTTCGCCCTTCCTGGCGAGGTTAATAAATGGATAGAAAGGAACAATGGGTACGCTGATTCATGCTGGACTTGATTCATGCCTATGAAACTTACCTGACCAAGGTAAAACAGGCGTCCGCCAACACGGTCTGCTCTTACCTGCGGGACATCCGGCAATTTGCCGAGTGGCTTCGCGGCAATGAAAATGCAGAGCTTCAGGACGCAACCCAACTGAATATCAGCGACTACCTGAGCCATCTGCGCTCAGACGGAAAGTCCGGCGCGACGGTATCCCGGGTGCTTGCCAGTCTGAAGAACTTCTATGCCTACCTGGTTTCCACCGGCTTTCTGGAAGAATCCCCGGTGGGCAGCGACATTCACGTGGACAGGGGAGAGAAGAAGCTGCCTCAGATCCTCACAGGCAAGGAAGTGGAGCTGCTGCTGGCCCAGCCTTCCGGGATGGACGCCAAGGGTCTGCGGGACAAGGCCATGCTGGAGGTGATGTATGCCACCGGTATGCGTGTCACGGAGCTGATTGATCTGAACGTGGAGGACGTCAACCTGGAGCTTGGCATTATCAAGTGCACCGGCCCCAAGAAATCACGGGCAATTCCGCTGTATCCTGCAGCGCTGCGGGCGCTGAGTGTGTACATAAAGGAAGTCCGAATGGTTATGGTGGACGATCCGACGGAGAAGGCGCTGTTCGTCAACGTAGGCGGCTCCCGGATGAGTCGTCAGGGCTTCTGGAAGATTCTGAAGCACTATCAGGAGAAGGCGGGAATCGAAAAGGATATTACGCCCCACACTTTGCGCCACAGCTTCGCTGTTCACTTATTGGAAAACGGCGCGGATCTCGGCTCCCTGCAGGAACTGATGGGTCACAGCGACATATCCTCCACGCAGATGTACACACACATGGTCAATCAGAAGCTGAAATCCGTCTACGAAAAATGTCATCCAAAAGCATAAATGCCAGCCGTTAAGGCTGGCATTTGCTGATAAAAAGGGGTCTGCCAGAATTTCTCAGGCAGACCCTTACTATGTATTTCCGTGTATTATGATAGAATTACAGTCCCGTCATAGCCGCCAGGACGTTGACTTCCATGTCCTGGATGCCCTTCTTCATGGCGAGGCCTTCACTGATGTCCACATCGGTGTAATTGCCGTCATGGGTGCAGACGATGCGGTTGGTTTTGCCTTGGAGCAGCAGCTCCACAGCTAAGTAGCCCATCTTGGTGGCGTTGACGCGGTCACGACCGGTAGGGGAGCCACCCCGCTGAATGTGTCCCAGAACGGTAACCCGAGGGTCGAGATCAATGGCGTCTTTGATCTTGGCCGCGATGTCAGCGGCAGAGCCGGCGCCCTCGGCGACTACGATCATGTAATGGGTAAAGCCGTTGAACCGGGCCTGACGGATTTTCTCAATCACGTCCCGCTCAAAGTCGATCGGTTCCTCGGGAACCAGGACGGCAGTGGCGCCAACCGCCAGGCCGACGTACATGGCGAGGTAACCGGCATTGCGGCCCATAACCTCGACCACGGAGCAGCGCTCATGGGACTGCATGGTGTCCCGCAGCTTGTCGATGCACTCGATGGCGGTATTGGCGGCGGTATCGAAGCCAATGCAGTAGTTGGTGCAGGAAATATCGTTGTCAATGGTGCCGGGGATGCCGATGACGTTGATGCCATACTTGCTCAGCGCCTGAGCGCCCCGGAAGGTGCCGTCGCCGCCGATGGCGATGATGCTGTCCAGCCCCAGGAATTTACAGGTGGAAACCGCCTTGCGCTGGCCTTCCTCGGTCATGAATTCCTGACTGCGGGCAGTGTACAGGATCGTACCGCCGCGGCTGATGATGTGGGATACGCTCTTTTCGTCCAGACGAACAATGTCACCGGAAATCAGGCCGTTCCAACCACGACGGATACCGTAGCATTCCAGACCGTGATACAGCGCGGTACGGACGACAGCGCGGACGCAGGGGTTCATGCCCGGGGCGTCGCCGCCGGAGGTTAGCACACCGATTCTCTTTACGCTCATAATGAATTCCTCCTGTTCGGTTATGATTTCTAAGTCTATTTTACAGGGATTCTTGAAAAAAGTAAAGATGCTATTTATGATTTTTCCAATGGATCCTGTAAGAAAAGCCAAACTATAGAAGAACCAACGACCGACGGTAAAAAGGGGGGGCGTCAACAGACCCTAGAACCTGTTTAGAACTACTAACATCTCGAACGCAACAAAATAAAAATTTTGTTGCGTTCGAGGAGCGCTTGTGCTATAATATTCGTATCAGGCCAGCTTTTCAGATTGGCTTAAAGAGATTTCGTTTCCAGGAGGCGTTTTATGCAGCGTTATCATGATTGCCCACAGATTCTGCGGGAGTTCCTGATTTATCACGAAAACATCAAGGGCCAGTCGCCACTGACGATTTCCGAATACTACTTGGATCTGAGGATGTTTCTCCGGTTCATCAAGCTCATGCGCAATGATATGCCCATGAGCACCAAGCTGGAAGACATTGACATTCAGGATGTGGACATCGACTTCATTCGTCAGATCGATACGTCGGATATTTTTGATTTTTTGTCGTATCTTGCCAACGACCGGGCAATAAACCCGGATTCCGCCGCTCCTGAGTACGGAATTTCCCCGGCAGCCAGAGCGCGAAAGCTCTCCTCTATCAAATCGTTTTATAAATATCTCACGGCGAGAACAAAACAGCTCCAGGAAAATCCTGTCGCGGATCTGGAATACCCGAAACTTCGGAAGAGTCTGCCCAAATATCTGACAATGGAGCAATCCGCAGCGCTCTTGAAGTCCGTCTCCGGGCCGAACGAAAAACGGGACTATGCCATTTTGATGCTGTTTCTAAACTGCGGGATCCGGAGAAGCGAATTGGTGAACCTGAATCTGACGGATGTTTACGAAGACAGAATCCGGGTGATCGGCAAGGGCAACAAGGAGCGCTTCGTCTATTTTGGCACTGCCTGCAGAAAAGCCATCGATGCATATCTCCCGGAGCGGAGCAAACAAGTGCTGACGGACAATCGGGCGCTCTTTGGTTCCCGGGATAACAACAGGATCAGTGTCACAGCCGTCCATCGCCTGGTTAAGAAGGCTCTTCAGAAGGCCGGACTGGATTCAACTCAGTTTTCGGCTCATAAGCTGCGTCACACCGCGGCAACCATGATGCTTGCGGGCGGTGTGGATGTCAAAACTGTCCAGGAAGTCCTGGGACACGAGAATCTGAACACAACCCAGATCTATACCCACATAGAAAACACGGAGCTGAAAATCGCGGCGGAGGCCAATCCCCTTTCCAAGCTTGACTTTTCAGAAGAAATGGATAATAATAAGGAAAACAACTAATTGTTGCTAAATAAATGAAGGAGAATATTCCAAATGTCCATTGGCGAACGAATTGCAGAACTGCGGGCAAAACAGAATATGTCGCAGGGGCAGCTGGCTCAGGCCATGGGAGTGTCTCGTCAGGCTGTCAGCAAATGGGAAAACGACCAGTCAAGCCCGGATACCCTCCGGCTGATTCAGCTCGCGGACGTTCTGGACTCTGATGTGGAATACCTGGCGACCGGACGTGCCACGGTATTCCGCCGCCCGCCGGTGGTAATCAAAACCGTGGAAACCAAAATTGAGGAAAAACCCGTAGAAAAAGTAGTGGAAAAGGTGGTAGAACGGGTGGTCAAGCAGCCGCCTGAAGTACAATATGTGGAAAAACCGGTGGTTAAAAAGGTTTACCGTACTCGGTACGTCAGAAACCCGTTGGAATATGGAATAGTTGGCATCGTCTGTCTTTTGCTTGGAATGCTGATCGGACATTTTCTGTAGTAGTTCCACTCCCCTTTTCCCCTGACTGTATTCGTCCAAACCTCAGATATAATATTGAAATTGCAGGAGAATATCTCCTGCAATTTCAATATTTCTGCTATTTTATATGACAACTACTAGTTGCATTAAGGGAATATTGCAATTATAGTGCAGTCTCGATGGCCTCTCTCAGATTCCGCACCCGGTATACCGTCAGACCGGTCGGAACATCCAGTTTCTCTCCACAGTTTTTGGGGATGATGCACTTGCGAAAGCCCAGCCTCGCAACCTCGGAAAGCCGCTGGTTTAAGTGAGATACCGCCCGGATCTCTCCGGTCAGCCCCACCTCCCCGATCGCCGCCAGATCATCGGCGATTGGTACGTCACGATAGGACGATGCAACCGCCAGCGCAACCGGCAGATCCGCGCCTGGCTCATCCAATTTCAGACCGCCGATGACATTGATATAGGCGTCAAACGCTGTCAGCTTCATCCCGGCACGCTTCTCTGCTACCGCAAGCAGCAGCACTGCACGGTTAAAATCAAAGCCGTCCGCCGCCCGCCTGGGCACATTGAAGGTGGTTTTGGTTACCAACGCCTGAACCTCTGCCAAAACCGGTCTCGTTCCTTCCATAACGCAGGCAACGCAGGTGCCGCTGGCACCCTCCGGCCGTCCTTCCAGTAGCATTTTGGACGGATTTGGAACCTCGACCAAGCCTGTTTCCGTCATTTCAAAGACGCCGATTTCGTTTGTGGAGCCAAACCGGTTCTTTGCAGCCCGAAGCAGCCGGTAAGAGGTGTTGGGGTCACCCTCAAAATAGAGCACGCAGTCCACCATATGCTCTAATACCTTCGGTCCGGCGATATTGCCGTCTTTGTTGATGTGACCCACGACAAAAATCGTGATTCCTTGGCTCTTGCTCAGCTGCATCATGGTCATGGTGCAGTCCTTTACCTGTGAGACGCTGCCAGGGGAAGAATCGTTGTCCTCATTGTAAAGGGTTTGAATCGAGTCCACAATCAGAATATCCGGGTTCATGTCCGATGTTGCCTCCACAACATCGGACAACCGGGTTTCCGAGAGGATGTACAGCTGCTCTGGAACTACGCCCAGACGTTCCGCCCGGAGCTTGAGCTGCCGCTCGCTTTCCTCACCTGAGACATACAGAACCCGCCTACCGTTGCAAAGGCTGCTGCAAATCTGCAGAAGCAGCGTGGATTTTCCAATGCCGGGGGCACCGCCAACCAAAACCAGAGACCCTGCCACTGCGCCGCCGCCCAAAACCCGATCAAGCTCTTTCATACCGGTGGAAAAGCGGATTTCCCCGTCGCTGGATACATCCCGGATACGCTGGGGCTTGTGGCTCTGCCCCACCGGAGCGGATTTCGCCTTGCCCACGGCAGCCGGTTTCTCTACGTGCTCCTCCATGGTATTGAATGCGCCGCAGCTGGGGCACCGCCCCATCCATTTGGGTGTTTCATAGCCGCAGCTGGTACAGAAAAAAACGGATTTTGCTTTCGCCATCGTTGTACCTCTTTCTGTTTTGGGAATTAGGGCAATACCGCATAATGGGGCAAAAGATCCGCCGAAGCCCGCTGTTCCCATTGTGCGGTGTTGCCTTAGACACGGGTCTTGATACGATCCCATTATATCAGCAGGCAGCAGCCGGGTCAAGCGTTCGACAGATATTCCCTGACCGTTGCGGCGATGACACAGCACAGCTTTTTCTGATAGTCCCCGTTTCTCAGTCTGGCTTCTTCGGCGGCGTTGGACAGAAAGCCGCACTCAATAAGCACACCGGTGCAGTCGATATGCTCCATCAGGTACAACCCGTCGCTTTTTTTGCTCTTTCGATTGCTGCCGGGATTCAGGGCGGAGACCAGCTGGCCTTGCAGCAGCTTTGCCAGCTGTTCACTGCCCGGGGTTTCGGCGTAAAAAACCTGTGCGCCGCTGTAGCGGCTGTCAGAAAAGTTGTTCTGGTGGATGCTCAGCAGCAGAGCGTTGTCCGTCTCGTTGACGATCCGCACCCGCTCTTTCAGATCGGACACTTTTTTCTGGGCGATGGTCTCCCCTTTTGTGTAGACGGAGGTATCTGTTGTGCGGATCATCTGGGTATTACAGCCCAGCAGATGGAACAGATCGTTCAATCGAAGTGCTATTTCAAGATTGTATGTACTCTCCAGCCGCCCGGTGCAGGAGGTGGCACCGCCATCCTCCCCGCCGTGCCCCGGGTCGATGACGATGCAGATTCCCGATTCCATTGGGGCGGTTTTTATCATGGTCGTCACAGCCCGGCTTCCCCATTCCGCCGCGGCCAGCGTACCCACGATCAGCAGCACATACAGCAGCACCCAGAGCTTTCCCCGTTTCATGGACAACACCTCAATTCAGTCTATGCGCCCGGCAAAGCCCTGTGAACCATTTCATTTATTATGCATAGAATGACCCGGAACGACAATATGCAAGGAGGAATGACCTTTGGAGAACCAAAAAATGGCGGAAAACGGACGGGAAGGCCGGCTGCCTGCCATGGCGCCGCTGGCAAATCCCTACGTTCCCTTTCAGTTGGAAAACCCACCCAAATACGAGGCACAGAAGGGCCTGGTACGGGGCACGCTGTTTCCGGGGCTGGATCTGCCTTTCATGGGCATGGTGAACCTGCATGAATTGCCGGTGACGCCGCTGACCCAGCTCCAGGCGCTAGGCTTTGCTGTGCAGGAGCTGGCGCTCTATCTGGACACCCATCGGGATGACCGGGAGGCGCTGGAACTGTACCGCAATTACCAGCAGCTGCTTCAGAAGGGTCGGGAAGAATACCAAAAGCGGTTCGGCCCGCTGACCCACGCTGCGCCCCAGACCTCGGAGGACTATCAGTGGCTGGATGATCCCTGGCCCTGGGAATTTACGAAGAACAAGGAGGCGTAACCATGTTTGTCTATGATAAGAAGCTGCAATACCCCGTCAAGATCGAAAAGCCAAACCCCCGGCTGGCTGCCATTGTCATCTCCCAGTACGGCGGCCCCGACGGAGAATTGGGCGCGTCTCTGCGCTATCTGTCCCAGCGCTACTCTATGCCCTTCGACGAGCTGAAGGGGTTGCTGACCGACATCGGTACAGAAGGGTCGTTCCGGAGCATGATTTCGCCCTGACGTTCCAGCCGGAACAGCCAGCTTTGGGGCAGCTGTTTCAGGCAAAGTTCCAGTTTCCTGTCCGGGTAAGCGGTGATGTGATCCAGCAGATTGCCGTAGAATGCGTCCGGGGCTTCCCTGCCGGATACAATACCGCAGATTTTGGCCCGGATTTCACCTTCTGACCACGGTGACGGTTGGCTCTCCCCTTCTGCCAGCTTGATTTGTTCTGACAAACGGTCGATTTCCCGGTCGTATTCCTCATTCATCAGATGCATATCCTGGGAAGTAATCTCTTTCTCAAAGTAGGCGTCCAGTACCCGTTTCTTCTTTTCCCGGAGGGCTGTCAGCTTCTTGTCCCATGTGTCCAGACAGTTTTGCCGGTTGTCCTCAGAGGCTTGCAGGGCGCTCAAAACCAAGCCGGTGAGATTGGAGACGATTGCCACATTGTCCATCCTCAGCATACCGACTGCCTGCCGGAGCATTGCCATACCCGCCTCGTCCCGCAGCTGATAGCCCACTTCGCAGCCCGATTCAATTCCGGCAGCGTTTACGCGGCGCTTTCCCTGGGCGACTGCCGTACCGCAGCGCCAGGTTCTGTAGACCGTCCCATCTCTGCGTTTACGCCTACGGGAAACGAAGCTCTTACCGCAGGCGGCGCATTTGATTTTCCCGGACAGGGGGTAGCGGTTTCCATGACCGGAGGCCAGTTTTCCATCCCGATCCCTTCGGCGGATTTCCCGCTGAGCCTCTTCCCACAGCGCCCGGTCGATGATCGGCTCGTGGTGATCCCGCAGGTACACAAAGGGTTCTTCCCCGTGGTTGTATTTCTTCTGATGGGTCAGGTAATCGGGAGTATAGGTTTTCTTTTGCTTCAGATCGCCGCAGTATTTCTCATTGCACAGAATCTTCAATATCACCGTTGCCCGCCAGTCCGTCCCACCACGGAGCGTCTTGAACCCTGCCTCCCGAAGTTCCCGGGCGATGGTGGTGGTGCCTTTTCGCTCCTGGACATACTTGTGATAAATCAGTCGGACGATTTCCGCCCCTGCCGGATTGACAGTCAGTTTGCCGTCCTTAACATCGTAACCCAGCAGCGACCGCCCAAACACCACCCCCTGCTCCATCCGGCGGGTCTGCCCCCACTTGACCCGGGAACTGGTGGCGCGGCTTTCCTCCTGAGCCTGGGAGGCCTTAATTGTAAGAATGAACTCCGAACTCTCTTGCAGGGTGTTCATCCCGTCGTTCAGAAACAAAACGCCGATTCCCATTTTTTTGAGTTCCCGGGTATAGCGGATGCTGTCCAGCGTGTTCCGGGCAAACCGGGAGATTTCCTTGGTCACAATCAGATCAAACCGGTGAAGCCGGGCGTCCCGGAGCATCCGGTTGAACGCGGTTCGTTTTTCCGTGCTGGTACCGGTGATTCCTTCGTCCGCGTAGATTTCCACAAGCTCCCAATCCGGCTGACGCTCAATGTATTCACGGAAATACCGCCGCTGGCTCTCGAAGGAATTGGCCTGATCCTCCTGATCCGTGGAAACGCGGCAATAGGCGGCAACTTTCATTTTCTTTCCCCCATTCGGCTAAGCAAAAGCGGCGCTGCCGGAGGCAATGCCGCTTCTGACGAATCGATTATTCCCTTTGAGCGCGCAAAGTGTCCATACAGAGCGCATACTGCTGCTCATCCAGAGCCCCCTGTTGCTTTAGCGCCAGCAGAACGGACTGCTGGTACAGCATCCAAAACTCAGGCGCGCTCTGCTTCGTAACCGATATTTCTCCGGACGTTTCCAGAAATACAGCCTGATTCTCCAGTCTGATCACCTCCACTGTCACACAATATGCCGTGGAAGTGGGGGTGATTCCATTCCCTGCCGGGGGTCTGCGCGCAAACCGCATTTTGCCAACAGAAAAAACCGTCTGGACACAATTCCAGACGGTTTCAACCTGGCGGAGTGAGAGGGATTTGAACCCTCGCGCGCTGTTTAGACGCCTACTCCCTTAGCAGGGGAGCCCCTTCGGCCTCTTGGGTATCACTCCGAATCAAAGAAAAGATGTTCACTTGATTGCCAAAGTATTCTAGCATACGCTGTTTCGTTTGTCAAGCACAATTCTCGTCCCGGCGGCAAAAGCCTTGACTTTTTCCCACTGAAATGGTATACTCTACGCTGTTTGGAGAGATGTCCGAGGGGTTTAAGGAGCCAGTCTTGAAAACTGGTGATGGGGCAACCCACCGTGGGTTCGAATCCCACTCTCTCCGCCATATTTGGGCGCCGATTCCGGTACTTTTCGTACCCGGTCCGGCGCCTTTTTCCCGCATTGGATGAAATGCCTACCGGACGTCCATGTGCACGTACGGCCCACCGGAAATCACATAGGCGTAGTTTGTCCTTTTGTCCTGTTTCACATAGGCCAGCAGCTGCTCGCCGGAGACACCCTCAATACAGAAATCCAGAGCCTTGCCTGATAGATGGCGGCTGTTTGCCACGCCGCCCACTTCGGCGTTGTGGCGGGGACAGCGGACACCGCTGGAACCGTGGCCGGGACGACCAAAGTGGGTGCGGACATCGTCCGCCAGCTCCACCAGTGTCTGCTCCGGTTCCACCGGAAATCCGCCGCACTTCCCGCAGGGACAGCGAAATTCTTCCCGCCGCCAATACCGGATGCGGGCCCAGAAATCACCTCCGGCGGACACCGTTTCTGAGCCGGACGCGATCACCTCTCGGATCCGGTTTTCCGTGGCGGTACCGAAAATACCGTCAGCTGTCAGTCCGTAGTCCCGCTGGAACGCCCTGGTCGCAGATACGGACAATTCGCCCCAGATTCCGTCCGGATTCCCATGGTAGTACCCCAAATATGCCAACAAACACTGTTTCTGCCGGTTGTTCATACAGCTTTCCCCCATTCTTTTGTCAGGTTCCCCCTGCATAAATCCGGGGAGAAGCTGCGGCGGTTGCCCCATTCCGGGCAACCGTTTTTCGTCAGGCGTTGACAAATGTCTGCCAAACGTTTACAATAAGGAATCATTCAAACGATGAGGTGAATTCCCATGGAAACCAAACTGCATCCTGAAACCCTGTGCATTCAGGCCGGTTACTCCCCCAAAAACGGCGAGCCCCGGCAGATTCCCATTGTTCAGAGCACCACCTTCAAGTACGATACCTCCGAGGACATGGGCAAGCTCTTTGATCTGGAGGCCGACGGCTACTTCTATTCCCGTCTGGCTAACCCCACCTGTGACGCCGTCGCCGCCAAGATCTGCGCTCTGGAGGGAGGAACTGCCGCCATGCTCACCGGCTCCGGTCAGGCCGCGAATTTTCTGGCGGTATTCAACATCGCAAGCTGCGGCGACCATATCATTGCCAGCTCCGCCATCTACGGCGGCAGCTTTAACCTCTTCTCCGTGACCATGAAGAAAATGGGCTTGGAAACCACGTTCATCGACCCCGACTGCACGGAAGAGGAGCTGAACGCCGCTTTCCGCCCCAATACCAAGGCCGTGTTCGGTGAGACCATCGCCAATCCCGCCCTGACGGTTCTGGACATTGAGAAGTTCGCCAGAGCCGCCCATGCCCACGGCGTGCCCCTGATCGTGGACAATACCTTCGCCACCCCCATCAACTGCCGTCCCTTCCAGTGGGGCGCGGACATCGTCACCCACTCCACAACCAAGTACATGGACGGTCACGCTTCCGCTGTGGGCGGCGCCATCGTGGACAGCGGCAGCTTTGACTGGACGGCGTATCCGGACAAATTCCCCGGCCTGTGCACCCCCGACGACAGCTACCACGGCGTGACTTATACCGAGCGGTTCGGTCTTGCTGGGGCGTTTATCACCAAGTGTACCGCCCAGCTTATGCGGGACTTTGGCTGCATCCAGTCCCCCCAGAGCGCGTATCTGCTGAATCTGGGCTTGGAAAGCCTGCCCTTCCGGATGAAGCAGCACTGCGCCAACGCCCAGGCCGTTGCCGAGTTCCTGCAGAGTCACGAGAAGGTCAAGTGGGTCAAGTTCGCGGGGCTGAAGGGTGACAAATACTATGATTTGGCCCAAAAATACATGCCGAACGGCACCTGCGGCGTCATTTCCTTCGGCCTTTACGGCGGACGGAAAGCGGCAGAGACCTTCATGAAGCACCTGAAGCTGGGCTCTATCGAGACCCATGTCGCCGATTCCCACACCTGCTGCCTGCACCCCGCCTCCTCCACCCATCGGCAGATGACCGACGCGGAGCTGGATGCCGCCGGCGTGGGCGCGGATCTCATCCGCCTGAGCTGCGGCCTGGAAAACGCCCAGGATCTCATCGCGGACATTGCCCAAGCGCTGGACGAGGTGTAAGGGTGCTGCGAAACACTGCGCTCTTGTGAAATGCGGAATGCTGAATGCAAGATACTGAAGAAAGGCGTCCGCTTCTCGGAAGATCGGACAATGCTTCCGAAGGAAATACCATCATTCTGCATTTTCCGTTTCCACGCTACTATCACCGTCAGGAGGGACGCATATGCCCATTCAGATACCCAACGACCTGCCGGCATCGGGCATTCTGCAGCAGGAAAACATCTTTGTCATGAACCAGACCCGGGCGGAGACCCAGCATATCCGCCCTCTGGAAATCGTTCTGCTGAATCTCATGCCCACAAAAATCGTCACGGAAACCCAGCTCAGCCGTCTGTTGGGCAACACTCCGCTGCAGGTGCGCCTGGAGCTGATGATGGTTTCCTCCCACCGCTCCAAGAATACCCCGGAGGAGCATCTGCTGAATTTCTACAAGACCTTTGACGAGTTAAAGGATCGGAAATTCGACGGCATGGTAATCACCGGCGCGCCGGTGGAGCAGATGCCCTTTGAAGAGGTGGACTACTGGGACGAGCTGTGCCAGATCATGGAGTGGAGCAAAACCCACGTTCACTCCACCTTCCACATCTGCTGGGGCGCTCAGGCGGGGCTATATTATCACTATGGTATTCAGAAGAGGCCGCTTCCCGAGAAGCTCTTCGGTGTCTATCCCCACCATGCGGACTACAAACGAGCCATTCTTCTCCGGGGCTTTGACGATGAATTCTGGATTCCCCATTCCCGCCACACCACGGTGGCGCGCGCTGACATTGAGGCGGTGCCGGGCCTGAAAATCCTGGCCTCCTCCCCTGACGCCGGAGTTTACGCCGTCATGAACAAGGAAGGCCGCCAGATCTTCGTCACCGGTCACGCGGAATACGACGCGGATACCCTGGAAAAAGAGTACCTCCGGGACAAGGCTCTTGGACTGCCGATTCACGTCCCCGCCAACTACTATCCCAACGACGACGATACCCGGAAGCCCATCGTCCGGTGGCGGGGACACGCCCATCTGCTGTTCAGCAACTGGCTGAACTACTTCGTCTATCAGACCACGCCCTATGACATTATGGCGGTTGGTCGGGAATCCACCCCGAGGTAACGGTATGTCGGGTTATATTCTGGAGCTGCGGAAGCTCGTGGGGCACCGACCCCTGCTGCAGGTGGGAGCCAGCGTCATTGTGGAAAACAGCCGAGGAGAAATTCTGCTGGAAAAGCGGGCGGACAACCACTGCTGGGGCTATGCCGGCGGCAGCGTGGAGCTGGACGAGGCCGTGGAGGACGCGGCAAAGCGGGAGCTGTACGAGGAAACCGGCCTGATCGCCCGGGAATTGACGCTCTTCGGGGTATTCTCCGGAGAGGGAATGCACTATGTGTATCCTAACGGCGACGAGGTATCCAATGTGGATATTGTCTTTTTATGCCGGCAATACGATGGGACGCTCCGAAAGCAGGACAGCGAAGTGGAGCAGCTGGGCTTCTTCCCGACGGACAGCCTGCCGCAACCCATCTCCCCGCCCAACCGCATTCCCCTGACCCGGTGGGTAGAACAGAAAAAACGGTGAACCACACAACCCGCCGTTCCGTATCCAAAGGACGGCGGGTTTCGATTGAGGTGCAATATGCTAACCACAATTTTATTCGACCTGGACGGCACTCTGCTGCCCATGGATCAGGAGGTGTTCGTCAAGGACTACCTGGGTCGTCTTGCCCAAAAGATGGTGCCCCACGGCTACGATCCCCAGCTGCTGGTGAAAGCGGTGTGGAAAGGCACCGGCGCCATGGTGAAAAACGACGGACGGCAGTCCAACGAAGCCGTTTTCTGGCAGGTGTTCACTGGCATCTTCGGTGAGAAGGCCATGTCGGATCTGCCCCTGCTTGAGGAATTCTACGAGACGGAATTCCAGGAAGCCCAACACAGCTGCGGCTTCAATCCTGCCGCGGCCGAAACCGTCCGGACGCTCCATGATATGGGCTATACAACCGCGCTTGCCACCAATCCCCTTTTTCCGCCGGTGGCCACTCAAAGCCGCATCCGGTGGGCAGGACTGGAACCGGAGGATTTCGCTTTCATCACCACCTATGACAATTCCTCCTTCTGTAAGCCCAACCCTGACTATTACCGGGAAATTCTGGGTAAACTCCATCTGAACGCCGGGGAATGTCTCATGGTGGGCAATGATGTGGGTGAGGACATGATTGCCAAAACTCTGGGAATGCGGGTGTTTCTGCTCACAGACTGCCTCATCAACCGGGACGGTGGCGACATTTCTCAGTATCCCCATGGCAGCTTCCCAGAACTTCTGTCCTACATTCGGAGTCTTTGATATGGTACTCATTCTGATCCTTTGCTTCCTGATTCTACTGCTGCTGAGCGGCGGATATTATGTCTACCGGGTAGCGTTCTTCTCCCCGAAAAAAGGCCGGGACAAGATTTCCGCCTTTTCAAGCCACAAGTATGACCCCTACCGCAAAGAGATCAACCGGGTCTATTGCCAACTCTCCGCCCGGGTCTGCGAGGACGTGACTATTGAATCCTACGACGGCCTGAAGCTGTACGGGCGGTACTACCAGGTCAGGGAGGGCGCGCCCCTGGACATCGGCTTTCATGGCTACCGCAGCAGCGCCCTGACGGATTTTGCCGGGGGCAGCGAGCTGAGCTTTTCCATGGGACACAATCTACTTTTGGTAGACCAGCGTGCTCACGGAAAAAGCGAAGGCCGTACCATTGCCTTTGGCATCCAGGAGCGGTGGGACGTGGTCAGCTGGGCGAATTACGCGGCAAAGCGCTGGGAAAACGCGGATATTCTGCTCTATGGCGTCTCCATGGGCGCGGCTACGGTGCTGATGGCGTCGGAGCTGAACCTGCCGAAAAACGTCAAAGGCATCATCGCCGACTGCCCCTATTCCTCCCCCAAGGCCATCATCCGCAAGGTGGCAAGAGATATGCATTTGCCTGACTGGCTGGCCTGGCCCTTTGTCAAGGTGGGCGCCAAGGTCTACGGCGGCTTTGACATTGACGAAACCGACGCCGCCCGGGCAGTTAGACGCACCAGGGTGCCGATTCTCATTATCCATGGGGAAAATGACAGCTTTGTTCCATGCGAAATGAGCGACATTGTGTCAGAGAACCCCGCCCTCGTCACCCGCTGCACCTTCCCCAACGCCGACCACGGCTTCAGCTATCTGGTGGATACGCCGAGGTATCGGAAAATCGTCACGGAGTTTGTGGAGAAGGCGCTGACGCCAAAAGGCTTCCCCTCCGGAGAAGCTGGCAAAAATCTTTGATTTTTGACTGATCAGGGGCATCCGTCAGCCCCTTGGGCTGCCACCTTTCCAACGGAGAATGCTCTGTTGATGCTTCCCTGCGCCCGCCGGATTCCGGCGGGTTTTGTGTTCAATCTGCGAAACGCACTTGATTTTTCCGGAAAATGGAATACAATGGAACCATATTTCATCGGAAAGGGTTTTCTTATGAACCAGATTTACATACCCGAGCACTACCAGCCGGCGCTGGACGCCTACGACACCCAGCGAGCCATTGCCTTTATCAAGGAGACGTTTCAGGAGGAATTTTCCAAGGCGCTGAACCTGAAGCGGGTCTCCGCTCCCCTGTTTGTCACCGAAAGCTCCGGCCTTAACGACAACCTCAACGGCTATGAGCGCCCCGTGTCCTTTGATATTCCCGCCGTGGGCAAGGATGCTCAGGTGGTGCACTCTCTGGCCAAATGGAAGCGTCTGGCGCTCAAGCGATACCACTTCACTGTGGGCAACGGCCTGTATACGGACATGAACGCCATCCGCCGGGACGAAACGCTGGACAATATCCACTCCGTCTACGTGGATCAGTGGGACTGGGAGAAGATCATTACCCGGGAAAACCGGAATCTGGACTTTCTGAAGCTCATCGTCAAGGCCATTGTAGGCGCGGTTTGCAATACCAACGACAGGCTCCACGTCCGTTACCCCCAGCTGCGCACCGAACTGAGCCGGGAGGTCAGCTTCATCACCGCCCAGGAGCTGGAGGACAAATACCCGGATCTGAAAACCGGTTCGGAGCGGGAAAACGCCTACGTCCGGGAGCATAAAACCGCCTGCGTCATGCAAATCGGCGGCGCGCTCCGCTCCGGCAAGCCCCACGACGGACGGGCTCCCGACTACGATGACTGGAACCTGAACTGCGACATTTTCTTCTGGGATGAGACCCTGAACCGGGCGCTGGAGGTCTCCTCCATGGGCATCCGGGTGGACGCGGAATCTCTGGATCGCCAGCTGACCTTAGCCGGCTGCGACGACCGCCGGGAACTGCCCTTCCACAAGATGCTCCTGAACAACGAGCTGCCCCTGACCATCGGCGGCGGCATCGGTCAAAGCCGGCTTGCCATGCTGATGCTGGGCAGCGCCCACATTGGCGAGGTGCAGTCCAGCGTCTGGGATGAAGCAACGGTAGAAGCCTGCGCAAAGGCCGGAATCCCACTGCTGTAACCCGCATAGAGCGCAAGAATGGGGTTGGCGATGTTCGCCAACCCCTGTATGATTCCGGCGAAAGCAGCCTTACGGCAGGGAGCGTCAAGGATGTCGTCCCCTACGATCCCTGCTCAAGTCGATTCTTGCCCGAGATTTAAGGAAACACCGCACAATGGGAACTGGGGGCTTCGACAGATCTTTTTCCCCAATCGCGCAGTGTAAAAAATGGGAAATACATCCAGTATTCCCGCATTTTTCCTACTTTCGCTTGGGTCAAAATCTCTCGCCGAATCTCCTTGACCCATTATGCGGTATTGCCTTAATAATGGAAGTATTTATAAAAGGTCGGATACCCGTTCAGCAGCTGCTGCAAATTCGTCCGGGAATGGGTTCCGGGGTCGTGGATGGTAAACCCGGAAGCCGTCAGGCTGCTGCCCCCGGTGTAGCCGGTGACGACCACCCAATGCTGGGTACCGGAAGCATTCCGCGCGCCAAAAAGCACCGGCTTTCCCTGCTTCAGCTTGTCGTAAATCCCGGCAAGATACCCGCTTCCGTCGGTCACCGCCGTGTAATGGCTGGGCCAGTACAGGCTTCCCGAGGGGGTGTATCGGAGCTGCTTTGCCATGGCGTCCGGGTAGATGGTTCTGCCGGTGCGGCAGGACTCCATCATCGCCACAGCGGTGGTGGCGCAGCCGATCTGAGAGAAGGGTTTGCCGGAATCGCCGATCAGCGTGTTTGCCCAGCGTTCATCTGTCTGCTTGAAATTCAGGACATTCAGCGACACCGGGGCGTAATACCCGGACATGTACTGGGCGCTGACGTAGCCGGTTTTCGTGCCGTGATACAGCACCCGGCTCCAACCGTTCGCCGTGGACAGCCGAATCACCGCCTCCCCCTTGGAAAGAGACGCGACTTTTGAATGGGTTGTTCCCGCCCCGCTGCGGACGTTCAGGGAACCGGAGTTCACAGCCACCGTCGCCGGTGCCCCTTCTACCACGGTAATGTAGTC
This sequence comes from Bacillota bacterium, assembly GCA_029100605.1. Classification (GTDB taxonomy): domain Bacteria; phylum Bacillota; class Clostridia; order Oscillospirales; family Oscillospiraceae; genus Faecousia. Next base: position 23,257 of record JAQXPK010000090.1, on the reverse strand, counting down.
AGCATGGCAATAGCCGAACTTTCCCTTGGCGTATTCCACCCTCCACCAGCTGCCGGACTTGGAGATCAGGGTGATGTAGCTGCCCTTTTTCAGGGAAGCCACCTTGGCCGCGTCCGTGGATGGGCTGCTGCGCACATTCAGATTTCCGCCGGTTGTGGTAACGGCGCCCGCCCGGGAATCCATTCCGGCGGCATCTGCCTGAACCGGCAGGCTCAGACAGAGAAAAAGCATCAAAACACAGATTACGATCCGTCGAATGACAATCACCTCACGAAAAAGTCTGCATATATGCCCGGTGATTGTAACACATTTGTAATCATTTTGGAATACGCCAAATTCTGACAAAAACCGGACAGCCCAATGGCTGTCCGGTTCGCTGTCAATTGAATCGCACCACACTGTTGGCAAAGTGGTATACGCCGCTGGCGAACTTCCGCCCGGCCTTGCCGGGAACGCTGATGAATAGCAGCGGAGTGTGCTTTCGGAAGTACTTGGCCCACTTTGGGTCAAAGGCCATGCAGGTTTCCCACATCTTCCCCAGCGCCGCGTCGGTCTCGGCGGACTTGTTCTGCCGGGTTGCCAGAATCGCGATGCCAAACATCATGAACAGTTCGTGCTTCATGTACCGCTTCAGCCGAGGCTGGGCGATGTCGTCCAGGTGACAGGTCGTGAAGCACTTTTCCGTCACCAGAATCTGGTGGCTGTACCGCTTTGCCAGAATGCTGGACTGCACCGACTGATCCGGTCGTCCGATCCAGTAGCGGTAGAGGTCGGAATTGAGATAGTAAAGCTTCCGGACGTGGGGCAGGGTTCTGTAAATCATCAGGTTGTCCTCGTAGAAGACGTGCTTGGGAAGCTCCTCTCCCCACTGGCGCATGGCCTCGGTGCGGAAGGTACAGGAATGAATGGTGAGCAGCTGATAGATCCGGAAGGGCTTGGTCTCCTCCCAGGTGAAAATCCGGTTCTCCGGCAGGACGGAAGAATAGTCGATGGAACGGTCGCCGTCGCCGTCGGCATGGACGTAGTAGTAATTGGTCACCGCCAGATCCACGCCGCCCTGGCGCTCGCATTCCTCCAAGGTATCCAGCAGCTTGGGAAAGTCGGGACTCAGGGTATCGTCGCTGTCCACCACCTTGAAGTAGGTGCCCGTGGCGTGCTTCAGGCCCTGGTTGATGCCCTCACCGTGACCGCCGTTTTCCTGATGAATCACCCGAACGATGTCGGGGAATTTCTCGGCGTAGGAGTCGGCGATTCTTCCGGTGTTATCCGTGGAGCCGTCGTCAATGATGATGATTTCCACCCGGTCTCCACCGGGCAGCAGGCTCTGAATACAGTTTTCCATATAATCCTGGGAATTGTAGCAGGGAACAGTTACCGTCAGAAGTTTCATTGTCTTTCTCCTTCGATTTCCGCTTTGACAAGGGTCAGCGCCCGGAGCAGCACCGCGTCCATGTCGCAGTAGCGGTACTCCCCCAGCCTGCCGCCGAAGATGGTTTTGGGCTCTTTTTCCGCCAGGGCGCGGTATTTCGCGAAAGCGGTGCCAAACAACCCCGCCCCCACGACCAGATAATTGTGCTTCATGAAAAAGCTCCTTCGCTTCGTTTGTCACAGAGAATATACCATATTTCCCCGGATTTGTCACCTGTTATTTCTTTTAAGGCAACACCACACAATGGGGACTGCGGGCTTCGGCAGATCTTTTGCCCCAATCGTGCAGTATGAAAAATGGGAAATACATCCAGTATTCCCCCGTTTTTCATACTTTCGCTTGTGTCAAAATCTCTTGCCGAATCTCCTTGCCCCATTATGCGGTATTGCCTTAAGAATTTCTTGCCGCGCCGCAGAATGAACACGAAGCAGGAACCGAAGAGCTGGGGCACCTGGAGATGATTGGGGCGATTGTTCACCAGCTGACCCGGAATCTGAAGGATTCCCAGATGAAGGACTCCGCTTTCGCGCCCTATTTTGTGGATCACACAGCCGGTGTCTACCCCACAGCTGCCTCTGGATTCCCCTGGAGTGCCGCTTCCATGGAGGTCAAGGGCGATCCTATGGCGGATCTGGTGGAAGATCTTGCTGCGGAGCAGAAGGCCCGGGTGACCTATGACAACATTCTGCGGCTTTCCGACGACCCGGATGTGAACGATGTCATCAAATTCCTCCGGGAGCGGGAGGTCGTGCATTTCCAGCGGTTTGGTGAAGCACTGCAATCAAGATGAAGTATAAAAAATCAGACCTTCCATGTAATTTCACAGGTGTTTTCCGTAGCTTTTATGACGGCAATGAGCTGATCCACGACTGCTCTTTTATCGTCAAACTCAAGTTTTTCCCAATGCTGCATACAGTTTCGGATTTGCTTGACATTCAGCTTCGGCTGAATGATTGCTTGTTCCAGTTCGTTCATCTCGCGCTTCAGTTCTGATAACTGATTGTGCAGCTCAGACACTTTTTTGTTGATGTATCCCATCAGAACGGAATCCGCTTCTGACACACGATCCAGAAGCTTTTCGATTTCCGCCTCAATTTGTTCGATTTGGGCACCTAATTCTAGAATCCGTGGGTTATTCTGCATTTGAGGCGGGGCATTGAGCACATCAAACTGCTCTACCTTCTTTTTCATTTCGGACAGAATGAGGTTTTCAAACGCGGTTGCGTCAATGCCGCCGACACCTTCGCAGAAATTTGTCTGCATTCTTCTGCTGCAGATAAAATAGCGCCCGATCTGAGTATTGGATTTTCGGATGGTCAGCGCATAGCCGCATTTGCCGCACTTGATTTTTCCTGCCAGCCATGTATTTTTGGCTTTCAAAGGCTTTGCAACCTGCTTGTTATTCAGGCATTTGCGGCGTGCTTTTAACCAGATGTCAGAAGGGACGATTCCTTCGTGGGGGGCCAGAACCACATGCTGCCCTTCCAAATGGATGGTTTTTCTCCCAGCACCCTTCTCTGAATAGAGATAGCATCCGTTTGTACCGATAAACAAGCAAGGATCGTCATGTACAATGGAGCCTTGATCCTTATAAAACTGGTAAATATCAAGGTCCGCTTTGACATAAATCGGGTTCTTTATCATATCAGAGATTCTAGCGCGATCCCAAACCTGCCCCTTCCCTCTTGCGTTTGGAATGCCATTATCCACCAGATAGTGAACAATATCGCCAAAGGAGGTCTGAGGCACGGCATACATTGAGAAAATAACCTTCACGATTTTGGCTTCTTCTGGAACGATGGTATATCGAGATGTTTTTTTACCGTCAATCGTATAGGTTTCCAGTTGGTATCCATATGGAACTCTGCCACCCATATAGAAGCCCTTTCTGCTTCTTGATATATAAGCATCCGTCACACGCTGCTGTATTGTTTCCCGTTCAAGCTGTGCGAACACAATACAAATATTGAACATTGCCCGCCCCATAGGGGTAGAAGTATCAAACTTTTCTGTGCAGGATACAAACTCAACACCATTATCCTGAAACTCGGCCATCATAGTGGCAAAGTCCAGAATGGAGCGACTGATTCTGTCGAGTTTGTACACGATGACACGCTTTACTTCTCCCCTGCGGATGGCCTCCAGCATGATCTGGAAATTTGGCCGATCTGTATTTTTACCACTGTAACCTTTATCCTGGAATACTCGGTACTCCCCTCCCCTGGCTTCGTATTTGCAAAAATCAATTTGGCTTTCAATGGAAATGCTGTCCATTCGATCAACAGACTGTCGCGCGTATATCGCATCATATTTTAACATAAGCTCTCCCCTCTATGTAGAAAGAGCCACCAACAGCATGATTATACTGTGGCAGCTCCATATGCTCAAATGTGCGAATACTTCTCAAAAATGCTGAATAGTCCGTATTCGATCTTTTCTTTGTTTTTTCGCTTTTCCAGTTCGTCGGAGAAAACAGGCGTCAATCCAATGACTGTAATTGCCTTTGATCCGATATAGGCCGTATGTGTTTCTGCCTGATACGAAGCAGTACCGTTCACAAACATCACTCCCGGCTGCGCATGATACTTACTCTATGATTCAAGAACTTGTCTGTTTCTCTGTATCGAAAAAAATTTTGAAAAGTCCTTGTATATCACAAAATTCAAGTCATTTCCCTCTTTGATTATTGCGGGGAGAAACTTCATATGTGAATCCGGATCTCTGATTACAGTAGGTACACAGCTCCTTTTCAACTTCGATAGGATTCACCCGCCGCAAATAATAAGCACCTGAGCCGTAGAAATTCTCGGCGCAGGTGCTGCACAGGCACAAGGTCAGTTTTCCGGGCGTGGTAGAAATCAGGCCAATGCTGATTGCCAGCGCATGATTCAACCCCTTGATTTCCCCGTCAGACAGCTTTCCAATGTACTGAACCAGCCGGGTCTTGTCCACAGTTCTGATTTGTTCCAGCATGACCATAGAGGGCTGCACAAGCCCACATCCCGGCTTCAGATGGTAGTGGGTGGGCAGATTTGCCTTGGTTTTAATCTGCGTAGAAATCGCTGCCACGATGGTTGTAGGGCTATGCCGGTTTCCGACATCGTTCTGGATAATCACCACCGGACGATACCCGTTCTGCTCGGAACCAACCCCTGTGCAAAGGTCTGCGTAGTACAGTTCTCCTCTGAGATATGTGTTTTTCATATGTGTTTGACCTCCTCAAAAGATATAGGCAGAATGCCTATGTAAACACCGCCAGCGCCCATTTCTGGTTGCTGGCGGATTTGTTTTTTGAAGAAGCCTATTTGTCCTCGACACCCCGGCTATGATGGGAAGTCGTCAAACGGCTGGCAGCGTACCAGCTCCACGGGTCATTCTGCGCCCTCGCATGGTTCTCATGTGACCGCCCTCATTGCGTTCCTAGCTGTGACTGGACGGGAGTATCATTGTCCCCACTGCCTGTCATCGCCCTTCTGGGTGCTGCCCAGAAGTCTTAGAAAAGCTGTTTCTCGCTCCGTGCCGGGGAGAAAAGCCTAGCAGACCGAAAAAGGAAAGTGATGTCCTGATGCTTCTCCCCGACACATCCCGGCGCAGCTTCTAAAGCGGCTTATGCTCATCACAATAGCAATGGGAATGTGTTTGACGAATGGGTATGCAGTTTTTAAGGTACGAACCCATCCCCCAAAAGAGAAACAGGTGGAGGAGATTAACCCCTTCACCTGTTTCCTAACTAAAACGCCAAAAGTGTACCCTAATCAGAAAAATTTTTCAAATTTTCTCTAAGCGTATCGACAGCGAGGTCTACGCTCCTTTTTACTGCCCGTTTGGTACAGTTCTCTAACAACGCAATCTGCTCAAAGGTATATCCTCCGAAATAATATAGATTTACCCTTCTACGCTGGATTTCCGGTAATTCTGAAACTGCACTATGTAACCGCTCGTATTGCAGCCTAGTGAACACGGTATCTTCCAGAGATTTTTGCGGATTTGCTGCCCGTGTGTTCAGGGATTCCTCTGTAAGATCTGAATGCTCATAATGATTGTCTATCTCATTCATCACAGACAAATCATCCAGTTCAAACTGGTCCAGAGCATCAAACAGCTCTCTGCCAATCTCCAAACTATGCCGCTTCCCCTGATTGTCCGTAAAGGACAACCAATAATGCGGTGAATTAGACTGGATGCCGGTTGTAAATATCGTATAGGGGTTACCTCTGTCTTTCCTCCGCTTAGGACGGGGATCTTTGTTTTTCGGATGGTATCCATCCATTGCTATTTCCTCCAATCAATCTGAAATTTGAAAAATTCAGATTGCCCGGAGGTGACCGGCAATGGCAGAAAACACGCATCCGTAACAAGAACGCACGGATACTTACATAAGTAGTCCGTGCGTGATTGCTTTCTCTATATAACCAGAAATATACTTCTAGTTCTCTGGCATTCCTATTCTGTGGTTCAAAATGAAATGCGATTTATATCTTGTTTGTTTGGACAGTAATTTGATGTTCATTTCTTGTCATCTCATTTTACAGAAGTATATTTCCTGTTTTATATGATTTATAAAACATTAAAAACAAAATTGGAGTATTGTACAATACAAAGAGAGGTGAAGTATAATGCATGCTTTTTCACGCTCGCTGGCAAGAGCAGTAAAGAACGCCCGGGATAAAATGAATCTGACACAGGAACAAGTCGGAGAACTGGTTGAGACCAATACGCGAACAATCAGTTCTATTGAGAATGGGAAATCCAACACAAGAATGAACATCCTCTACCCTCTTGTTCGCGTCTTACGCATTGATCCCAATGAGATTTTCTATCCGGAAACGGTGGCAGATTCCTCTGTGAAGCACCAACTGCGTGCGCTGATTGAAAACTGCAGCGATGAAGAAGCTGCCGCATTGCTCACAACTTCTGAATCAGTCCTGAGAGTCTTGCGCAAGCAAAATGCCGGAAGAGTTGAAGAAAAAAAGAGCCTGTCTCCCCTTTGATAAGGGGAAGCAGGCTCTGCGTTCTTTCGTCTGGCTCATTCGCTCACTACGATTTTCAGTTGTACAACATCAATTTTGATTTCCTTTTTGCACTTTGGACAGTAGAGCGGGAATTTTATCAGTACTGTCTCTTTGTACACCTTAGTTCGCGTTTTACCTCCGCAAACCGGGCAATAAATCCATAGAGAATCCTCTTTTATCTCATCCATGCGCGATTCCTCACATAAAATAGGCTCAGCGTTGATCGTCTGGCTCACATATCTCGTCGAGGTTTGGGAATAAACCTTGTCAACTATTCTGTATCGGATTTCATAGTTGCGCTGACCAGTCTGCCAACTACTTTCACAAACTGGATATTGTCAATGTTTATGGCACAATTCAGCATGATTCACCATCATTTCTCTATGTCTGCAAATGGCTCTGCATTCTCAATCAGATCATCACCCACATATTTCAGTCCTAAGAGAATACCTTTCCCGTTCATAAGTTGATGGCTCCCCTTTTTCAGGCACGTACATAGCTTCGCTCTGGTTCGATTCAACCGCATCTGTACGGCTCTTTCACTGATACCATACCGAGTGGCGATTTCTGCAATGGTGTCCACATACCAGTATCGACGCAGAAAAACCATCTGATCTTCCGGTGTTAGTGTGCGAAGGAAACGATCCAGAATCATCCCCAATTCCTTGGCTTCTATCTCCCTGTCCCGGGATTGGTCTGGAACACACATCTCCATTTTCTCAGTCAGGCTGACAACTTCCGCATTCTGTTTGGCTGCATTTTTCCAATCCAGCTTTTTTAGTGCAAAATTCCGGAAGTCTTTAGCCAGGTATGCAAAGAAATACTGAGGCCTCTGGGGAGGAATCGTATTCCATGCCTTTAGATTATTCACCGTCATTTCTCCATGTCTGTAAATTGCTCTGCATAAACTGTCTGGCTTCTTACACTGCGTTATCATAAATGCGGACATCCTTCTGATTCAGGGTCTGCTCAAAAATGTGATAGGCATTGATGCGCTTGGTGCCGTAGGTGGTGACTGCCTTGATGTTGCTGCCGTCAAAGGATTTGTTGGTCACATTCCACTCGCCGGAATGGGGTGAATACAGCACATGGATTTTGTCCCGTGCGTAGGCGCTGGTGCCGATAACCTCATACAGGAACTGCTCATAGATTTCCTTTGGCACCCAGTTGACACCAATGCGGACTCCGATTTCACCGGCAGTCAAATCCACAGGCTGGACAGCGGTTAGTGCTTCGATGTTACGGGAAAGCAGTTCTTTCTTTTCGGGAGGTAATACCTCCTGCAGGGCCTTCACCATACGCAGCTTCCGGCGCACATTGCCGGACAGATATTCGTCCGCTGTGACAAAATGATACCGTTCCAAATCCACAAAGGCAACCGGGATTTCCTCTTTTCGCTCGGCGCAGTTCACATCCCGGAAGATAACACCTGCCAGCTCTGTTTCCAGTTCTGCCTCGGTCTTGCCGGACAGCTCTGCCATAAAAGGCATATCCACCCGCGCTTTTTCAGCAATGGACACAGCAAGGGCTTCGCTGGCGGTGTCCACAGAGGTAACTGCTACATGGGGGCGAATTGTGCGCTTGGTGAACATATCCGCCTTGCGCTTGAAGTTCCCCTCCTCGTCCAGCACTTCCAGAGAACACAGCAGGAAGTAGCTGGAATCCTCACCGAAGGCCAAACTGTTGCCCCGGCTGGAAAGCAGACCATATTTCTTTGTGTAATCATCGTAGAGGGTATTTAGCTGCGCCTGCTCCCTCTGAATGTCCTCGTCGGGATACCCTTCCGTCTGATAGTCAATGAGCCTGCGCACACAATCCCGGAGGGAAATCATACCCCGGATGCGGTTCTCCGCCGTAACGGAAACTTCCACAGGATTCATGCGGCTGTTCTCACGGAAATACACCTTGCCGTCAACAATGGTGTAACTGAAATTGCGTACATTGGGGTCAGCGGGGATGGAGTTATCTTCCTCCTCCAATTCCTCCTGCTGGTATTCGGTGATTTCTGCATGAAGATTTTTGATGGCTCCCTGCAGCAACTCAGACAGGTCGGCATTGTCATCCCCACGGCACACGCTGTCCATGCCGAACCGGGTGGATTCCATGACCATCTCGCCCAGAATCATATCGGGATTCTGAACGAAATAGCTGTTCATGCGGATACCGTTGGTATCGGTGTCCAGATGCACCCAGTCCGGCTCGATATCCGTCATGCTGTCCCGCTTTTGCAGGAACAGAATATCGCTGGTGACCTCCGTACCGGCATTGCGCTTGAAAGCGGTGTTGGGCAGACGGATGGCACCAATGAGGTCCGCCCGCTGTGCAAGGTATTTCCTCACGGCGGAGTTTTCTTTGTCCATCGTTCCCTTGGAGGTGATGAACGCAACGATGCCGCCGGGTCTGACCTTATCCAGCGTCTTACCGAAAAAGTAATCATGAATCAGCCAATGGTGCTTATCGTACCGCTTGTCCAGCACCTTGAAATCCCCAAAGGGTACATTGCCGATGGCCACATCAAAGAAGCTGTCCGGCATCTGCACCTTTTCAAAGCCGGAGACGGCGATGGAGCTGTTCTGATAGAGCTGCTGGGCAATGCGCCCGGAGATGGAATCCAGTTCCACACCGTAGGCGTGACTGCCCGCCATGGAGCCCGGAATCATGCCGATGAAGTTGCCCACGCCGCAGGAGGGTTCCAAGATGTTACCTTCCCGGAAGCCCATCTGCTCCAAAGCCTGATACATGGACTGGATGATGACCGGCGAGGTGTAGAACGCAGTCAGGGAGCTGGCTCTGGCGGCTGCGTATTCTTCTTCGGAAAGTAGGGCTTTCAGCTCCTGATATTTGCTGTGCTTTTCGTCAAAACAGTCCGCCAAACCGCCCCAGCCCACATACCGGGAGAGGATTTCCTGCTCCACCGGGGTTGCCAGCCTGCCCTCATCCTCAATGCGTTTCAGCATTCGGATGGCGGCAACATTGGCAGCGTACTTTTCGCTGGCGGTGCCGTAGCCCAGCTCCGGGTCGGTGATGCGGTAATTGGTGCGCTGTTCCCTGGGAATCTCCGGGTGCAGCGGCTCAAAAGTGATGCGCTCCCGTTTTTGTTTCAGCTGGGGAAGAATGGGAACGGCAGGCTGCTCCTGCGCTGCTTCGGCATCTGCTACCACCTGCTGGATAAAGGGATCGTTGTTCAGTGCCTCCGGGTCAACCACTTCGCCGTTGATAATACCCCGATGTGCCAGATTCTGCCGAATCTGTTCCGGGTCGATATCATCAAAAGTATCTTCTGCATCACGAGGATCAGATACTTCCACCGCCAAAGGGCGGTGGACAAGAACTGCTGCCTTTGCATCTTCAAGAGTATCGAAGGGACCTGCAACAGAGCTTGCAACCCCATCCTCAATGCCATAGTGATTATAGAACCAGCCATTGGAATACTGCCATGTCTGGATTAGCTCACCTTCCGAATCCCATTGCAGCAGTATTTCGACTTCGTGAATCGCTACCTTTGCGAGTTGCTCCTTTGAAAAGGAAACCAGTTCGTCAAAATCCAGATGAACCAGTTCCTGTTCTGTCAGCTCTTTCAAAGAGTTGTATTTCCTGGAATCAACGATAATGCCTTCGATATAACGATCCAGCCTGAAGCTAATCAGATTCACATAGACTACGACGGGAATTTCATCGTCCGTAATGGTGGTGTAGGCAACACTCACTTTCTGAAGATCTGAGAAGCCAGCTTCGCTGCCGTATTCCTGAGAACAGAATTGATTGATCAACTCTTTGGCAGCATCCAGATCATCATTGGATGCCATCTTCTGCTGTTCTTCCGGCTGAGAAAGTCCCGTCAAAGGACGTAAGGTATGATCCCTGCCGAAAACGGAGAAGGTGCCTGCCCGATATGCCTGCATTGCCTCCATACCACGCTCCCGCTCCGGATAGAAACGGTCACCCGGCAGGGTTGCATTCCACAGAGGCAGCATCATGGTTTCATAGATCTCCCTTACCCGCTCCGGATCAGAAAGCTGCCCCTGAATATCTGCCACCCCATCCCAGTAGTCAAAGATATTCTTTTCGGTGGGTCTGGCATATTCATTAGGGGCATCCCGGAAGAAGTTTATAACCAGCTTCGCAAGCTGCTTGACCTCGTAATCAGCCATCCTCTCAGCATCGCTGGGGTACAGAAATCTGCCAAGGGAAATCATATCGGAAACCCGTTTTGTAATGGCAGGCCATTTCAGTTCCACCTGCGCATAGGGGGCACCCAAACTGCCGTGGCTGAATGACAGTCCGGCAGAGGTATAGGTCTGGTTGTCGTTCCCACCATGATAGCCGCTGTACTCACCATGCTGCTGTTTCAGAAAACGCTCCCGCTCTTTGGCATCGGTGTTCCGGCTGAAAAAAGAGAAAGTGTCCAGTCGGGATTCATAGCTCCTCTCGGAGCCACGCAGAATACGGTCTATTTCATCGTCGGAAATGAAAAACCGCCGCTGAGGGTCATACCCATCGGCGGCGGTGAAAACAAGGGGTTCCCGTTGTAAATCTTCCAATCTGTGCAGCAATGCTACAGGGTCATACCATCGACTTCTGAGCAAACTGCGGTCTTTTTCATAGACAGCGGCGAACAAAGTCCATTCATCTACAAGCTGACTGAGTGTGTCACGATCTTCCAGAAGGCGCTGCATCTGTGCTTCAATTTCCGGGAAGCCGCCCTTAGCAGAATAGGTCAGCGTAGTCAAGGGGAGATACCCGGCTTCCCTGGCTTCATCGCTGAATTCCCGTCTGGCATAAATCAGGGACTTTGCCAGCTCCATTCGCTCGAAGTCCTGCACCCGGTCAAGCTCGTTCTGGGGCATATATCGCCCCATGCCCAGCAATTCCCGGATGCGTTTTTCTGCCTGCTCCCATGTGACGAGGGTGGTATACCGCTTTTGGACGGTGCGCCCGGTGGCAATTCGGATGCCATCGGCATCATACCAGATGGCGTATTCCCGATCATGGATGAAAAGCCCCGCACCGTTAGTGCCGTAGCGCTTTTGCAGGAAAGCGGCATTGTCTTCCAGCGGCTTGTCTTTCATGAAATAGGCGCAGATAATCAGGCGGCTGTTTTGGTCATTGAAACCGATACACAGGGCTTCATCAATGACCTGCTGGGGAAGCTGCGGCTGGGAGAAGAAGGTTTGCTGTTCATCTTCCTGTTCCGGCGCAAGATAACCGCCGCCCAAAAAGGAGATTTGCTCCTCAAAACTGGGCGGCGGGATAATACCATCTATGCGTAAATCAGTTCCTGCAGAATCTGCTCCTCCGCTGCTGAGCGGAAGTTGTTCATCAGCCCCACCCATTTCATCTGGTCGGTGGATTTCAGTTCCTCCGTCACCCCTGCTGCCTTCGCCATCTGGCTGACGATGTTCTCCACCCGGCTCCGAGCTGTCTCCTCGATCTCCATCAGATGCGCGTGGAGCTGCCCCGTGGTCAGAAGGTTCGTGTAAGTCACTTTCCGGTTCTGCTGCAGGAATCTGCGGCGCATCGATGCGTACTTCCCAAGGGGAATCTGGGGTTCCTGGGGCGGGAGAAGGTTGGGAAGCAGATAATCCCCCTGCTTCGTGTAGGTGATCTGTGTCATGGTTCATGCTCCTTTCCGGTTGGTTTTCAACTACAGCATACTCTTTTTCGTCAGGTTCTTCAAATGTGCGATTTTGCTTTTCGGACTGCCGCTGTAGTGACAGCGTGGTACGGGCAATTTCGGACAGACACATCTGGGAGATGTCGCTGGTAGCCGTGCCCAGGGCGTTGATGGTCTGCAAGGTATTAAAGCCACTGATGTAGCTGAAATGCTCCGGCTTAAAATGGTCGGCAGGATCAATACCGCAGCGCACCAGCAGCATATAGCCGATGCTGTTTTGGAGCATTGGCTTGAAGATGGCTTCCAGCGATTCCTCGTCCAGCGGTTCTAAAAAGCTGCCTTCCTTATAATAAATGAGCTGCGCCAGATAGTCCTGGAAGTTGTCCTCCATGACATTGGATGCTGCCGAAAGGAGGGCAGCACCCAGATTTTCCTTATTACCCAGTGCGCCAAAGCTGTTTTCCAGCGTTTCCATGATTGCTGCTTCACTCTCTGGTGATACTGTCCAGATAGGAACCGGGCGGGGATGCCGCCCCTCATGGGTATCTGCAATGTCGAAGTAGTATTTGATTCTCGCTTGACCATTGCTGTCGCTGTCCAGAATGGCAATACCCTTGGAGCCGCGATTGACCCACCGCCCAAACCGCTGGTTCCAGCCTTGCCGCCCTTCTATGGGAAGAACTGCGGTGGCATCCGGGCGCTGGGCATACAAAAGAATCTGCTTGTCAAAGGAAAGACGGAAGTTATAGCAGGCTGTGGTCAGAAACCGGGGCCACACCTCCGGCGTTGCCACTTCGCCTGCGGTCTGCAAGTATAAATCCGTAATCCGTTCATATTTTGATGCCATCGGTTCCCCTCCCGGCGTTTATCGCTCGCTGCGGTCTTTGGCTCTGGGGCGGATGGGAATACCCTCCGCATCGTAATTCTTGGGATCGGCGGCAGGGGTATCCCAACCGAACATGGAACCGGCTACCATAGCGGCCTCCTGCGCTTTGGTGACACCATTGGCAGCATTGGCGGCGGTTACCCCCTCCCTCGGAGAAGCATCCTGCGGGAAAATTCCCGTGGGGGTATATCCCTTTTCGCCCTTGGTAATGACGATCATTTCCCCTGTGGATTCCAAAGTGCTGAAACACTTCTCCGGGAGGGAAGAACGCAGAGGGATGGTCTTAACACCATTGTGCTGCATCCGCTCGGCAAACTCACAAATGTGATAGAGATTGTTTCCAACCTCCAGATGGGTTTCATCAATATAGCGGCAGGTCTGCTCCAGGGTTTCACCGGAGGGAAGCGTCATGCGGATTCTGTCGCCGTCCGGAATCCGAAATATCTCCTTATAGTCCGGCGTAATGAAACGGATTCCTTTTTCTGCCTGCCGCATGTGCCGGTCCAGCCATTGCCGGATGTAGCAATGGCAGTAGATGTTGTACTCGCCCCTGTTGGGATTCAGCCGCAGCAAATAGGAATAATGCGGGGTATCCGCCCGGAAGCCATATTCGTTCCGATCATTGCCGAAGCTGCTGTCCCGGTGCATCCAGCAGTAGGCAGACAGGCTGCTCCGATTTTTCAGAATACCCCCGTACTGTGCATTCTCCCGCAATGCGTTGATGACTTCATCGAACTCATGCTTGAAATCTTCGGACTTCAAATCTCCCCGGTGGTCATCCCAGCTTGAGAAAAACTTCTCGCCGCTGCTGCCGAAATCTCCACGAAGGTGCCCAATACAGCCAGTCTGGGACATAAGCTGCTGAGACTGGGAATAGCTGTACATTTGCTCCGCTGCCGTCATGGGGCGCAAAGTCATTTCTGCTTCCATTTATCGCTCACGCTCCTGTTCTTTTTGGGATGTTATCGGCGGGATCTCTCCGATGGAGGCCAGGTAATCAATCTCCCGCTCTGCTCTTTGGCAGAGGTCTTTCAGGGCGTCGTACCGATTGCTGGTATAATGACCCCAGAAATAGTTGTCCCCGTCCTTGCAGCGCCAGGTGACATACATATCCTTCTTGGGATGTTCCCCCAGTACGAACTCCGAATCTTTGACCTTGATGCTCTGGGTAATAATGTAGCCTGCACATTCCCGTTGCTCCATAATTCATCGCTCCTCCCTGTCCTTATGGGTTTTCTGGCTGTGTTCAGTTCTGTATTGGTCAAGACCGAGTGCTGCCCATTGGGGGAGCTGCGCCGGTTGCAGCGTACCAAGAATATCCCTGCGCTCAAAGCGATTTGTCTTGCCAGAATAAAGATCTACACAAAAACAGGCTGAGCCACGGCTGTGGGGAGATGCCCCAAAACCGCCAGTGCAGAGCTTGATCTGGTTGGTTGCCATCTGGTACTCCCGCCGCAGTACCTCCGACCTGACCACAACCACTTTTCCGTTCAGGTCATCCTCGTGGGAAAGGGGTGTACAGTCGGTTTTGGTCAGCGCGGTTGTGTCGATACCCTGAAATTTGGGCTTGAACAATGCCACACGGGTTTTCTCCGCCTGCTGAGCCAGCCGCTCCCCATACAGCTTTGCGATTTCGCAGAAATCATCGCTGACGAGAACATCGTTATACAGTGCCATGATTTCATTCTGCTGGCAGTAGGCGCACATATAACGCTCCTCCGGGGGTGCGATTGGATTCTCTCCGAGTACCACCTCCTGATCGCCAATATGAAAAGACTGGATGATCTCATAATCACCCGCCATGCGTTTATCCATAATTGTCCTCCTGATATACTCGTTCACAGATTACCAAATACCGCTGCTTTCCGCCGCTGGCATAGGGGTGACAGGTCAGCAAGGTCAGCAACTCCCGCCCTTCCTGAATGTGAATGGCATCCACATCATTGGGAGCAATGATCTTCGTTTCCACCACCTGATAAGTCAGCGTCTCCCAAATATTTCGTATGGTGACAATATCGCCTTTCACCAAATCCGGGACATAGCGAAAATACAGTGCCCCATTCCATCCCCTATGACCGGCAATGACGCAGTTGGTATTCCCCCCACCAATAGGCAGGCTGGTTTGGGAAAGATGAGCCGCTCCGCTTGCTAAGTTCAGATCCGTGGCACCAAGATAAACCGGCATATCCAAATTGATTTTCGGAATGGTAAGCACGGCAAACACTTCATCCTTTCGCCCATAGTCCCGAAGCTGGAAGCTGGATTCCTTGAAGTCATCCGTACTGTTCAAATCAGCCTGTTTTTGCGCATAAAGATTATCGTTGTAGGCACACATTTCTTCCCAAAGTTCTGCATAGGGCCTCTGCGGTTCCGTTGGATCGGTACTTTCTGTTTCTGGTTTTGGGACGGGAGCAGCCACCTCGGAAAGGAACTGCTCCGCTGAATGCATCACTTCTTTTTCTGTAAAAAGCCGATTCCACACAGGAAACAAAAATAAACTCAGCCCAATCTGGAACACACAGAGCATTACCACAAGGATGACCTTCTTGACCATCCTACCGCCTCCTGATATACCATACAGTAACGGCGATAATGCAGATGACCCCCACGCTGCACAGCCCTGTCAGAATACCATTCACATACTTCTCCTCCCAAGTAGAAGCTGCTCCCTCCTCAGAAGAAACCGAAGAAACAATCTCTTCCGCTTCTTCATATGGGATGCGGCTCCCACGGACAAGCAGCCGATGGGTATTTACGCCAAAGGGTGTGCAGGTGACCAGGGTACAGTAATCCTCTCCCGTGGTGATGCCCAGATAGGTTGTATCATGGGGCAGCACGGTATTGATGGCATCCACCTGATAGGCAAGGACTTCGTCCAGCACCTCCAGATAGAAAACATCCCCCTCCCCCAGTTGATCCAAGTCAGAAAACATTTTCTGACTTGCCATGCCGGAATGGGCAGTCAGAATCGTGTGCGTGCTTTCCCCACCAATTGGGAGGGAACTGCCCAACAGGTGCCCGATCCCGGCTGAAAGTGTATTGGAATCTGTACCATGATAGATAGGCAGCGTTACGGATATTTTGGGAATATCCACATAGCCCATGATGCCGCTTCCGGTAATATCAAGCTGACTGTCGTAGTCCTGCGCTGCTACCAGAAGTGCATCCCTACTATACGCATCTCTATCCTGTACTCCCGGCTTTAGGACTTCGTTGTAGGCAACTGCCATCGTTCTGGCAATGAGAATATCCGCATCTTCCATTTGCTCTACCTGTTCCTGATAGGCGGTATGAATCTGGGATTGGTGTTGTTGGTTGTATTGATTGGAAATCAGAGGATACAATGTCAGGCCCAAGGCCAACAAGAAAACCAATACAGCCGCAGAAATGGTCATTGCTTTTGTACTCATAATGCCCTCCTTGCTGAAGCAGCCCCAGAGGTTTTCTTTCCTCCGGGGCTGCATTTTGTTACCGATTAGACTTCTTGCGGCAGGCAATGAAGATCATCACCATGGCACTGGCCATCAGGACAATACCACCCACGGTGAACATCCAAGTGCCATGATCGCCTGTCTGGGGAAGATCAAAACCGCTGGTGTTCACAACAGTCAGAGGTGCTTCTGCATTGATGCTGCCATTATCTTCCACCATGTTGACCTTCTTGCCATCCACGGTAGCGGAAGCGGTCAGCAGCTTGTGTTCCAGATGTTTCTGGGGCATATTGTGCAGGTCGCCGTTGTCCTTGATGATGCTGGCATATCGGGGGTCGTTCTGAATCAGGCCCAGAACATCCGCACCATAGATGCCACAGGAAGCATCGGTATCCTTCCGGGAAATGGCCACATCGATGCCCTGTTTCAGCATCACATAGCCGCTGTCGGTGCGAACCTCGGTCAGGGTGTAGGTATCATCCTCCAGACCCTTGACAATGATTCTGCCCTGGGCATCGGCGGTCTTGACGGGAACAAAGTGGGTGGCATCTGCCTTATCGGTTACATGGTCAACCACATAGTAAATGCCCTCGTCTTTGTTCAGTTCCGCTTTCACAAAGTAGTTGTCAGTCTTGTTCTGGATCAGGAACTCCACCTTGGAGAAGTCACCCTTGCCATCAGAGAACAGCTTGGTCAGATCAATGCCGTAGCTGAACACATGGCAGTCGTCCACCAGAGTATCGTAGTAGTTCTGGGAGCTGCGCTTCCAGGTCAGAACAACCTTGTTATCGTTTCCCTTGTCACCGAACACAAGATCATTGCTGCTGTCCATCTTGGCGGCGTAGGTGATTCTCACGGTGCAGTCGGAGTAGCCGGAGTTGACCATGGATGCGCCGGAGTACACAGCCTTGGAGGTGTTGATTTCCTTCAGACCGTCAGCAGTCATTTCAATGGTCATAACGGATTCCCCGGCATCGGTGGTGTTGTAGGCAACGGTGAACTTACCGTCAGCTTCCGTCCACATGGCAACGGAATCGGTGCAGGCAGCGTCGGTGAAGAACTCCAGAACCACATCGCCCTTGTTGTAGGTCAGGCCCTTGGACAGGGTATCCACAAAGGTGTAGCAGGACAGGTAGGTGCTTTCGGAGGTGATGGAGGGCAGCGTGGAAATGATCTGGTAGTCGATGGTATCTCCAGCGGAAGCGGTGCCGGTGTGGGCGAAACCATCCGTGATAGTAGCAGTACCATTATTCTTGCCGGTGTCGTTCTTGTTCTCACGCAGGGTCTTTTCCAGAGAGGGAATGCCGGTCAGGTTCTTGGGGTACAGGGTAATGTCATAAATCCAGCGGGTGCCGCCGTCGGTAGCGTTAGTGCCGTTCACGGAGGTCATGGGGACGGATACAAGGAAGGGATCGGTGGTGGACACGACCATTTCGGGGACCTTGGTTTCTACAACCAGATACAGGCCCAAATTCAGGTTTTCTGCCTTGGTCTTCCCGTAGGCATCGGTCAGGGGCATGGCAGCGCCACCGTTCGCAGCAATGTAGGCTTCCAGAGCGTTTTTCACTACGGTGGAATTGGATTCCAGAGCCGCAGCCAGAGCATCGATCAGCACATCGGACTGATAGTAATATTTGGTGGAATCCAGGGCATCCGCATTGGTATAGCGGTTCTTACCGTCTGCCAGATTCAGCGCCTTCAGGAAGTCTTCGCCCTTGGTCTTGTCGATGGCGTACAGCACTTCCACATGACTGTCGGTGCGGCTGTCATTTTCGGACTCGGAGAACTGGACAATATCCGCAACCAGGACATAGCTGAACTCCACGCCCTTGATGGCATAGCCGTAGCCGGTTTCACCGTTGCCCAGGGTGGAGTTACCGCCGCCCAGAACATCGTTGACGCCGGACTGGTCAAACACGCCGGTGGATACATAGGAGGAATCCCACACACCGTCCTTTTCGGCGTTGGTGAGATCGTATTTGTAGATGGTCAGGGAGCCGGTTTTGGATTCATCGATGGGAGCATCCTCCAGTTCGGCGGCGGAAACAGCAACAGGGAAACTCAAGAGCATAGTCAGGGCCAGCATCAGGGAGAGAATCTTCGTCAGTTTTTTCATATTGATTTTTCCTTTCATAGATAAATGATGATATTTGTTTACATAACTTTGCGAAAGCACCGAAAAGCAGAAAAGCCAGGGCTGATCCCTGGCACAGTAGTAGGCAGTCATTTTATTGTCTCCGTTCTTTACGATAGGAGTAGACGAGAAGTGCAGTACAGAGGAATATACACGCGAATTGAGATACCCGAAGCCATGCCCCGGAGGTCATACCGGTATCAGGCAGCTTAAATATTTCGCAATTCACTACACGAAAAGAAACCGTCAGATTATCCGCCGGAAGTGTTCCCTCAAAAGCAGGTTCCGTCAAAAGCGAATATCCTTTGGGTGCTTCCAGTTCTGTTACACGATACATCAGTCCCGGATGCAATCCAGTCCATTCCAAAAGCCCATCCTTTCCGGAAGTCAAAGTACCATTTACGCATTTGGCATTGAAACAGAATCCCTCTCTGACCGTTCCTGTATCGGTGTATTCCACCGGCCACCAAAGAGAACCATCTATGCTCCATTCCAACAGGAACTTCGCATCTGCCAAGGGTTCTCCACGGATGTCCACTTTCTCAATGAGAATCCTGCCAGGGCGCAGAGCGTTGGTGAAAGAAACCCCGGCTGTTTCTCCGGCTTTCACGGTCACAGTCTGTGGATTCTCACTGGTGCAGGAATACAGGCTGTTCTCCGGAATCAGCTCCTCAATCTTGTATTCTCCGGGCTGTAGCTTTCCTGCGAGAATCAAGCCTGTTTCATCCGTGGCAAAGGGAGAACCGGGGATTTCCGTGCCAGAAGAATCTGTGATGCGGAACTGCCAGCCTGTCAGACTTCCCTCCGTTTCCATGGCTTTCTGAATTTGGATTTTGCCATACTGCGTATTGGTATAGGCTACCTCCGCCTGAGAACCGGCTGTTATCGTCAACTGTTTTTCCACGACGGGATCATACTCCCAATAAGTGTCGTCACGGTCATGCACTTCAAGAATGAAATACTGTCCGGGGAGGAGACGCCCGGAGTGAGCATAGCCGTCTGCCCCTGTCTTGATAGTCGCAACCAGATTTCTCTCAGAATCCAAAATCTGGAAGCTCCATCCTTCAGCAGAACCGTTTACCGCATTTTTTCGGATACGCAGATCTCCGTAATGGGTATTGCGAAAGGTCACAGTTGCAGTCTGTCCCGCCGTGATATTGACCGTTTTCACAGAGGTGTCACAGACCCAGCAAGGGTCATCCACTTCAATTTCCTTTGCATACAGCGTCCCAACAGACAAATCGGAAACCGTTACGCTTCCGTCGGCTCCGGTGGTAAAGGGAGAACCGGAAATAGGCTTTGTGCAGGCGGCATCGGTGTAAAGACCGATCTGCCAACCATCCAAATTCTTGCCTGTGTTTGTTTCCTTGACCAGCTTAACGCCGCCGGTGTTAAGCCTGTTGTGGAAATTAACCGTTGCAGTAGCTCCTGCGGTGATGGTTACTTTCTGAGGATTGGCGCTGTCGCAGGTATACAGAGTAGCAACACTCGCGTCCGTGTGGCCTAATTCTTTTACATACACGGTTCCTGCGGTCAAATTGGAGACGGAGAGCGCACCTGTGGAATCTGTAATATGCGGACCGGAAACCAGGTTGGTGCAGGCTGAATCCGAATAAATGCCAAACTTCCAGCCGGACAGGTTTTTTCCGTCCTCTGTGGTCTTGACCAATTTCATGGAGCCTGTGGGATTGACGGCCCTTACCCGAAAGTATACCGGCAAATCCTCATAAGATGGGTCTGCCTGGCTGCCCAGCATCACCTGATAACTGCCGTTATACCACACGATGAAGGGATGCCCCTGGGTGTTCACCCGGTTTCGTGTGGGTGCTACCAGCACATTGTCCAGTGGGCGGTCAGAGGTAATCGTCAGCACATTCCCGTTCGTGGTAAAGGTCAGTCCATCCATCCTCGGAAAGGAATACCCAGATATTACCCGATTATTGTCCGTTACGGCTGCACTATACTGACCGTTGCCATTCGGTTTCAAATCTATGGTCGGGGCAGCATTTTGGGCCGCGCTGGTAAAGCTGGGGATGGCATCGCTGTGCGCCGCCATGTTTGCAGAAATCTGGTTGTATGCCGAAATGACATTCTTCAAGCGACCTCCGATGGAGATATACATGGAAGTAGCTTCAGGCCCTTTTCCGTAGGCATTCTCGAAACGGCGAATGAACGCATCATTGGTCTGTGCATACGGCGGTGTGGCATTTCGCCAGCCAATGGCGATTTCCCAGACAATGATCTGCGTTGCCACCATATTGGACAGCAGCTCATAGCTGGCGGATTGCGGAAGCGTCCTCTGTCCATACATAACCGCAACGCACATAGCTTTCATTTGCTGTACAGTCAGGGTGGACGGGGCTGCTGAACTGCTGACAAATTCATCCATTGTCAGATCTTCTTCCGTATAAGTGGAGCCCTCCGCAATGCCGGGTTCCAGGCAGTAAGCTGCTTGCCATGTGCCATTGACCTTAATGGCTTTCAGACCGACATTGTTTCGATTTCTTGACTTGCCCGCAAATTCGTAGTAGATAAATCGGTTGGTCTTTCCGGCAATGGGACTGTATTCATCTGTGTTGACCCAGATGGTAGCCCATGTGGTTGCCTGACAGTTGGAAATGGATGCAAGAGCAACTTCTCCGTCAATCAGAAGCATGACAGGCGGCTCAGAATCATCGATAATGTCAAGTTCTGATGGTTCAGTACCGGATTCCTCCGTAACAGGCGGTTCTGTTTCATCGGGCGGTGGGATCATGTTTTCTTCCGGTTCTGTGTTCGTGGTTTCTTCCGTTGTCTCTGTGGAAGCAGCAGGATCAGCTTCATCGGCTGTTTCCGCAGCATATACGCTGGGAATCAGACTAACCACCAGCATCAGAATCAAAAGAAGTGAAATACATCGTTTGATTACAGTTGGCATGATTTTTCCTTTCAAAAATAGCCCTTGCCGAAGTACAGCAAGGACTGCGATTGTTGGTTTGTTGTTAAAACCGGTACAAACCTGGTTCTCCTTTTCGGAGTGTACAGGTAGTCTGGAGAGGGTGAGGTGTGGAGAGGGGGAACCGTGCAACTCCCCTGCCTCCAGTCCTGTGAGATGGGCAGACTGCCCCCTTGTGAGTGGTCATCGTTCCTGTTCCCGCTGGCGTTTTCGGTAAAACTCCAATGCCTTTACAATGGTATCCTCAATCTTCTGCGCAGGCGTCCCCGGCGCGAAGTATTTGCTGATACGATCTTTTGGAATCTTGAACTGCTCCTTCTGATTGGGCTTTTCCTCCTGCATGATGGAGAAAATCACATCCATGTTCAGCCTGCCTTCTTCTGAAAATTTCCGCATTTTCATCGCCTGTACATGAGATGGGGTGCAATCCTCCGTTATCATGGTTTCATACAGATCATGCTGCTCCTGCTGGGTCAGGTAGGACAGTTCCACGGCGGGGCGCAAAGCGATTTGCAGTTTGTCCTTTTCTTTCAGAACAGAATTGTCTACCAAATCCAGAACTTCGGGAATCAGCTCGGTTAGGCGGATGTACTTGCGAATTTGCTCATGGCTTTCACCCGCCTGATCTGCCAGAAGTTCACGGGAAGTTTTACCACCGAAATTCTGCAACAGTGTTGCAGAATTATCTCGGCTTGGCCGACCCGCCTGCCTACGCATGGCATCCAGCTTCATCTTATAGGCAAAGGCTTTCTCCGACGGCAGAAGCTGCTCCCGCTGCAAATTGGAATCCACCATAATAATGGTCGCTTCCTCGTCTGTCAGCTCCCGAACAATGCAGGGCAGTTGCAGCTTCGCAATCAGGGTACACGCCAGCTTGCGGCGGTGACCGGCAACCATTTCATAATGCCCGTTCTCCTTGGGACGCACGATGGCAGGAACCAGAATGCCGTGCTGTTTCACACTCTCCGCCATCTCGATCATGTTGTCATCCATTCGGACTTTGAAAGGGTGATTGGGGAAATCGTCGATCTGGTCAATGGGGATTTCCTGCACTCTGGGCTGGGTTGCAATGTCCCGCTCCTCCTGAGTGGTGAACAGGCTATCGACTGATGTCAGAAGGCTTGCTACGCTGTTTTTCTCCAATGTCCATTACCTCCTTCACCAGAGTGCGGTAGGCTTCCGCTGCACGGCCTTTCGGCTCATGCTTGAAAATGCTGTGGTCTGCGGTGCTGATTTCCGCCAGCCGGACCGTTGCCGGAATCACCGTCTGCATAATGGGAAGATGCTTTCCATAGGCGGCTTTGACGGATGCCACAATATCCTTGCGGAAGTTCGTCTCATTCGCCATCGTCATAAACACGCCGCCGATTTTCAGCTTGGGATTGATCTGCCGCTTGATGCTCTGCACGGTGCCCACCAGCTCCGTCATGTTTTCGGCAGCAAAATACTCTGCCTGAACCGGAATCAGAACATAATCCGATGCAGACAGAGCATTGATGACCAGCATACCGAGAGACGGGCGGCAATCCAGCAGCACATAGTCATAGTTCTTTTTGATCTGATCCACATATTGCCGCAGCACCGTCTCCCGACTCATGACATTTACCAGACCCACCTCAACGGCGGACAGGGTGCGGTTGCCGGGGACGAAATCAAAGCCCTCATGATGGTGGCAGATTTCGGGATGCTCGTTGCCGCTGACACCCGCCACGATGTCGTTCATGGCATTGCCCAGTGTCAGCGGCAAATCATTCGGTTTTCGCAGTCCCAGCATTTTGGATAAGTCCCCCTGCGGGTCAACATCCAGCAGAAGAAC